>DUSP01000087.1 GCA_012842575.1 Clostridia bacterium
CGGGAAAACCCAACCAAAGCCCCCCACCAATCCATCAAGGCAGTGGAACTCCACCACACCCCTTCCCCCGGGCCTGCCGGCACCCGCAATGGCGTCGCAGACCCGCGTTCCGACGTGGATCTCGGTCGACAATGTAAAACCAAGCTCCCATCGATGCCACCATCTTCTCATGCCTGCGGTCTTGGCCGTGGGGCCCAAGGCACCGTCGGCCCCTATTATCACTTTTGCGGCATCCCGCCCGGATTTCCGCTCCACCAGACCTTCTCTTTGGCTCCAGAGGAGCCCGTCTCTCCAGGAAAGCCCGTCCAGCAATACCGCCCCAGCCTCCACCGCCCGCTTTGCGAGAAAGAAATCGAAGGCGCTTCTGTCCACCATGACTCCAATGGGGTCGTCCTCCCAGTACTCCGTGCCCTTTTCGGAAGGGTCCGTGCCCATCACCCGGACACCGCAAATGACTCTCTCGACGAGCACTTCGGGTATGTGAGGAAAGCCGTGGCTCTCGAGAACACTGCCGGCTTCCTTGAGCGCCCGTAAAGAAATGAGCCCTCCGCAAGGTTTTCGTCTCGGGAGGACTTCTTTTTCTACTATCAGAACGGGTACGTTGGCTTTGGCGAGCAGCATCGCCGTCGAGGAACCGGCCGGACCCGCGCCCACCACGAGGACTTCGCTTCCGCCGCCTACCACCATAGTCGCCCTAATCGAGGTAATCCTTCAATTTCTTGCTCCGCGAAGGATGCCTCAACTTCCTTAGCGCTTTGGCTTCGATCTGCCTTATACGCTCCCTGGTGACACCGAAGACCTGACCCACTTCTTCTAGGGTCCTCGCCCTTCCGTCGTCAAGCCCGAACCTGAGTCTCAACACTTTCTGTTCACGTGGGGTCAGGCTGTCCAAAACCTCCTCCAACTGCTCCTTGAGCAGAAGGAACGACGCCGCCTCGGCCGGTGCGGGCGCCTCCTCGTCCTCTATGAAATCGCCGAGGTGGCTGTCTTCCTCCTCCCCGATCGGCGTCTCGAGCGAGACGGGTTCCTGAGCGATCTTCATTATTTCCCTAACCCGTTCGACGGGAATGTCCATCTCTTCGGCTATCTCCTCCGGCATGGGCTCCCTTCCCAGCTCCTGGAGGAGCTGTCGTGACACCCTGATCAGCCTGTTTATGGTCTCTACCATGTGTACGGGAATCCGTATCGTCCGTGCCTGATCCGCGATGGCCCTGGTAATAGCCTGTCTGATCCACCACGTCGCATACGTACTGAACTTGTATCCCTTTCGGTAGTCGAACTTCTCCACTGCCTTGATAAGCCCGAGGTTACCCTCCTGGATCAAGTCGAGAAAGAGCATCCCCCGGCCGACATACTTCTTCGCAATGCTCACCACGAGTCTTAAGTTGGCCTCCGTCAGTCTGCGCTTGGCCTCTTCGTCGCCCGCCTCGATGCGCTTGGCAAGCTCGACTTCCTCTTCAGCGGTAAGGAGAGGGACTTTCCCTATCTCCTTTAAGTACATCCTAACCGGATCATCCAGGGCTATTCCTTCCGGAATACTCAGGTCGATTTCCTCGGCCTCTTCCCCGCCGTCCCTACTCACATCTTCCGCCGGACCCTCGTCGGGAGCACCGACACGGGCGCCATCCTGGTCGGACTCCTCCATGGCGGGCTCTTGTCGCTCCTGGGTTTCGTTCGTAACGTCAATCCCCATGGAATTCAAGACCTCGTAAATTTCGTCTATCTGATCCGGAGAAAGGTCCACCCCTTCAAGGGTATCCATGATCTCCCTGTAACTGAGAGACCCTTTCTTGCGACCCTTGTCTATCAAATCTCGTACGCCTTCGATGCCCGTCACCCTGTGAATCAACCTCTTTCTCCCGCTTTCTCCCGTGGACATAAGCTTACGACGAAACCCGGGACGACGATGCGCCCTTTGCGGGTGTCTTCAGGCGGTTATACGCCTCTAAAGTCGTCTTATATGCGACGAGTAAACCCGCATCCGGTTCCACCTTTTGCCTCTCGAACAAACGTATTTTATCGATAAGTCCGTGGAGCTTTTCTTCCAACCTTTTCATCCTTATGGTACGGACGCAATCCGACAGGACGCGCTCGGCGTCGGCGTACTGGACTCCCTCAAGAAGGATCTCGGATAGCATGGTCGCTTCCCTATCGTCTGGAACCTGTCTCAAAGCATCCATGACTTTTCCCGCGGTGGGGATCTCGTCCCGCTCGAGCATACTTCGTACTGCGTCGAAAATCGCCCTATACCGGCCCGGAATAAAGCCTTCGAGCTCGAGTTCCTCCAATACGCCTTTCGCTTTGTCGGGAACCTCGAAGATCAGTCTCACAAGCTCCCTTTCGGCCTTCGAAAGCGCGTCATCGCCATTAGATCCATATTTTGCCTCAATTTTCATCTGTGTATTATGACCGCTTTGAGCCCTTTTATTCGGTACCCGTAAGTCCCCAGCCTTCCTGGCCCTCACAAAAGACACGTCGGAACGTATTGCTTCGACATCGACGTCGATTTTCCTGGCGATTTCCTCGATATAAGTCGATCTTTGGATCTCGCTTTCGAGTCTTGACACCACCTGGGTCATACGCTTTGCCACCTTGATCTTCCCTTCGGGCGTCCTTGGATCCACGGTTTTCATGACCGTTTCCAGAGCGTAATCGAGGAGGCCCTTGGAGTCCTTCATCAACTCCTCCAAGCCCTCCCGCCCCCTGGAACGCAAAAACTCGTCTGGGTCCGTTCCTTTCGGCAAAGCGACGATCCGGACCTCAAGTTCGGATCCGATCAGAGCTTCGAGCGCCCTGAATGCGGCCTGTTCACCCGCACTGTCTCCGTCATATACGATATAGAGCGTTTCAGCCAGACGTTCGAGGATCCTCACTTGGTGATCTGTGAGGCTTGTCCCCATGGATGCCACCGCTTCGGGAAACCCGAATTGATGGGCTGAGATCACGTCCATGTAACCTTCTGTCAGTATGACTCTCTTGGCCTTGGTTATGTGAGGGCGAGCCAAATGCATTCCATATAAGAGCTTTCCCTTGGAAAAGACCGATGTTTCCGGGGAATTCAGGTACTTCGGGCCCTTCACAAGGCCCACGTCACCCGCGCCATCCGCGTCGCCCGAGGCGTCCGCGCCGGCTTCCAAGACGCGCCCCGCAAATCCCACCACCCTACCGATCGGGTCGTGTATAGGGAACATAACCCGTCCCCTGAACCGGTCATAGTATCCGGACCCGTCTTGGCGCCTCGACAAGAGTCCAGCCCTGACGAACGGCTCCGGAGTTAGCCCTTTCGACCGCACGGCCTCCGAAAGGAAATCCCACCGATCGGGGGCATATCCGATTTCGAATGTCCCTATAACACCTCGGGAGAGACCGCGCTTTCCGAGGTAATCCCGCGCGGCCGCCCCCGTCTTGGGGTCTTTTAAGGCTTCAACGTACAACGACTTCGCGAACTGGAGCGCCGCCCTGATGGCCCTGGACGATGTGAACCCGTTCTTCCCCGCGCCCTCTCTTGCCTGAACTCCGGAATCCTTCGCGGAGGGCGTGGGCAAGCGGACTCCCGCCCTCCCGGCAAGGTATTCCAAAGCTTCGGAGAAAGTTAACCCGTCTGCCTTCATCAAAAACGTAAACACGTCTCCCCCCACGTGGCAACCAAAACAATAAAACATCTGTTTATCAGGGGAGACGCTGAAAGACGGGGTCCTTTCGCTGTGAAACGGGCACAGGCCTACGTAGTTCTTCCCGGCCCTTTTCAAGTTCACCCGCTCAGAGATGATTTCTACAATATCGATGCGGTCTCGAACGTCTTCTATTATATGACTGTCCCAAGCCCCCTTCACGGCTTACACCACCTGGCTAAGCCTCTCTTCGATACGAAAGCGGAATCTCCTTCCTGCTACATCGAGAGGAATCTCCTTCCTACCACCGCGATATTGCACCGCTATTGTACCCACGGCGCCGGGACGAAGTACTTCATGAACTGCGAGAGCGCAAATCTATCGGTCATTCCCGCTATATAATCGCATACCTGTCTCTCGAGGCTCTCACAACCGCCGGGCCCTTGCCAGCCCGGCATCTCCTCGGGGTGATCCATGAAGAAGTAAAAGAGGTTCTTGAGCATTCGCTTGGCCTTTTGTTCTTCTCGTTTCGCCTCTGATCCCACATACACTCTTTCAAAAAGGAAGTGCCGTAAGCGCGCACTCGCTTGGGATACTTCCTCACTCATTGAGATATGCCCTTTATTCTGACTTTGGCGGATTACGTCGGTAACCATGGTGTTGATCCTTTGGGAATGCTTATATCCGAGCACCTCGAGGCAATCCTTCGGTAGATCCTCGGGATTGAGGATCCCGCCACGGATGGCATCGTCGATGTCGTGGTTTATGTACGCGATCCTGTCGGATATCTTGACGACCTCGCCTTCAAGAGTGGAAGGCTTGAGATCCCCGCAGTGGTTGAGGATTCCGTCTCTAACCTCCCAGGTAAGGTTGAGACCCGGCGTATCCGAACCCTCGCGACGCTCCAGCACGTCAACCACACGGAGGCTCTGTTCGTTGTGGTTGAACCCTTCGGGGGGAAAAACGTCCTTAAGGATCTCCCGCAAGGCTTCCTCTCCGCCGTGCCCGAATGGCGTGTGCCCCAGATCGTGACCCAAGGCGATGGCTTCGGTGAGGTCTTCGTTTAGCCCGAGAGCCCTCGAAATCGTCCGCGCGATCTGAGAGACCTCGAGGGTATGGGTGAGCCTCGTCCTGAAGTGGTCCCCTTCGGGGATGAGAAAGACCTGTGTCTTGTGTTTCAGGCGCCTGAAGGCTTTGGAATGTATTATCCGGTCCCTGTCCCTCTGAAAACAGGTGCGAATCGGACAGGGAGCCTCGTCCTTCGCCCGTCCCTTGCTCTTGGCGCTACGTTGAGCGAAGGGTGACAGCCTCTCGTCTTCTTCCGCCTCCACTCTTTCCCTGATACTTTCGTAAAGGCCAGCGCTTCCGTGAAGACGGGACATATTATCGACAACCTCCAAGACGGACGCCGGCCGATGCCGGCTGAGCCGGCCGCCGCCGGCCGGTGCCAGCCGAACCGGTCGCGCCGAACCGGTGTCGGCCGCGTTGCCGCCCTTATAGCCAGAAGGGATGACTCAAGACAAAAACACGCAGTCCCTTCTGTGCGCGACTCTGGCGGTGCGCCCGTGCCGCGCCGTGCCGACCCGTTGGCCGGGAGAGTCAGTTTGAAGCCGCGGCTCTTTCCATATCCGTCACATCTTTGCGCGCCTTTATGGCCGCTTGTGCCGCCGCAAGCCTCGCTACGGGAACACGATAGGGCGAACAACTCACGTAATCAAGCCCCGCTTCATGACAGAACGCTATGGAAGCGGGATCCCCTCCGTGCTCCCCACAGATACCGATCTTAAGCCACGGCTTCGCCTTACGCCCGAGCTTCACCGCAGTACGAATCAGTTTCCCGACGCCGTCCGTGTCAAGGGTGGAGAATGGGTTATCTCGGATGATCTTATTGTGAATATAGTGATGGAGGAACTTCGCCTCGGCGTCGTCTCTGCTGAAGCCGAAGGTCGTTTGCGTGAGGTCGTTGGTGCCGAACGAGAAAAACTCCGCGAAATCCGCCACTTCGTCCGCCATCAAGGCAGCCCTCGGCACTTCGATCATGGTTCCGATGGTATACTCAAAAGAAACCCCGGTTTCCTCCATGACCTTGTCCGCAACCGCCGAAACCCTCTCCCGGAGGACTTCGAGCTCTTTCGGAATCGAGACGAGGGGGATCATGACCTCGGGCCGCGGGGTCTTGCCTCTCTTTATGAGCGCCACAGTGGCTTCGAAAATGGCGCGCGCCTGCATCTCGTAAATTTCAGGGTAAACGATCCCCAGCCGACATCCACGGAATCCCAGCATGGGGTTGGCTTCCGACAAGGACGTGGCCTTTCTGAGAAGGTCTTCGTTCTTCCTGATGCGTTCCTTAGCGTTTTCATCCGAAGACGCCACGGCCCTAAGTTCGTCGATTTCGGCCATGAGATCCTCCACGCGCGGCAAGAACTCATGCAGCGGTGGGTCCAGAAGGCGTATTGTAACGGGAAGCCCGTCCATGGCCTCGAGAATACCTTCAAAATCGCCGCGCTGCATGGGCAAAAGCACGCTCAGCGCACGCCGCCTCTCGGCTTCGTCCGAAGCGAGTATCATCTCCTGAACGGCATCAAGGCGTTCAGGGGCCATAAACATATGCTCGGTCCGGCAGAGCCCGATGCCCGTAGCACCTAAAGACCGGGCCAAAGCGGCGTCTTGGGGAGTATCGGCGTTGGCGCGAACGCCCAGGGACTTGGTTTCGTCACACCACTCGAGGAGTGTCTGGAACTCCCCTGTCAGTTCGGGACTCACCATGGGCACCTCGCCGGCGAATACCCGGCCGCTCAGCCCGTCTATGGATATGACGTCTCCCTCCTTGAACGTCAAAACCCCGGCGCCGTCTCGGTCGTCAACGGAAAACCTCCTGGCATCAACGTCTATCTTGAGAGCATCACAACCTACGACGCAGGGCTTCCCCATCCCTCTGGCCACTATGGCCGCATGGCACGTCATGCCGCCCCGGGAAGTGAGTATCCCCTGGGCGTATACTATCCCGTGCATGTCGTCCGGCGTAGTCTCGGGTCTTACCAAAATCACTTTCTCTCCCCTCTGGCCTAGCACCTCTGCCGTATCCGCCGTAAACACCGCTTTCCCGGTGGCCGCACCCGGAGAAGCGGGAAGGCCCACGGCAATGGCTTTTAGCCGCGCATCGGGATCTACGCCTTTATGTAAGAGGTTTACTATCTGTTCGGGTTCCACTCGAAGGATTGCCTCTTCCTTGCCGATCAAACCTTCCTTCGCCATGTCTACGGCGATTTTTACGGCAGCGCGGGCCGAACGCTTGCCGGTCCTCGTCTGAAGCACGTAGACCTTACTCTTTTCAATGGTGAACTCGATGTCCTGCATGTCACGGTAGTGGTTCTCGAGAAGTCCTGAAATCCTGACAAGTTCTTCATAGCAGTGGGGCAGCGTTTCCTTCATGGCGGAGATCGGAATGGGCGTGCGTATACCCGCCACCACGTCTTCGCCTTGAGCATTGGGCAGGTATTCGCCATAAATCCCCGGTTCGCCCGTGGACGGGTTACGCGTGAACAATACCCCGGTTCCCGAATCCTCACCCATGTTGCCGAAGACCATCACCTGCACGTTGACCGCGGTACCTAAGTCATCGGGAATCCGATGTATTTTTCTATATACGATGGCGCGATGATTGTTCCACGAATCGAACACCGCCCTTACCGCAAGGAGTATCTGCTCTTTGGGGTCTTGGGGGAAATCCTTTCCGGTCTCTTGTTTGATGAACTCCAGATATTCGGCTACAAGGGACTTCAATTCCTCCGCTTTGAGCTCCTGATCGGAGGCGGCTTTGGAGGCGGCCTTTTTTCGATCGAGTATCGCCTCGAATTTTTCGTGATCTATTCCCAACACCACGTTGCCGAACATCTGAACGAAACGCCGATAACAGTCCCAGGCGAACCTCGGATCAGCGGTTTCCTCCGCCAGCCCCTCGACCGTATCGGAATTGAGGCCGAGGTTTAGGACAGTATCCATCATGCCGGGCATTGAAACCGGCGCTCCCGAACGGACCGAGACCAGCAAAGGGTGTTTTCGATTTCCGAAGACCCTATTCGTCTTTTCTTCCAGTCCGCGCAGGTACTCCTCGAGGGCGTTCTCGAGCCCTTCGGGGAACTTCTTTCCGTTACTCAAGTACTCCCTGCACGCCTCGGTGCTTATGGTGAAACCGGGCGGCACCGGCAATCCGATCAGCGTCATTTCGGCCAAATTTGCGCCCTTGCCTCCGAGAAGGCCCCGCATGTCCTTGTTCCCTTCTTCGAAGGCGTAAACCAACCGCTTTTCTCCTGGTTCCCTTCCGTGAAGCATCTTTTGACCTCCCCAGGCTTTTTACCATCTAATAAACTGTTGTCTCTATCAGCGTTATCTCTATGTATCAGCGTTATCTCTATGTCCCGTTACCTCTATCTCCGGTCTTTATCTTTGGCGTGTCGCGCGCCCAGTATCTGTATGACCCGCGTCGCCGTTTCTTCTATGGCCCTGTTGGTCACGTCGATCACGGGACAACCGATCTTCTGAAAGATGCCGTTCGCGTAGGCCAGCTCGGTCTCTATTCTTTGACGATCGGCGTAACTGGACTGCGGGTCGAGCCCCATCGCGATGAGTCTTTCGTACCTGATGCGTTCGAGGTGATCCGCGTCCACCGTTAGGCCCACCACGCGAGAGGAGTCGATTTCGAAAAGCTCTCTTGGAACGGGTATTTCGGGTACCAGGGGCACGTTGGCCACCTTGTAGCACCTTTGGGCCAAATACAGGCTGACCGGGGTCTTTGACGTCCTCGAAACCCCTATGAGCACCGCGTCCGCCCGTACGAGGCTGCGTGGATCCTTCCCGTCGTCGTTCTTGACGGCGAACTCCAAGGCTTCTATGCGACGAAAGTATTCTTCGTCCATGCGGTGAACGAGTCCCGGTTCGAGTCTCGGTTTGGTGGTCGTAATCCGACTCAATGCGTCAAGAACCGGCCCCATTATGTCGACGTGGGGGATTCCAAAACGGTTCGCTTCCTTTTGCATGACCGCCCTGATTTCAGGCACTATGATGGTGTATACGATGGCGCTCTTTTTCCCCCTCGCCTCTTCGATAACATCCAGCACCGCGGCCACGTCTTTTACGTGCGGAACCCTTTTCCACCGAACGCGTCCCGAGTTGAATTGGCTAAGGGCGGCACGCGCCACCGCTTCTGCGGTTTCACCGATGGCGTCGGAGACCACGAAAACCACGGGGTCCGACTCCGTTTCGGGGCTTTTGGTTTCGTCCACCACTTGGTCCTCCATACGGTCCTCCATACTTTGTATTTCCTTAAGTACTCCGAAACTCCCTGGACTTCCTCTTAGAGCCACCCTACTTCCTTGCGTTCTTGTTCCTTGCGTTCTTGCCCGTGTTCTTGTGCTTCCGGATTACCTTCACACCCTGATCTTCGAAAGATCATACACCTCCCAGAACAGCTCGGTGGCCCGCCTGAGCAGCTTCAAACGGTTCATACGCTTGGCTTCGTTCGGATCCATCACCAAAACCTCATCCAGAAACTTATCTACGGCAGGACGCAGCTTCGACAGGGTGGAAAGATACCGTATGTAATCACCTCGCAAAAGAAGGCTCCTGGTCTTATCGAAGGTCCTCGATATCCCCTCGTAGAGCGAGTTCTCCGCTCCCCGCTCACCGCCCTCAAAGACCTTTGGGTCAGGGTCTCCGGGCGGTCCGTTTTTTCCGAGGTTGCCAGCGCGTTTTTGGGCTGTCAGGAGGTTTTCGGCGGCTTCGGCGAAGGCTTCACTCGACAAGAACTCCGATAGCGCCTGCACCCTGCGTATTATTTCTTTCAAGGGGAAAACAAAGCAGGCGCGACCATTGCTGGCGGCAATGCTGGCTTCGATTACCTCGTAGGAATAGCCCATCTCCGCGAGGGCAACCCGCAACCGCCCCAATAGGAAGTCGCATACCGCCGCAAAGTCCTGCTCGTTTTCCGCTTGGCCTTCCCCTTGTGTCTCCCCGTAGCCCCGGAAGGCCTCCTTCAAGAGAAAGTCCAGCGTCAGGTGATCCGTGACATCGTGAGCTTTGCCGTCGTTGCGGGCACGGAAAGCGTCGCGCGTGTGGAAACAGCCACGCGCGCCGTGGGTGCCCTCGGTCAGGATCCTTATTATTCCGATAGCCTGTCGTCTTAAGCCGTATGGGTCCTGAGAGCCGCTCGGTCTATATCCCGCGATAAAGCAACCGACGATGGTATCGGCCTTATCCGCCAAAGCGAGTATTTTGCCGGCGGGCGTAGCGGGGAGTTCGTCATCGGCGAACCGAGGGAGGTAATGCTCGTATATGGCCCGCGCTACGTCTGCGCCCTCACCTGACAGCCTGGCGTATTCGGCACCCATGACCCCCTGGAGTTCGGGAAACTCACCCACCATTTGAGTCATGAGATCGGCCTTACAGAGGTAGGCGGCCCTTTTGGCGACCGCAAGTAGCGCGCTGTCTCCCGGCGGTGTCAGTGCATCCACCAGTCTCTCGAGCCTCTTCCTCTTATCGCCGAGGCTACCCAGCCCCGATACGTACAGCACGCAGTCGAGGAGGGCCACTTTTTCCGAGAGAGGTTCTTTCTGATCTTCAGAAAAGAAAAATAGTGCATCTTCAAGTCTTGCTCTGAGAACCCTTTCGTTGCCGGCGCAAACCAAGTCAAGACCCTCCTCCCCACCGTTTCTGACTGCTACGAAGAACGGTAAGAGGGAGCCCCCTTCCCCCAACACGGGAAAATACTTTTGGTGGTGTTTCATAGAAGTCTTTAAGACCTCTTGCGGAAGTGAGAGGTACTTGCTGTCAAACGACCCGGGGAATGCCGTCGGGTATTCCACGAGGTTTGACACGTGATCCAAAAGGTCGTCATCTTCCTCGACGACTCCGCCTCGGGAAGACGCGGCCTTTCGTATCTGCTCTAAGACGGCCCGTTTCCTCTCTTCGAGGTCAACCAGGATGTAGCCTTTTTTCAAGGTCTCCTCGTATTCCTCCGCACGCGCCACTATAAGCGGTTTTTTCCCCCAAAGCGTCCTGTGCCCGAACGACTTTCGCCCCGCCTTCACCCCAGCGATTTCGAAGGGCACTACATGAGATCCAAGTAAACATAAAATCCACCTTATGGGCCTCACGAAACGCACTTCGTGGACGCCCCATCTCATGGATTTCGGAAACTCAAGACCCAAAATCACGCCAGGTAATACGGTGGACAGGATGCCTCGGGTGGGCTTGCCTTCGGTGATCTTTCGGAGAAATACGTATTCACCTGTAGCAGTTTCTCTGATGAACAGGTCTTCTTCGGTCGCCCCGTGGGATCGCATGAAACCGAAAAGAGCCTTCGTAGGTCTTCCTTCTTCGTCGTAAGCTACGCGTCGTGCGGGGCCCCGTACCTCAACGCTCAGGTCGTCTTGCCGCGGCGCCACGTCCTGGACAAGGGCGACGAGTCTCCGGGGCGTGGCGGTCACCCGGATATCCCCGTGGGGGATTCTCGCATCTTGAAGCGCCTTCTTTAGTCGAGACTCAAGTCCGCTCAGAGCGTCTCGAATGACCGAAGCGGGAATTTCCTCACAACCTATTTCCAGTAACAGTCTGGATCGTTTGCCTGTGGGTCGATTGTCTGTGGGTCGTTTGCCTGCGGATCGTTTACTTGCTCGATTCACCAAGGCCAGCCTCCTCTTTGTCCTTCAAGTATTGCTGGGCGGTGACCCTGGCCAGGTTGCGAACCCTGTTGACATACGACGCCCTCTCGGTGACGCTTATCGCGCCTCTCGCGTCGAGGATGTTGAAGACGTGGGAAGCCTTCAGCACGTAATCGTACCCCGGTAACACCAAGCCCATTTCCAACACCCGACGCGCCTCGTTTTCGTACATGTCAAAAAGGGAGAAAAGCATCGGCACGTCGGCCTTATCGAAACTGTAAACGGAATGCTCGACTTCGCCCTTGAAGAATATCTCCCTGTACGTAACCCCCTCGGTGAACACGATGTCAAATACGCTGTCTTTCCCCTGTATATAGCAGGCCAGCCGCTCCAGTCCGTAGGTAATTTCAACCGGTACGGGTCTAACGTCAAGCCCCCCTACCTGTTGGAAGTACGTGAACTGCGTGATCTCCATCCCATCGAGCCACACCTCCCAACCCACTCCCCAAGCCCCGAGAGTAGGCGCTTCCCAATCGTCCTCGACGAACCTGATATCGTGAAGTTCGGGTTTTATCCCCAAGGCCACCAGGCTCTCTATGTACACATCCTGGACGTCGTCGGGAGAAGGTTTGAGTAGAACCTGGTATTGATGGTGCTGGTAGAGCCTGTTAGGGTTTTCGCCGTACCTTGCATCCTTGGGTCTTCGCGAAGGCTCCACATACGCCACATTCCAGGGTTCGGGCCCCAGCGACTTCAAAAAGGTCGCAGGGTTCATGGTTCCGGCCCCCTTTTCCACGTCATAGGGCTCGAGCACCACACAACCGCGTTTACTCCAGTAGGAATGGAGTCTCATGATCATGTCCTGGAACGTCAAAAACCTCACGCCAGCCCTTCCTTTCCCTCTAAGATCTTCAAAAACTCGAGCGCCCTGATAGGTCGCCCGGCCACCATCGAAACGTATTCTTCCAAGGGGCGCCTCAATTCGCTCGACTGAAAGGAGGTCATTTTCAGGACGCCAAGCTTCGCGAGATCCGCGTTGAGAACGGCCTTCATGATACTCACCGATCCGGGAGATAAAGGCGCCGCATCCCCCAGTAAACCCCCACAACGTTCACACAAGACGCCCCCCGAAGCGGGATGGAAAAAGGTGGCCGGAATCGACCCGCACTTCACGCAAGAATCCAAGTGCGGCTGATACCCCAGGTACTGCAAGAGCTTGATCTCGAAAACGCGTAGCACCGCCCCTAGGGTGCCCATGTCCGCCTTGATTCCATCTCGAACCCCTCGAACATCAAAGACCGCTCCTTTAGACTTCTCTAAAGCCCCCAAGGACCAGAGCAGCAGGCGGAAGACCTCCTCGTTAGGGTCTTGGGCGGCGGTGATTTCGTCTATCACCTGGGCGACGTACGAAGCGCCGGCCATCAGGTCGAGGTCTTCTCTCAAAACCCTAAAAGAAGACAGTATTTGGAACTGAGAAAGGCTTGACGCCCCTCCTCCACCTCCGCCCCCGGTCGAAAAGAGCGAAAAAACCCCGTGCACAAAGGGTTGGACGCCTACGAACCTGCTCTTGGATCTCCGGGCACCGCGCGCTACGGCATGTACCTTTCCCCTTTCCCGTGAGTAAAGTGTGACGAACCTATCCGCATCCCCGTAATCCCTCACCCTGATGATGACCGCCTCGCATCGGCCGAGCGGCATGTCAGGACCCTCCCGGATTTCGTTGGTCGTACCCGAGCATCCTCAGGGTCGATTCGTCGTTCCTCCAACCCTTACGCACCTTCACCCAGAGCTCGAGGTAAACACCGACCCCCAACAGAAACTCGATTTCAAGACGTGCCGCCTTGCCGATTTCTTTCAGCTCTTTTCCGCCCCGCCCTATGATGATGGGTTTTTGCGACTCTTTCTCCACGTATATGGTGGCACGAATGTAAATAGGTTTCTCTTCTTCCTCTCGCCATTCCTCCACCCTCACCCCTACCGAATGGGGCACTTCGTCCCTCAATCTCTCGAGCATTTTCTCTCGGATGATTTCGGCCACAATGAACTGTTCGGGTTGGTCCGTAAAAGCTCCCGGCGGGTAATGAGCTGGCCCCTCAGGTAAACACCTTTTGATAACCTCTAACAGACGGTCGACATTGGTGCCGCGAAGCGCGGATACGGGTACGATCTCCGCTTCGGGGCAAAGCCGGTGAAATGCATCTATCAGGGGGAGGAGCGTCGGGGTCTCGACGAGATCCATCATGTTGAGCGCTATGATTTGCGGGACCTTGGACCTTCGCACTTTTTCCGCTATTTCCTCGTCCTCCGGACAGAGAGCCTTATCGGCCCTCGTCACAAAGAGGATCACGTCGACTTCCTCAAGGGTTTTTTGGGCGACGGTCACCATATATTTGCCAAGCCTGTGTCTGGGCCTGTGGATCCCCGGTGTGTCGACGAAAACGATTTGGGAGTCGTCGAGGGTAAGAATGCCGGTCACGCGATTTCTCGTCGTCTGGGGTTTCTCGGATACTATGGCCACTTTTTGGCCAACAAGCCGGTTCACGAGGGTTGATTTACCCACATTAGGTCTACCGACCAAAGCTACAAAACCGAATTTATGAGGAGTCGCACCTTCAGGTTTGGGATTCTCTTCTGCACCGTTCAAGCTTTTTCCGTTGAGGTTATGTTTTCCGATTCCGTTTGGTTCCATTTGAGTCTCCCGTTGAGTCTTCCAGCTTATGGGTTTTGCCAGGCCTATGGGTATACCTCGACTTGGAAGTGACGAGGACGGAAGAGAAAACCAAAGCCAAACCCAAGATCCATATCCAAAACAGCGGGCTCCGGTACGCCCCGCCTTCCAAGACCTCGAGGAAAAGGGGTGCTTTGGGGACAAAAACGACTGCCGCCACTATGACGGAAAAGGCCGCGGATACCAGCACCCCTCCGGCGGCCACGTTCTTTGCCATCCGAGCCACGGGGCTATACCTGCCAGACGCCAGGTCGCAAGCCCCCTCAATGGCAGTATTGACCATTTCGGCCGTAATAACCAAGTCAATGGCGGACAACACGAACAGCCATTCGTACACGCCGAGCCGGACCAAGTACCCCGCCCAGCCCACAAACAAGGCCGCCAGCGTATGGATCCTCATATTCCGCTGGGTCCACCATGCATAAGAGAGACCTTCTACGGCATAGATGAAGCTTTCCCCTAAACTGCGCCTCGGCAAGGAGCTCATGGCCCGACCTCCTCGGTGCGGAGTAAGGCTAAGGCGTATCCGGGCAGCGGATACAGTCCGTCAACTATCGTCAGCTATAGCCCAGACAGTTGAGGACCTCTCCTTCGGCTTTCCTCATCGAATCTCGGTCGTCCGGGGTAATATCGTCGTATCCCAAAAGATGAAGCGCGCCGTGTACTGCGAGAAGGGCAAGCTCCCGTTCCAGGCTCACGCCGTATTCCTTCGCCTGGGAAAGCGCTGTCTGGACCGATATGACGATGTCCCCGAACGGCTCTTCTTCGGCTCGAGGGCCTTCCACCGCCGGGGCGGGCTCGCCCAACTCACGCCGACCATATTGACCCGCTTCCTTCCCCTCTTTAAGAAGGGGTCCGAAATACGGAAAGGAGATTACGTCCGTCGGGCCGGTTTCACCAAAGTATTCCCGGTTGAGCCCCGAAATCTCATGGTCATCGACTAACGTTACTGTGATGGTGCCGACCAAGTCACCGGCCGAGCGCGAGGAGGGCCGGTCTCGGTTTCGGGGAGTAAGGGGTGCGCCCCCCGCCTTCAGTGAGAGCGCGGTCATGACGGCATTCCGGAGAATCTTGCGGATACGAGCCACCCCCGGACCATGTTCAAAAAGTATCCGCCTCATGTCCTTGTTAGGTCTGACCTGGACGATTACCTTCATCTTTCGTGACCGCCGCCTCTTTGCTCTTAGGCCCTTCCCTGTTGCCTGCGTCAGGATACTCGATGCGCGGATGGAAAACACCGCTCAAAACCTTTACGAACACCTCGGCGATGGTGTCCAAGTCCTTTAGGGTCAAATCGCACTTATCGAGTTGATGGTCGTTCAGCCTGTCCGTGATCAGTTTTCTGACCGTAGCTTCGATTCGGGCAGGAGTTGGCTTTGTCAACGACCTGACCCCCGCCTCCACCGCATCCGCCAACATCACGATGGCGGTCTCCTTGGTGGAAGGCTTCGGACCCTCGTATCTAAAGTCTTCCTCTGAGATCCCTTCCGCTTTCTGATCATTGGAGGTAGTCGCTCTCGAATAGAAGTACGACACGAGGCTCGTTCCGTGATGGGTTCTTATGAAGTCCACCACCGCCTCGGGCAAGTGCCATTCCCTCGCTAGTTCGACGCCGTCTTTGACGTGGGAGGTGATGATCAACGTACTGAGGCTCGGAGCGAGCTTTTCATGTGGGTTATCCACGCCGAATTGGTTGTCGATGAAAAAGTATGGGCGTTTGAGTTTCCCGATGTCGTGGTAGTAACCCCCGACTCTGGCCAGCAACGAGTTTCCTCCCACTGCCTCCGCAGCCGCCTCCGCCAGGTTCGCCACCATGGCGCTATGGTGATAAGTCCCAGGGGCTTCGATCAAAAGGCGCTTCAAGAGCGGCTGGTTCGGGTTTAAGAGTTCGAGGAGTTTCACGGGCGTAATGACTTCGAACAGAGTCTCCAGATAAGGGAGGGTTCCCATGGCCACTATGGCGGAGATTATGCCGTTCAGTCCCCCCCAGAGGAGGTCTTTCAATAAGCCAGAATCCGAGAAGGGAAGCCTTCCTGAGATGTAAAAAGCCAACACTATCAGGATGTTGGTCATCCCTACGATGAAACCGGCCCTCATGAAATCGGAGCGCTGGCCTAAGTGTGTTATACCGGAAACGCCGGCAAGGCTCCCTATCAGTCCGACCGCCATTAGCCTTGGGTCTTGGCCTTCCATGATGCCCACGGCCATGGCTAATACGCTGCTCACCACGAAACCCAAGCGAAGGTCGATCAGCGTCCCTATCAGCATTGCCGCGGCCGCCGTCGGCACCAGCAATCCCGACACGACCTCGAATACCTGCCCGAGTAACACGACGCCGATCCCGACCAGCGCCACCAGTGCGACTTTCGAGTCGTCCCGGGATACGTCCTTTTGAAAAAGCCATATATAAGCCCCGACCGCGGCGACAAAGATAGCGGAGTAAATACCCGAACCCAGCATTTCGCGCCACCGGCTCCGGGTCTTCAACAGTCCGAGATCTTGCAAGATGGCTATGTGCTTGGAGGTGACCTTTTCTCCCTTTCTGAGGATTATCTCGCCCTTCGCGAACTTGACGGGAACGACCTCATCCATAGCGCGCTTCCTTCGAGCTTCGGTCTCCTCCTTGTCGAAGATGAGGTTGGGACGTAAGAGTCGCTGACCTAACTGCACGGCAAAGGGCCTCAGTTCCTGAGGGATGTCCGACACGGCCACCTCGCTTTCAACTTGACGCCTGTATGTTTCCAGCGCATCGGGTTTTATGCCGGCTTGCATGAGGGAGCGAATAAGCTCTGACAGCCTATTCTCCAGAGCCAGAATCGCTTCATCGGGCGCCTCCAGAAGGCGCTTTGCCTGCACCTCGTCGACGGAGATCCCGATTTCCCTGTCAAGGTATGACGTCAATTCGGCCACGCCCACGTTCAAGGCGCCCGCCGGATCGGCAGAATTCTCCTTTATCGTCCGGCGCAAACTTCCAATGCGTTCGAACAACGCAGATAAGGTGTTCTCCGTTCCCGTGAGGACCTTGGGATCTTCGAAATACACATCCTTTACGGCCGCCGCCGCCTCCCTCTTTAGGCGTTCCGTTTCGAAACGATTTACGCTCTCCGTCGGAACCGGGATGTCATCGGGGGCGGCTTCTCCCAGTTTGATGGCTACCGTCGGGGGAACCATGTTAGCATAAAGAATCGCCCATAATATAACGAACGCGGCCAGCGCGACGCCGCTCTTTTTCAAGAGGCCAACTGCCTTAACCTGTCCACGGCTCGACGGTACGATCAACGTCGGCCACGGCACAACGCGTTGTGGCTTCAAAGAGATCGAAACACCTCCAGAACTCGACCGCACGTCCTCAGCGCGAATATGACATGCTATGAAAGCATGACTCTCGACCGCACTATTTTGGCCGCTAGGCCCCGACGTTACGCATGCTCCCCCGAACGTCCATCCGCTTCGAACCTTTCATAGGCCTTGATTATCTTTTGAACGAGCTCGTGTCTCACCACGTCTTGGTCCGTAAGGTACACGAAGGAAATACCCTCGATGTCTTTCAATACCGTCCGGACCTGGTCAAGACCGGAGAAAACCCCTTTCGGCAGGTCGACCTGGGTTATATCGCCGGTCACGACCGCCTTGGATCCGATCCCCAGCCGCGTCAAAAACATTTTCATCTGTTCGGGGGTGGTATTCTGCGCCTCGTCCAGGATGACAAAGGAATCGTCCAGGGTACGGCCTCTCATGTAAGCCAAAGGCGCCACTTCGATTTGCCCCTTGCTCATGAACTTCTCGAACGTCTCGACGCCGAGCATCTCGAAGAGCGCATCGTAAAGCGGCCGAAGATAAGGGTTCACCTTCTCCTGGATGTCCCCCGGGAGAAACCCCAGTTTCTCGCCTGCTTCAACGGCCGGTCTCGTCAATACGATCCTTTGAAACTCGTGATTGCGAAAGCCAGCTATTGCCATTGCTACCGCAAGGAAGGTCTTGCCTGTCCCTGCCGGCCCTATACCGAACACCAGAGCATCACGTCGGATGGCTTCAACATACTGTCTCTGCCCCAAGGTCCGTGGTTTAATCTGCTTCCCCCTGGGCGTGATGAGGATTATGTCGGAGAATATCTCATCGAGCCGGTCGGCTTGACCCTCCTGGGTAAGTCTGATCGCATATCTCACTTCCGAACTCGAGGGTGAATTACCTTCCTTCGCAAGACCCAGCAGGTGATGAAAAAGGGTGGCTACCTTTTCCACCTCGCCCTTCGCTCCGGTGATGATCAATTCGTTGCCCCTCGGTACGACCTTTATCCCGAAGCTTCTTTCGATCATCTTGAGGTGCTGGTCATGCCGCCCGAATACCCTCAGCGCCTGTTCGTTGTCCTCAATGGACAGACGGGTTTCCGCCTCGTCCAACTGTATCAATATTCACTCTAACCCCCAATCGGTATCATTTTATCGGTATCCCGTCATTCTTATAGGTATCCCGTCATTCGATTTATCGGTACCGCATCATTCAATCTTTCTTCTGTGGTTCCGCACGCTTTAGTTTCACACGCTTTGATCCTACAGGCCTCAGTTCCACAGACTTTATGTTAACCTTTTTCCGCCGAACTTGCAACCGACCCTTAATCGCAGGCCAGCCTTGCAGCGGTCCCGGTGTGGGGTGCCAGCCCGTCCGGGCGGCTTCCTGCTCGGCACCTACGCCTTAGCGGCCAACCGCAATACACGGTGCCGAAATAAACGTTCAGTCCTTCGCCACGATCGGTCTCGGTACGCCTATATCCTGAACGGTTTCAACCGTGACCTTGGCGCCCACCAAATTAGGCCCCTCCTGGATCACACGTGCCCAGGTCCTCGCACGTTCGACCCCGGGAGGGAGTTGCCGTTCGATGAGCTCTAAGGCCTTTTCTTTGGCCTGGAGTCTTGCGTGCTCGAGAGGAACTGTATCCGTTCTCTCTATGACTTCATGGAACGTAACGGTTGTTAGTTCGACGGGGGCATCCCGATTCCTCCACCGGTACCTCCACAGGACCCTTTCTTCCGTATCATATCGCCCAAAACTCGGCGCCTTCCGCCCGTAAAGCGTCACGGTCTTCCCATGGTACCTCAAGACGATTTTTTTCTCGATCCTCCCGCTCCGAACCCTGACTACGGTCCGTAACGGCACTTCGGCATAGGCTTCGTACCACACGCTCGCCAGGGCGATACCCCTTGCCCTTACCAGCCCCTCACCGGGCAAACGTGAGTCTGCCGCATTACCTGGATTTCTACCGGGGGGCACCGACCCGGGAACCCTTCCCGAGATGAGCACATCTCCGGCCCGTACGGTTCGCCCGGGGGAAACCATGGGCTCGCCCTGTATCGCCAAAAGCTTGAGGAGCACACCGTCCCGCCTGGCTATGATGTCGCAAGGAAGGTCTTCAAAGGGGTCCTTCGGAACCTCCTCTTTTTCCACCACCTCTATGACCACCATACAACCACGGATCCGTACTCCCACCCATGCCAGATCGCCTACCTCATCGAGTATTTTCGAAGCGGTGACCTCGGGATCAACTTCCCCCTGAAAGGCGCCCACCCTTACACCCGCCTCGCGGGCCGCCTCCATAATACGATCCACGCTCACACGCTGGGCCCCTATCACCACGATCACCCATACGAGGGAAGACAGAAAATAGAGCATGAGGATGGATAGGAGTGCGCCGGCGATGAACGCCGGATGGCGGCGTAAACGCAATGCCGAGAAATAAAGACCTTCTTTCTTTATGATCCTGACTCTCGATCGCGTAAGCCTCGCAGCACGCCGCAGTAATGGGAAATCTCCGACACTCAGCGAACAGGTAATCCCTTCATCGTCGGCGGAAATGTTCCTTAAGGTTATGTTCTCATGGGTGCATATATTAACGAACCTCTCCACCTGGGAACCCGTTACCCTAATCCTTACGGAACCCTTTACCGTATACCAAGTGTCGCGGAGGGTCATGTCAAATCCCCTCGACCTCTCGACTAAGCCCTCAGTTCGTCTTGCCTTGGGTTATGAACTTAAGACCCTCTATGCGCCCCTCTGCACGTATTTCATTACGCAAGATGTACCGGAGCACTAATTCCTTTCCGTAGATCTCCACCAAACCTCCTGAGATCTCGACGGATATCCTCTCAGGAGAGTAGTGAGCGACACCTCTGTGGTTCGAGATCACAACCTCCCTGTCCCCGGTCAGGTTTATCTCCGCCAAATTGAGAGTAAGTCCCGGGGGCAGGTCAAGGGCGTCCCCGAGTCGCTCCCTGAGGGTTCTTCTTCGTATATATCCGGACTCGCCTTTATGTCCGGACTCCCCTTTATATCCGGAACCGGACTCGCCTTTGGCGGGTGCCATGTTGTGGTCCCTCTCTTCGCTTCAGTCTATGCGACGAACGTACCCGCTTAACACCGTTATCGCCCCCGCTTGACACCGTTATCGCTACAGCCTAACGTAGCCGCACGAAACGTAACCCTTATAACACTGCTATACCGCTATCGTTATAGCCGGACGTAACCCCACACCCTTCGCCTGCCAACAAAAATTAACCCCGGCAACCCTCTTGGGTTAAGCCGGGGTCATCCTCTCCCTGTTGCGGTCGATCAACCCTGATTGCTGTCGATCAACGTGGACCGTCAACGCCCGCTTTACCGGTAGCGGCGCTTTCGGGCCGCCTCAGCCTTCTTCTTGCGCCGTACGCTCGGTTTTTCGTAATGCTCCCTTCGGCGCACCTCGGCTAAGACACCCGCCTTCTGGCACTCCTTCTTGAAACGGCGAAGGGCACTGTCCAGCGTTTCGTTCTTTGCAATTCGGACTTCCGACATTCGCTATCCCTCCCTCCGCCTATACTTCGCACTTCGTGTTCTTGGCTCGAGCAACACGCCAATTATACGTTCCTCGCGCAGACCGTGTCAATTCCGCTCACGTGTCGTCAGGTATGGACGATAAGGGTATATGTCTTCGCGAGCCGTGATAGGCTTATTCTCCGTATCGGTTAGAATTCCTGCTCAAGTCGCTTTCGGAGGCATCTTTAAGCGGTCTTGCATGCTTGCACCCATTCGTAACGCCCACACGTGATCAATCATGATCAATAGAGTTCAAGCAAACGTGATCAATCACGACGACCTTTCGGTACCTCGTAGCTCGTCTTCAAAGCGGCCCTTTCTTCATACCTTTGTATACCCAACACGACAAGCCGATGGACGAGCTCGGGGTAGCTCAAGCCACAATACTCCCAAAGCTTCGGATACATGCTTATATTGGTGAAACCGGGTATCGTGTTCACTTCACTGACGTAGATTTTCCCGTCGGATTTCGAAAGGAGAAAATCCACCCTGGCCATCCCGCAACAATCGAGGGCTTTGTACGCACGAAGGGCAAGATCTCTGACCTCTGCGGTCACTCCCTCATCCAAGGGGGCGGGTATCAAGAGTTTTGACCGGTTGTCCACATACTTAGCCACGTAATCGTAGAATTCCCTGCACGGAATGATTTCCCCGGGAACCGATACCTCCGGGTCATCGTTTCCCAATACGCTACACTCCACTTCGCGGCAATCGATGGCTTCCTCCACGAGGACTTTTCTGTCGTAGGAAGCCGCTTCTTTTAACCCATATATCAGTTCAGACCGGTCGTGCGCCTTGGTTATACCCACACTCGAACCCAGGTTCGCAGGTTTCACGAACAGCGGGTATTGTTCGAAATGCCGCTCGATGCTCTTCACGGCCCCCTCGAGGTCTGCCTCAATCGCCCTTTTTTCGAGGAGCACATGTTCGACCACCGGAATACCTTCCCTCGAGAACACGGCCTTCGATAGAGCCTTATCCATGGCAAGGGAGGAAGCCAAAACCCCTGATCCCACGTACGGCTTGCCGATCATTTCGAAAAAGCCTTGAATGGTACCGTCTTCCCCGTAAGTCCCGTGAAGGACGGGAAAGAACACGTCGATTGAGTCCAGATCGTCGAGCCGGATTTTTGGACCGTCTTCGATTTCAACCGTTCCCCTGGATATGATGTCCGAAAGGGCGACCTGGTCTCGTATCATAATCCAGTTTCCGGCCTTGGTGATTCCGATTGGCACTACATCGTATTTCCTCGCAGACAGAGCACGCATGACAGACGTCGCGGATTGCACGGACACCTCGTGCTCCCCGGACCTGCCGCCGAACACGACTCCCACAATCACCCTGTCATGTCCCGGGACTTCCTCCCTCATTGACATCCTCCTCCCCTCGCCGTCATTGACCCCTCCTCCCCTCGTGATCATCGGCCTCCCTCTTACCCTCGTGGTCACCTTATCCGATCGGGCCGGCCCCGGAGGCGTGCCATAACCCCACGTTCGTCTCCGCTATCCACCACGACGGTAACCATACTGCCTTTGAGAGAGTCATCCCCGTGAAAGAATGCCCTCACGTAGTTGGAAGTGAAACCCTGCAACGAGCCACTTCGCCTATCCCTG
This sequence comes from Clostridia bacterium, assembly GCA_012842575.1. GTDB lineage: Bacteria > Bacillota > Sulfobacillia > DUSP01 > DUSP01 > DUSP01. The sequence goes on from DUSP01000087.1 coordinate 22,457, forward strand.
GCCTCCTCGACCAAGACCTGCTGGACGGTCCCGACCAGACCCTCGTGAAAGGCTTTTGCCAGTTGCTTACCCACGCTGATGAGTATTTCGCTCCTTTTCTTCTTTTCATCGGGTCCCACTTGACCGGGTAACTCGAAAGCGGCGGTTTTCGGCCTCGGAGAAAACCTAAAGACGTGGAGCCGGGAAAAGGACGCCTTCCTGACCACGTCCACCGTTTCCTCGAATTCCCGTCGGGTCTCGCCAGGAAAACCCACTATGACATCGGTGGTGATACCTATCCCGGGTATAGCTTCACGAATCCGTTGAACTAGCCCGAGGAACTCCTCTACCGTATATCCCCTACCCATGAGCCCCAGCACGCGGTCGCTGCCGCTTTGGAGGGGAATGTGCAAGTGGCGACAGATCCAATCCGCATCTGCCATCACTTCGAGAAGACGGGGGTTAACACCATAAGGTTCTATGGAACTCAATCGCAACCTCGCACCTTTCTCGAAGTACCCGGAAAGCTTCCTGCCCATCAACCGCAAAAGATCGGCGAGATCCATCCGTCCTGCGACCTTGAAATCGGCTACCGGCGCATAAGGGCCGGCATCCCCGTCAGCATCCCCGTCCCCATTCAACCTGGCATCATCGTCTCCATTCAACCCGGCATTCCCGTCTCCATTCCCGCAGGCACCACCGCCGGGTATGCATCGCTCTTCTTGACCGTGAAGATCAAGGCCATAAGCCCCAAGATCCGTACCGGTGAGCACTACCTCCTTGAACCCCGACTCGAGGAGCCCTTCGAGCTCCTCGAGCACCACACTGGGGCTTTTGCTTCGCCGCGGACCCCGCGCCAACGGGACGATACAATAAGAGCATCTCCTTTCGCATCCTTCCTGAATCTTCAGGAAGGCGCGAGTCCTGCCCTCAAATCCCGTCACCGAAGCCCCGTCCAGGGCGCGGCGCAAAACCGTCAGTCGTTTAGGGCGCGATTCGCCATCCTCCAGCGCCGGCTCAAGCCAGACCGTGGCGACGGCACCGCGACGCCTTCCCCGGCTTTCCTCCTTGTCGCTCTTCGCCTGACCATGAGACGCTTCGAGGAGCTCGCACACCGAGGTACCAATACCCGTACCCACCGCCAATGTAACCCCCGGAATAGAAGCCACCTCTTTTGGTTTCACCTGAGGGTAACACCCGGTCACGACGATCGCTGCCTTTGGATTTTTCCTCCTCGCACGGTGAATAGCCTGACGGCACTTGGCTTCGCTGTGGGCCGTAACAGAACAGGTGTTGATAACGTAAACATCGGCCTCATCTTCAAAGCCCACAAGTTCGTATCCGTGGCGCTCAAAGTCTTCTGCCATGACCTGGGTGTCATACCGGTTCACCTTGCAACCGAGGGTCAGAAAGGAGACTCTTTTGGGGGAAGTTTTCTTCGAGGATATCCCCAAACCGTGGTCCGTACCGCCGTCGCCGTTATCAGTGGTCATTCCATATATCCCTCGCCTAGGTCTCCGAACTCGTAGAGCAATATCGCGACCACCACCAGTCCTGCCGTTTCGGACCTCAAGATGCGTGGCCCAAGACTTACGGGCAAGCCGCCCGCCCGGGTTACCATAGCCACCTCACTGGGGTCGAGTCCGCCTTCGGGTCCTATCCACAATAGTATATTCTTGACGTGTTTATGGGACTTCAGTATTTGCTTGACACCGTGTCGACGCTCCTGTTCCCACGGGACTAGGCCTAGGGTTTCCTTGTCCGCAAGGGTCACATCAAGGCCTGTCACCGTTCTCTCGAACTCCACCGGGAACGCCACTTGGGGGTAGGAGCCCCTTCGTGACTGTCGCGCCGCTTCTTTCGCTATGCGCTGCCATCGCTGTTGTCGTTCGCGGCATTTCGTTTCGTCCCATCGAATCACAGTACGTCGGCAGAAAACGGGGACAATCTTATGAATCCCGAGCTCCGTACACTTTTGGACGGCCATGTCCATTTTGTCGCCTTTCGGGATACCTTGATAGAGGGTGATCTTAACGGGGGGTTCGGGTGCGCACGTTTGCTCCCTCAATATCTGGGCCGCCATTCGGGATGGGCCTACCAGAGTGATCTGTGCCACGTATTGAGGCCCGTCCGGAATCACTAAAACGATATGGTCTCCGGCGTCCAGCCTCAAGACATCCCTTGCATGCCGCGTATCCTCTGGCGAAAGGAGCGCGACGTCGTTTTTCAGATCGCGCTCCGTAATGAAGAACCTATGCACGGTATTGCGTTCTTCCTCCCAGCATTCACGGCCACGGCCTAAGAGCAGTCAGAAGACAAAAAGAAGATACCTCCCGCCTACCTCCCGCCGCCACTGAAAGCGTCCCTCATTTTATCGAAGAAACCATGTCTTCCGCCGCGGCCCGAAGCATCTTCCTTTCCTGACCCCGAAGACTCTTTTTGCCCTGCGGAAGAAGCGGTGGAGGACGCCTGCCTGTCTTTTGGCTTGACCTCCACTTCCTCCCCGCGAAGGGCGGCGAGTTCCCTAAAGAGTTGACGCTCCCTTTCCGAAAGGTTTTCAGGGGTCTTGACCCTTACGCTGACGTACTGATCTCCAAACCCGGACCCCTTCACGTAGGGCATCCCTTTCCCCCTCAACCTGAACATGGTACCCGATTGGGTACCGGCAGGTATGTGTAACATGGCTTTCCCATACAGGGTAGGTACTTCGACGGTGGTGCCCAATGCGGCCTGTGCGAAGCTTATGTCTACGTCGCAATAGACGTGAGCGCCCTTACGCTTGAACACAGGATGGGGCGCGATCCTTACGACCACGTAGAGGTCACCGGCTTGGCCCCCCCTTAGACCTGCCTCGCCCTCGCCGCCGAGTCTCAGAGAGGTCCCTTCGTCGACACCGGCCGGTATCTCCACTTTTATGCGCCTTGTTTTTCGGACCCGTCCCGCACCCCCGCATTCTTCGCAAGGGGTCTCGACGATATCCCCCTCACCGCCACACCTAGGGCACGTCTGGACGCTTACGAAATGCCCGAACACGGTTTCGCGGGACGTACTCACCTGCCCGGTACCGCCGCAATTGGGACACTTCTTGCGAGATGAACCCAGCTTGGCGCCGCTTCCGCCACACATCGGACACGTTTCGGTTCTCGTGACCTGAATCTGCCTTTGAGCGCCCCGAGCCGCTTCTTCCAAGGTTATCTCCACGTCGTAACGCATATCGGCCCCGCGCACGGGACCGGGTTTCGGCGAACGCGCGCGCTGACCGGTTCCGAAGAATGCGTCGAACAAATCGCCAAGTCCGCCGAAACTTCCTCCGAAACCTTCTCCGAACCCCCCGAAACCAGGGAAGTCAAAGTCCATTCCAAAACCTCCCGGTCCGGGGCCTGCGCCCGCTCCGGGGGAGGTCGCCGCATGACCGAAACGATCGTACATGGCGCGCTTTTCGGGATCCGAGAGAACGCTATACGCTTCGTTTATCTCTTTGAATTTCTCTTCGGCCTGGGGGTCGTTGGGGTTGGCGTCGGGATGGTATTTTCTCGCCAACGTCCGAAAAGCCTTCTTTATGTCCGCCTCCGAAGCATCCCGAGGCACCCCCAAGACCTCATAGTAATCGCGCTTCGCCAAGGGCGCTCACCCCAGTTTCCGTACCTTCCTAAAGATCGATCTCCGCCGTCACATCCCCCGGTTCACGGATGTCGGCGGCCTGTCCCGGCGGGGTCTCGTCTTTTTTCTTGATTATCGTGTCTATCCGCAGTATCGCCTCTGCGATCTCTCCCGCCGCTTTGAGCGCATGGGTTTTCACCAAGGTGGGGTCGTACACCCCTAACGCGAGCATGTCGCGAACCTCGCCGGTATCACAATCGATGCCAAGCGAGTCCGAGCCCTCTCTCATCTGGGCCGCCATCACATCTCCTACCTTTTCTAACGGATTGAAGCCGGCATTGGCTACTATTTGGAAAAGGGGTCTCTTTAAGGCCTCTATTACGCAGTCGACCCCATATACCGCCATGCCCTTGACCCCATCTCGCAATCGTTCGATTTCCCGTGCTACTGCCATTTCGACGGCGCCTCCGCCCGGAACCACTCCTCCCCGAACCGCAGCCTGGACGGATGCGGCCGCATCTTTGGCGATACGCTCCCGCTCGTCCACAACCTCTTCGGTGGCCGCCCCCACGAGTATCGTGGCCATGGGCTTACCCTTTCCGCCGATTATTCGGATGTGTTCGAGCTTTTCGTCTTCATATACCCTCTCGGCATGCCCGAGGCACCGCTCAATTTCCGCTGGCGGCTTCTTAAGACCCGTCCGTTTGATAGGCCTCGCCCCGGTATGTTCGGCGGCTTTCCTCAACTCCCTCGAGGACACCCTCTGAACCAAGAGGACACCGGCGTCGACCAAGAGTTCTTCGGCCTCGTCGGTGGTACCCCTGTCGAGCAAGATCACGTTGACTCCGAGGGAAACCACTTTCTCCAGGTTTTCCCTGAACTCTTCCTTGAGCTCCATATATCTCTGAAACCCGGCTTCCGTACCTAGGGCGCCCTCGTCGATCTCCTCCGGTTCCAGAGCGTCTTCCACGATGAGTATTTTGGCGTTCGAGACTTCCTTCGGCATCTGCTCGTTGGAACGCTTCCTGTCGACCACGACGCCCATGAAAACCGTGTTTTCGGCGCCTTCACGGGCCATTATCGTATCGGAGAGCTTGAACCCGTCTTTAAGGAGCTTTTCCTCGCCTATGAGCCGCGCGGCTCCTACTACAAGGTCCGCGATATCCTCGTGCTCTCTGCCGGCAATCAGGGCTACGTTTCTCAAAATCGGCTCGTCTACCCCTTTTACGGGCCGGGAGTGTTCCATCATCAGTCTTATGGCGTGATTCAATCCGAACCGGACACCCTCGATTATCCTGGTCACGGGCACTCCCTTGAGGGCTTGGTTCACGCCTTCCGAGAGCAACGCCCCCGCCATGATGGTAGCAGTAGTGGTACCGTCCCCGATTTCTTCTTCCTGGGCCCTGGCCGTGTTTATCACCATCTTCGCCGCGGGATGATTGACGTCCATCTTGGTGAGGATGGTGATACCGTCGTTGGTTATCACTACCTCCCCGAATCGGTCGACGAGGAGTGTATCAAGCCCTTTGGGTCCGATGGTGCCTTCTACGGCCGAAGCTATAGCCCGCACCGCGTTGGCATTGGTCAATAGAGCGGCCAGTCTCTCGTCTATTTCGGAACCGCCTGTTACCTGTTTTGTTGCCATCTACGTGCCTCCTGCATATCTCTTCTGATGAAGCATATTTGAGTAGCATAAAATGCAAACGCAGTGTGATACCAAATCTATGCCCCCACGACCTTCGTAAAGACTTCGCTCAACGTTTCCTCCACTACCTCGACCACCGCCACCGCCTTCGAGTAGTTCATGCGTTTCGGTCCCAAGAGTGCTACGGTTCCCACCGGTTTTGACCCCATCCAATAAGTCGCGGACACCAGACTACAATCTTTCAGGTCCTCTAGGTCATTCTCTACGCCGATGGTCACCTGCACCCCGGACTTCCCGCGGAAGTTCGACACAGACTCCCTGAGAAGGTTGACATCTTCTATCAGACCTAATATGGCTTTGGCCTTGTCTATGTCCCGAAACTCGGGCTGGTCGAGTATGCGGAGCGCGCCCCCGACCCATACGCGTTCGCTCTCCTGGGAAGCGCATATACCGCTCAAGATCTCGAGGGTTTGTTCCACAATGGATCTGTACCGGGCAAGCTCATTGTAGAGTTCCCGTATCGCCGTCAAGCTGAGTCTGTCCAGCGTAAGGCCCTGGAGGTGGTGGCTCAGCACACCGGATATGTGGTACAGGTCTTCTTCGCGGATGCCTTCAGGTACCTCGAGTAGCCTATTGGCTACAAACCCCGCTTCGGTTACCAAAACTAAGACTGCGGACTTTTCCGTCATCGGGACGAGGCCGATGCGCTTGACGGGAGTCGCGCTGACTCCGGGACCCAATACCAAAGCCATATAGTTGGTGGTATCGCAAAGGACCTTAATGGTCTCCTGGATCAAGGCCTCGATCTCTTGCGTCCTTCTCTCGTATATCTCTCGTATCTGTCTCAATTCGTCGAGGCTTAGGTTGATCCTCTGCATAAGCGTGTCCACGTACAACCTATAGCCCTTGTCGGAAGGAATTCTGCCCGCCGAAGTATGCGGTTGTTCAAGCAGTCCCATTTCCTCAAGATCCGCCATTTCGTTACGTATCGTAGCGGGACTCACCCCTAAGCGATACTTGCGGGCGATGGTCCGGGATCCCACGGGAAGCGCGCTTGCTATATAATCCTCCACTATGGCCCTTAGTACCAAGCGTTTTCGCTCATCAAGCTTCATAGCGCTCACCTCCCATTCAAGTTAGCACTCTCTTCGATAGAGTGCTAACCGACAACTCAAAGATATTCAACGCCCGACATCCTGTCAAGAAATCGTAGCCCAAAAAGAAATACCGACTTATACGAATTCTACGAAAACCCGGTTGGCCACGTTTCGCGCCGCTGGGGCTAGCCGAAAACGCCTCTCTTGGCCTCGACCCTTCATTTCGAGGAGACCCCTGGTGATTAGATTCTCGAAGACACCCGGGAATGCCTCCTCGGGCCATACGCCCGCCTGTCTTATAAAATCCCGGGCGCTGACCCCATCTTCCAGGAGGCGAAGCCCCAGTATCACCAATTCAGACATCCGGTCTTCGGAAGTCAGCCGCTCTACCCCTTCTATAGGAAATGCGCACCCATCGAGCCTGGCGATATACTCCCGGGGGTCGCTTACGTTCCACCAGCGGACCCCATCCATATGGCTGTGCGCCCCTGCGCCAAGGCCAAGGTAGTTACCTCTTCTCCAGTAATTCAGATTATGCTGGCATCGAAAGCCCGGCAAGGCCCAATTGGAGATCTCGTAGTGTTCGTAACCTGCTTCACCCAAGAAATCGTGGGCAAGATCCGCCATATCCGCCACTAAATCATCGTCGGGTAAAGTGACCGAACCTCGGTCGACCATGGACTTCAGGGGCACTTCACCGGAAAGCGAGAGCATGTACGCGGAGATGTGTTCCGGATGTTTTGCGACACATCTTTCCAAGTCATTACGAAAATGCCGTAACGTCTGCCCCGGACAACCGTAGATCAAATCGACGTTTATGGCGGGAAAGCC
>DUSP01000119.1 GCA_012842575.1 Clostridia bacterium
CAAGCCGTACGCGATCATAGAGGACCGCGATAAGGCGGTCCGGCAAGCGATCCAGATGGTAACGGAGGGATATGTGACCGCAATCGACGGGACAGTCATACCGATTAAAGCAGACACGATATGCATACACGGAGACGGCCCGGATGCGCTCTCCTATGCAAGGGCGATACGGACTGCTCTTGAAAAGGCGGGGATCAGAGTAGCTCCGATGGGTGAGTGGCTGGGTAATGTATAGCGAGACAAGGTATCTACTCGCAGGAGACAGCGGCATAGTCGTGGAGTTCGCGGACGAGGTTTCCCTGGAGGTCTCCGTCAGGGTCCGCTCGATGACTCTCGGGATAGAACGGGCGCGGATTCCGGGGGTGGTTGAGTGTGTCCCGTCATACCGGTCGATTCTGGTCGTGTACGACCCGCTGACGGCTTCACCTGAGTCGGTAGAAGAATCGCTTAGATTGGTCGAAGCAGGCCTCGCGGGCCTGGATTTGCCCCCACCGGCGGTGATCGAAATACCGACCGCATACGGCGGGGAGCACGGCCCAGACCTGCGAGATGTTGCAGCGCACAGTGGTCTTTCCGAGGAAGAGGTAATCCGGATTCACTCGGGAGTTGACTATCTCGTATACATGATCGGCTTCCACATGGGTTTCCCGTATCTTGGCGGGATGGACGAAAGGATTGCGATGCCGAGGTTGAAAACGCCGAGGACGCTGGTCCCGGCGGGATCCATAGGCATCGCCGGAGCCCAGACTGGGATATACCCCGTGGATAGCCCCGGAGGATGGAGGATAATTGGGAGGACCCCGGTGAGGATCTTCGATCCGTACGCGGAACCTCCGGCACTGCTCAAGGCAGGCGACTACGTACGTTTCGTCCCGATCACACACGAGGAGTTCGCATTGCTGCAGGCCAGGGATCGGAAACGCGAGCATCCGAGGACGTACTCCGCGACGGACATGACAGCACTCGCGGCGCCGGCGGGCGCGAGGCTGGCTGCAGGTGCCGGTACGGCTGTGGAGGACGTTTTAGAGGTGCTCGACCCCGGGCTGTTTACTACGGTTCAGGATTGGGGCCGACCTGGGTACTTGAGATATGGTGTTCCGCCTTCGGGGGCGATGGACAGGTACTCGCTGGCGGCGGCAAACGCCCTGGTGGGGAATGAGCCGTGGGCGCCTGCCCTAGAGATGACCCTCACCGGGCCTGTGCTGCGGTGCCTCAGGCCCATCATCGTAGCCGTGGCGGGGGCGGGGTTCCTCCCAGTGATCAACGGTAAGCCTGTCGGGGCGTGGGAAAGTATCCAACTCAACGAAGGGGACGTACTGGGGTTTGTGCCGCCATCGGCCGGGTGCCGCGCTTATCTCGCCGTATCCTCCGGAGGGATCGCTGTACCCCCTGTCATGGGGAGCAGCTCTACTTATACCAGGGGACATCTCGGCGGTATTGAAGGGAGACGACTCAAGGTGGGTGATCGCCTCCCTGTGAGGCTCACAGGGGGCCGTAGTGCAAGTAATGGCGCAGCCGTCACGAGGGTGAGCGGCGGGGCAGGCTTACGACTGCCGGAGGGGCTTCGTCGCGTGCCAGGGAGGGAGTGGCGCATCAGGGCCATTCCCGGACCGCAGGATGACTACTTTACTGCCAGAGGCCTTGAAACTTTCTTTTCAGAGGAGTACTCGGTTACCCAAAGTTGTGATCGGATGGGCATCCGGCTGAGTGGGGCTGCAATCGAACATCGCGGCAAGCAAGAAATCATATCGGACGGGGTTCCGGCTGGAGCGGTGCAAGTTCCCGGGGAAGGACAACCGATCATCTTGCTGGCGGACAGACAGTCGACGGGTGGGTATCCCAAGATCGCCACAGTGATCTCCGCTGACCTGGACCTCCTGGGGCAGGTCAGGCCGGGTGACATAATAAAGTTCGAGCGAATTGGCCTCGAACAGGCCCACCGCGTGCTCCGTGAGTATACGACACGGATTCAAAGTATACCGCGAACCCTGGAGGGAGGGGCTGCAACGCCAGGGAAGGGAGCAAAAGCGCGTACCTTTGTGATTCACGTCGCCGGCAGAACGTTTACAGTGAAAGTCGAGGAGCTGCCTTGAAGAGCCTTGCATGAGGCGAGTACTCCCGAAAGCATGGCGGTATACACCGGCGGGACGGGATTGGGTCTTGCTCCTCACAAATCACTTCGATGCGGAGCGGTGACTGGCAGATGCGGTCGTTCGTGAGCACGAGAGCCAGATAGGTGTCCAACAGCAGTTTGCCTTCACAGAGGACCGAGAGTAACGGGGCTCGTCTCCCTGAAAAGCCCGGAGCGCGTCAATGTACCGACCCCCATGTACATCTGATGGAGCTAATCGTATACAGCATGATCCAGTCGTTGGGAGAGGAGGGGGATTAGCTGCCCCCTCCCACTCGATTTGTCAGTTCGGACAAAATCCCGACAGATGCGGCGGCCTACACCCGATTCCTCTTAGGCTGAGATGCTCTTCACCGAACTGCCACATGTTAAGAAGGTTCACTGCGATTAGGATGGCAATCAAAATACGTGTCGGCTATTCAAGTAATCGTGCACCAAATTGAGGGTCTCGCCAAACCGCTGGAAGTGTACGACTTCCCGTTCGCGAAGCCATCGTAACACATCGATGACATCTGGATCATCGCTCAAGTCGATGAGGTATTCGTATGTCGACCTCGCCTTCTGTTCCGCCGCCATGTCCTCATGAAGATCCGTTACCGGATCTCCTTTAGATTGTATGTACGATGCGGTCCAGGGTGCACCCGCTGCATTCACGAAGTATAGCGCGCGGTCGTGGTCAGCGTAGTAAGCGTCCAGCCCGACCGCCTTGATTTCGCTCAAAGGCGCGTCCCTGATTAGGTTATAAACTAGGGCGGCCACTATTTCCATATGGGCGAGTTCTTCAGTCCCGATATCGGTTAGCACTCCTATAGCTTGCGGTATAGGCATAGTATACCGCTGGGTCAAATAGCGGAGAGAAGCGGCGAGCTCCCCATCGGGCCCGCCGTATTGCGTTATAATGTTCTTAGCCATCCGAGGGTCGGGTCGCGTAACCCTTACTGGATAAAGAAGCGCCTTCTCGTAGACCCACATATCTCTTCATCCTCCTAATTTGCACCAGAATCAAATAAAGGGTATAACAGCCTTTTCTCCTTATCCATGCGGAACAGCCATGCGGAACCGCACGCATTAGTCACATAGAAACTTGCCACGGCCAGGGCTCTTCAATCCAGCGCCAGGACTGGGGGCTCAATGAAAAGCCATAATCCAGTAATGGACCGTATCTTTGCTCGTACGTTTCTTTGAGCCTCATAAGCTCCTGGGATGCGGCGTTATAGTCTGCAAGAGCTCTGGCGTCTTCGGGATGGGTATCCAAAAAGAGCCCTAGTTCGACTGCGGTAAACTGAAGGGCTCTTATCCTATTCAACAATTCATCACGACCGGCGTCCAAATCGATCACCTCCGATTCGACGTCTCTCTTTGACCTTACCGTCTTCCATATAGATTCCTGCGGCCAGTATATGGTCTAATTAGTTCTTGGAAAATGGTTCCGGCCCTTAGTCCCTCTTCGGGTGGTAAGGGTCTAGAATACCTCTGAAACGGAACATACGCTCTAGCCAGCTCGAGGCCTAAAAGCATCTTTTGAGAGTCCGTATCTTCCTTTGCCATGCCTAATCCTCCTTCTGATCGGTTTTTCAAAGAGTTTAGAGGTTTCACAGGCACTATCGTTCGCACATCGGATTTACATAAGGATACCGACATTTGCCCGATGGTGCGGGGGAAAGGCGACGCGCCTTGTAGGATGAACTCAATTGCAATTAGTTTAATTCAGAGGAGTTGAACCGCGATGAGCCGTTTCGGTCGCTGCCTTTTACGCCTTTTACCCTACTGTCTAACTTATACTATTCAGGTTAACTCGTTATGTGCACACTGGCGGGTTTGGGTCGGGTCAGCGCGCTCATTCTTGCGGTCACGTATCTTACGGTCCGTGATCATAATGTTTTATACCCATTGGACGTAGTAAGGTCGAGGTGGGAAAGAGGGGTTGTAATTGATGTGGCCGTGATGGACACGGCATTCCCTCTATGGTCAACTCTTCCCAAGACGCCCAATACGGGGCTTGTAGGGTTAAAAATTAGGTGGCCGTATTGGCTATAAACCCTTTCGAACACTGTCACATCAATTATTCCGGATTCGTCTTCGAGTGACATGAATACCACCGTTTTTCCGCTTTTGGTGGGCGGCCTATGGGGGCGGACGAGAAGTCCCGCTACTTTTACCTTTGAACCGGATGGCAAATGACGAGCCTCTGCGGCTATATGATAACCCTGACGCCGCAGGCCGTCCCGAAAAGGTGACAAGAGGTGCCCGCTTACCCCCACTCCGAGGATCTTATATTCCCAGATAATTTTTTCGATAAGGGAGAAGTCCTGCAAAAAGGAGTTGGAATGGCTTGTCGTCGAACCCACCGCTTCGGTGGGCGAGGCATTTCTCGCGCTCGCGTATTCCCATAAAAGCATTCGGCGAGTATTCTGGTAGAGTTCATCAAAGGCACCGCATAGTATGAGGTTTTCCATTATGTGGCGCGGTGGTTTTACCCTTAATATAAAATCTCTTATCGAGGTAAAAGGATTGCCCTCTGTTCTGAAAACCTCTTGCCGACTGTTGGAAAAGCGTTCTTTCAAGATGCGGTCCAGGACTTCTGAAGACATACCTTTGACCAACCTGAGACCTAGGCGTATAGCCTTCCCGTTTTTGCAATCTTGTTTATCTGAAATATCCTCAACTGTACATCGTCCAAAGCTCTTATTGACTGACGGACCGAGTACCGCTATTCCTCTTCGGCGGGCTTCTCCGACCAGTACGTGAAGGGGATAGTATCCCATGGGCTGGCAAGACATCAGTGCGGCATAAAACTCGGCTGGGTAATGCTCGGCTAAGTAAGCGCTCCTCGATGCTAGAACCGCGAAGGATGCGGCGTGTGCCTCGCAGAAACCATAGCTTGCGTACCCCCTAATCATTTCGAATATCCTTTTCGCGACCCCCGGTTCGGTCCCGTTTTTTATGGCACGCTTTATAAACAGTTCTCCTATTGCTTTCATCTCTTGCTGGGAGCGGCCGTGTGTCATAACGCGGCGGAGCCGGTCCGCTTCGCCCGGCGAAAACCCTGCTATAACCGTCGCTATCTCGATAACCTGCTCCTGAAATAACACCACTCCGTAGGTTTTTTCCAAGATGTCTCGCAAGCGCGGATCTGGATAATCGACTGGTTCCTGGCCGCTTCGCCTCTTAAGAAAAGGTTCCACCATGTCTCCTTTTATGGGGCCAGGTCTGATTAGTGCCAAACTTGCCACTATATCCTCAAACCGGTTTGCACTAAGGCGTGCCTGAAGGGCTCTTTGGGCTGAGCTTTCGAGTTGGAAGACCCCTATGGTTTCCCCCCGGTTTATCATTTCGTATGTGGATCGGTCTTCTAGGGGAATTCCATAATAGTTGAACGAGGGATTTCTCTGAATAATGGCGTCGTTCGCTTCTTCAACAGCAGCGAGCATCTGCAGTGATAGCAGATCGAGCTTGGCCAATCCAAGTGTTTCGATGTCATCCTTATCGAACTGTACTATACTTACTCCTTTAGCGGCCGTTTGAAGGGGGCTGAGATGGGTAACCGGCGCACCCGTGATGATAATGCCTCCAAGGTGAGTTCCTAGAAAACGCGGAAACCCCGCTACCTTTTCGCAGGCATCCAAGAGAGCATACCACTTGGCATGATCCCTTTCGAGTGTGTAATTATTGAACACTCGGCTTTCAGGGTAAGCGGTCAAGGCGCTCTTTATGGCATCGGCCGGTAGACCGGCTGGCAAAGCCTTGGCAAAACGATCTAATTCTCCAGCGGCAAAACCCATGGCTTTACCTAACTCTCGAATGGCGGATCGAGCCCGGAAGGTGTTATAGGTGGCTATGGTGGCGACGTGATCCTCCCCGTACTTTTTGTAAACATATGCGGTTACGTCGTCACGGTATCTTGCGTCGAAATCGAGGTCGATGTCTGGGGGTTCCGCCCGTTCGAGGCTCATGAAACGTTCAAAAAGGAGCCCGCGCGATATCGGATCCACGTCGGTCAAGAATAGACAATATGCCACTGCACTGTCTGCAGCGGAACCCCGTCCGGAACATCTTATTTTCCGAGCCTTTGCCCATCGTACGATGTCCCAAGCCAAAAGGAAATAGTCTTCAAACCCGAGCCTATTTATTACTTCGAGCTCATGTTCGAGTCGCTCCTTGACATCTATGCTTCCGGACCGCGAACCACCGTATCTCTGTTTGGCCCCTTCCATGACGAGCCGTTTCAACATGTCGCGTGCGGATTCGCCCTCGGTGGGGAAGGAGGGGCGTAGATCCTCCGTATCGGGAAGCGATGGTTCGCAAGACTGAGCCAATTCGAAGGTTTCGTGAATTATCCTATTGTAATCCATCAGGGCCTGTTCTTTTAAAACCTGCTTTACTTCACTTTCACTTTTTAAATAATTCTCGTCATTAGGGCGGCGTTCGGGATGGGCTTGATCGAGTCGAATGTCCAATCTTACACATGTAAGAAGATCGTGGATCCTGAAGTCTTCGGGTAGTGCAAAGTGAACATTGTTCGTGACCAGGGTCTTTAAGTGAAGGGATTCAGACAACTCCATGAGGTATCGATTTAAAAGGCGTGTACCAGGTAAACGCACCGATGAAAGCTCCAGATAAAAGTTGTCCCATCCAAAAGCCTGAAGATAATGCTCTGCGGCTTCCTTGGCCTCACTAAATCGCCTCTCGAGAATGAGCGTGGGCACTTCTCCGTGGCGACATCCTGACAATGCTACGAGTCCCTCAAGTGCTCCTGTCAGGCCTAGCTCAATAAGTTCCACACGGTTCAAGCAGAGCTTTTCTGGACTTGAGATGAAGTAAGATTGAGGCCACTCCGACTGTAAATCAGCACCGGCTGCGTTCAGGCTCCGTTCCCCTTTTCTTTTAGTGGTTGATCCGGAATAAGATCTGGTAAGGAGGCGACAGAGGTTTTGATAACCCTTCTTGTTGCGGGCGAGAATCACAAGGTGAAAACCGTCATCGAGTGTCAACTCTGTTCCAATTATGGGTTTAATTCCCGCCTCTTCGGCCAATTGGCAAAATCGTACTGCTCCAGCCACGGTGTCATGGTCGGTTAAGGCCAAAGCGGGTATGTCCAATGTTGCCGCTTTTTCGATGATGTGTTTAAGATTGCTCGCTCCGTCCAGAAAACTCCAAGGAGAATGCACGTGAAGGTGGCAGAATGCCATTTTCCTTGATAATCCTCCATTATTCGTAAATTTTGTGCAGCCACCACTTTCCCGAGCCATCTGTTAAGATTTCAAACAGACTGCCATCAGCATATATACGGAAGTATATCTTTTTCGATTCGCCTTCCCACCATTTCCCCGTATACGGCCATATGTCTTCCATCGACTCAACTACGAACCATCGCCCCTTCCAGAAAAATTTGGCGGGGAAGCCGTTTTCATTCAATATTACACGTACCGGAACACGTACGATTTTACTCATTCATCTTACAGGATCCCAGAATGTGAGGATTTTTTCAGCCCAATCTATGGATAAATCCTGGCCTCGTCTGATTACCTGTCTGCCATAACGGCGGTTGAGAAAGGATATAACGTCATCGAGGAGTGTAATTGTTTTTTTGTTTAACAGTGCTTCCAGTAATGAAACCTGTTTTGCGGAAATAGCCGATAGATCATGAGCCTTTGCTACGAGGCAGACTGGTGGAACCTTAACGATTTTTGCGGCCATGGTTTTCAAACCCCATAAAAGGTCAACATAAGCAAAAATAGGAGGTTTAAACCATTTTTCTTCGACTAAACGTCCGACTGCCGCACTAGAACAGCAGTCTTTCGCAAGAAGGCAGCTTTTTACTTCATCTGCTCGATTTATCTTCTGCATCTCACCAATCTCGTCAACCTTATCCCTAAATGTATTCCGTTGTACTTCCAGAGAAAGTCTGCTACATGCACATCTGCTCGTTTTTAATGCACTTTCGAGTTGGCGGGCGAGGTATTTTAAGGCGAAATCCAGTTGTTCAAAGTCTGAACATCCGTCGGGAAAAGTGACCATGGCCTCCTTTACTTGTCCGGGATAAACCGGTTTTATGGGGTCTAAATCTTCACCACGAGCCAATTTGAGCAAGCGTACTCCCCAATAATTGAAACGTACGAGAAATTCTGGCTCAGGGACGGATAATATGTCTCCTAGAGTACGAAGTCCGGATCTGACCAATTCCATCCGAACGGTATCTGGGATAGGCCAGACAAGCTCGAGGGGCAATGTATATAAGAAGACGTCCGTTTCATTCTTTTCTATGGTAACGATTTTAGTGCCAGTGGTTTTCCTCAAACATACTTCGGGGTAGATTTTTAAAACGACTGCTTTGGCGAGGAATTTATTCTCAGCGACTCCGGCGATGACAGTGAAGGGAGTACAGTCCAGCAATATTTTTCCTATTACTTCTTCTACCAGCGATAAAGGTATTTCCAAAAACGTATCCAATCCATCGGGTTCTACGATGGGTGATACCTCGTAAAGAGCGTTACGGACCTCATTGACCCGAGAGAGGTGTTCAAATTCGTTATACTTGATGACCTCCAATTGAGGATAAACGACTTTAAGGGAATTTGCGGGTTGCCCTGGAAATATACCGGCTTTCCATGCGGCAAACGATACATCGACTATTTCTTCATCTTCGAGTTGGCTCACACCGAGATTGGTCTTATGTGTATTGACATCGAACCGGCAAACACCGGCCCGTTTTCCCCCTAAATCGCACTGACAAATATCAACTTCTTCCCTTTCTTTTCCTAACCGGTATGCGCTTTCTTTTTTCCTGGTAATTACTGAAAGGTACCGTTCATTGGTTTTTTCGAAAAGCGCTCCGATGGGTCGAATGTAAACGACGGACATGGCTTCGCATCTCCCAGATAAACGATTTCACAGGGAATCAAACACGTGTTCGTATACTACATTATAGGGTCTTGCAAACTACAGTTCAAGAGGGTAAAATTAGAAAAAGCCCCAACGGGCTGATAGACCATAGACCCAACCATCAGGAAATGACGCGAATGAGGTGTCTTAAATGGGTATCAAAAAGGCTTTAAGCCAAAAACAACGGGCGGTACTAGACTTCCTGAAAAACTGGCATACCCAGCATCCTTATCCGCCTTCTGTTCGGGAAATCCAGCAGGGATTGGGCATTAAATCTACGGCTACCGTTCACTGGTATCTCAGTAAGCTTCAAGAAAAAGGGTACATTCGTAAAGATGCCACCAAACCAAGAACCATAGAAATACTCGAAGGCACAAGACGAGCAAGGGGTGTATCGATACCCATCATAGGAAGAGTTAGGGCCGGTCAACCATTGTTAGCCGATGAGAACATCGAAGGGACAATGACTCTCGATGCCGACCTCATTCCGAATGCCGAAGAGACGTTCATGTTGAGAGTCGAAGGCGATAGCATGATAGGCGCCGGCATACTAGATGGCGACTACGTGGTTGTTCGAAGGCAGGCAAACGCCTTAGACGGTGATATAGTTGTGGCCCTTCTGGACGATGAAGCGACGGTGAAAAGGTATTACAGAGATGCATCACACATAATCCTTAAGCCCGAAAACCCCGAGTTTCAACCTATACGTACAACGGAGGCCTCTATAATCGGTAAAGTCATTGGGGTATTCAGAAAACTGACTTAGAGCTGACTCATAAAGGACTCTACTCTTTTTGCCGTCTTATCACCTCCTTAAGGCGGCGATACACGGTGCTCTGGCTTAGGCCGGTGATTTTAGCCACCTTATATGTACTCCCATACGAATTGTAGAGGTCAAGGAGTTCCTCTTTTGTAAATGTAAAGGCGCGTGTGGGAGCCCGTTTTGTTGATGACCTCGAATTCCTGTGTCGCGAAGTTTCTACGCTTTTGCCACAATTTGCAAGAATATGCTCTGGCAGATCCTGCTCCCTTATAATGGTAGAATCACAGGTGAAGAAAAGTGATTCGAGCACGTGCTCGAGTTCCCGGACATTGCCGGGCCAGGGATACTTGGTCAGAGCGTCCACGGCTTTCGGAGAAATCACCTTGGTAGTCTGATACCTGTCGCACAGCCTTCGAAGGAAAAACCCTATGAACTCGGCAATTTCCTCTTCGCGATCCCTGAGGGGAGGCAAGTGGATGTGAATGACGTTGAGCCGGAAGAAAAGATCGCTCCGAAAGCGCCCAGAGGCGGTCAAAGCCGATAGGTCCTTGTTTGTGGCCGCGATAACGCGTACGTCTACTTGGACCGGCCTGCTACCGCCTACGGGAATGAATTCCCTTTCCTCAAGGACATGTAGAAGTTTGGCTTGTATCGACAGAGGCATGTCCCCTATTTCATCCAAAAACACTGTGCCTTTTTCTGCGAGTTGAAATAGGCCGGGCTTACCGCCGTATTTTGCACCCGTGAAGGCACCAGCTCGGTACCCGAAGAGCTCGGATTCAAAAAGGCTTTCCGGGATAGCCGGGCAGCTCACCGTTAAGAACGGACCTGAGGCCCGTTTGCTGTGTCGGTGAATGTACTTTGCCAGAATACTTTTGCCGGTACCGGTTTCTCCTGTAATGAGCACGCTGACGTCCCCTTGGGCCGCCTTCAATGCGACGGTTCTCAGTTCTCTCATCGACGGACTGTAAAACATCACCCATGGGTCGTTAATGACTTCTCCGGGACTTTCAATGCTATAGCCGTAACCTCGCACCACACTCGAGCTATTAGCGAAATCTTTTCTCATTTCTTCAAATGCCGTAATATCTCGGGAGTTTTCGATTACTAACATTATCTCTCCGTTCTCGTCAAAAACCGGCGAGGCCGTTACGAGAAGGACTTTCCCAACACAAGTCTGTTGTATATGGGTGATTTCTCTTTTCTGCTCCATAACCAGGGGTGCGATGGCCGGGTAGAAATAACCGTGCTTTTCGAGTTCCCGCACGTTTTTTCCGAGGAAAAACTCAGCCTTGACTCCATAGTATCGCTCACAAGCCGGGTTAACGTAGACTGTGAAACCGTTCTTGTCGGTTACCCATATTTCTTCGTAAGAATGACGACAGATTAAACCGAAAAGACATCTATCCACCTGTTGGCACGTGCCGTCCGCTAACATCCGTACCACCTCTGTGGTTTAAAGAGAAAATACCTACAGTAGACTTAACTCTTGTCCGAGCCACGCTCAAAGGGTGGTGGTATGCCTGGTATGCCTGAAAAGCAAAACACCTACACCGGACCTAATTCCTTGCCCCATGACTTAATTCCTTCCTCTCACGTGACTTACTTTGATGGTTTATACTTGGGAGAAAGCCTGCAATAGCATTTCATCCGTAAGGCGCATCGGTGGCACGGTTATTGCTTGGCGAGAAGTGCGGCAAAAGTATGGAAAGCAATATAGGCAATGCTTCGTCGGAATGTAGCACAAACGGAACCGTAAATCCCATCTGGTTTGGTGCGCGTGAAACGACATTGGTGGAAAGTAAAAACAAGACGTAAACAAAAGCCAGGAAAGGAGCTGTTACCATGGGTACCATCAAAATCTCGACGTCGATTCCCGGCCCAAAGTCTAAAGAACTTATGGAAAAGAGGGAGAAATACGTCCCCGCGGGGGTATCTGCCGGTACGCCCATTTTTGCAAAGCGTGCTTCGGGGGCGGCCATCGAAGACGTTGACGGTAACGTCTTTGTGGATTTCGCAGGGGGCATTGCGGTCCTGAATACGGGCCACTGTCCGCCTCCTGTTGTCGAAGCCGTCAAGCAACAAGCTGGTGACTTACTACACACCTGCTTTATGGTCATAGGATACCCGTCTTATGTGGACCTTGCCGAGGCTTTATGCAATGCCGCGCCCGGTCAATCACCTAAGAAGGCGATGTTCGTCAACAGTGGTGCAGAGGCAGTAGAAAACGGCATCAAGATCGCCCGAAAGTTTACGAAACGTCAGGCCGTTATCGCTTTCGACGACGCCTTCCATGGCCGAACCCTCCTTACCATGACTCTCACGTCACACGTACTTCCCTATAAAGACGGGTTCGGCCCCTTCGCACCGGAAGTTTACCGTCTTCCCTTTGCCTATTGTTACCGCTGCCCCTATGGAAAAACGCGTCCAGAGTGCAATACCTACTGCCTGAAGGCGTTCGAAGATGCTATGGAAGACAAAATCGGCGGTCGCAACGTCGCAGCCGTCATTGTGGAACCTGTACAAGGCGAGGGTGGCTTCATAGTACCACCTCCGGGATATCTCTCCGGTCTAAAGGCCATATGTGAAAAGTACGGTATAGTCTTCATTGCAGACGAGGTGCAGACCGGGTTTGGGCGGACAGGGAAACTGTTCGCGGTCGAACATGAGGGGATCGAACCGGACCTACTCCTGGTGGCTAAATCCATTGCCGCGGGGCTCCCACTCGCTGGTGTCGTGGGAAAGGCGGAAATTATGGATTCTGTACACAAGGGTGGAATCGGCGGAACCTACGGTGGAAACCCGGTGGCCTGCGTCGCTGCGTTGGAGGTTTTAAAGATCCTCAAGGGCGAAGGTTTCCTCGCACGTGCAACCGAAGTCGGAAACAGAATCCTCAACTTCTGCCTCGACCTTCAGAGGAAGTATCCCATAATAGGTGAGGTGCGCGGTCTCGGTGGGATGGTGGCCGCGGAACTTGTGAAAGACAAGAATACCAAGGAACCCGCCGTACAGGAGACCGCTGCCATAGTGAAATACGCCTACGAGCACGGCGTGATCTTGCTGAAAGCCGGGCGTTACGGACACGTCATAAGGTTCCTACCGCCTTTGGTCATTACCGACGAACAACTTGAGGAAGGACTATCCGTAGTCGAGCAGGCGTTAGCGAGTGTAACGTCGTAAAGTAAAAGCCGTAAAGTAAAAAACGAGTGTCTCTTTAGCAAAAACCAAAGACCCGACAAAAACCCTAATGCCAATGTTGGGGGGAGACCATATTGCCGTTCGGTTATCACGGCCGGATCCTCAAGGTTGACCTTACAACCGGATCGATCGGCGTAGAAAACGAAGACGATTCCTTTTACAGAACCTATATTGGCGGCAAGGCCATGGCCGCCTATTACCTCCTAAAGGAGATCCCCAAGGGGGCTGACCCCTTTTCTCCCGAGAACGTCCTGGCCTTCATGGTGAGCCCCATAACAGGGGTTCCCATAGCCGGGTACTCGCGATACCTTGTGGCGTCCAAGTCGCCCATGACGGGGGGATACGGGGAAGCAGAATCCGGAGGTTTTTGGGCTGCCGAGCTCAAGTTCGCGGGCTTTGACGGAATAGTAGTAAAGGGGCGTTCGGAAAAACCCGTCTACCTTTTCGTCCGCGATGGCAAAGCCGAAATTCGCGGAGCCTCTCATTTATGGGGTAAAACCACCGCCGCAACGGAAGCCGCCATAAGGGAGGAACTGGGAGATCATAGGGTGAGGGTCGCTTCCATTGGACCCGCAGGGGAGAGGATGGTCCGCTACGCGTGCATCATGCACGAGTCGCGAAATGCCGCCGGCCGCTGCGGGCACGGCGCGGTGATGGGTTCCAAGAACCTGAAGGCCATAGCCGTGAGGGGTACCGGAAAGGTTTTGGTGAAGGACGAAGAGGCGGTGCGCTCCATCGCCCGCTGGTTCAGGGAGTCCTTTATGGATAACCCCCAAGCCCGCGCCCTCTACGATCTGGGAACCGATGCGGTGCTCCCCGGGATGCAGGCGGGGAAGATGCTTCCCACCAGGAACTTTTCCCTCGGCCAGTTCGAAGAATGGGAAAAGCTCGCCCCCGAAACCATCGAAAGGGAAGTGGGCAGGGGGAAGTGGGGGTGCTATGCCTGTCAGGTGAGGTGTAAGCGCACTGCGCGTGCCCCTTCGTCACTCCTTTCGCCTGATTTCGAGTTCGCCATAGACAAGGGAGTCGCCCGGGATGGTGCTGAGGATAACGGCAAGGAGTCCCTCATACCTTCTCCGGAATATGAGACTATAGCCGCTTTCGGTTCAAACCTCGGGATTTCCGACGTCGACGCCATACTGACTGCGAACTGGATATGTAACCAGGCGGGCGTCGACACTATATCCGCCGGGGTCACCATAGGGTTTGCCATGGAGTGCTTTGAGAAGGGGCTAATAGGCCCTGAGGATACCGGAGGCCTTGACTTGAGGTTCGGAAACGCAAACGCCGCCCTCGAGGCCCTTCGCACCCTCGTGCGCCGCGAGGGTTTCGGCGACCTCCTGGCTCAAGGGACGAAGCGCATGGCCCAAGCAATCGGGAAGGGATCAATGGAATTCGCAATCCAGTCTAAGGGCGTGGAGATCGCCATGCATGACCCGAGGGGGAAGGTAGGTGTCGGCCTCGGATACGCCGTAGCGTCCCACGGAGGCGATCATATGGTGGCAGCGCACGACACCATGTTCCTTAAGGCCGGCTCGCATCCCTTCAACGAGATAGCGCCCTTCGGGCTTTATCATCCGGTCGATGCGCGCGACCTAGGGCCTTCTAAGGTCAGGCACTTCCACTACCTCGAGACCTGGTGGGATGCCTTGAAAACCTATTCGGTCTGCTTCTTCTGTGTGGCTCCGAGGAGCCTCTTGCCCATAAATACCTTCGTCGATTCCGTACGTGCGGTGACCGGTTGGAACGTCTCGCTATTCGAAATCATGAAGGCGGGGGAGAGGGCAGGCAACCTCGCACGTGTATTCAGCCTTAGAGAAGGGGTGGATAAGTCGGAAGATACCCTACCCCCAAGACTCCTCGGCCCAACCGACGATCCCGAGAAGGGTCAACCCGGGATACCGAAGGAGGCGCTCGAACGGGCAATTTCCGACTACTATGCCATGAGGGGATGGAACCCCGAAACGGGCGTTCCTGGCAGGGCAAAGCTGGAGGAGTTGGGTATTGGATGGGCGGCAGACCATCTCCAAGGCGCTTCGGGAACAAATGAGCCTTGATAGCTCAACCTCCAAGAAACCTTCAAATGTAACAACTGCTCGGAGAACAAATAGAGCCTGATAGAGCTCGGGAGGGGCCATGGGGACGGCCGACGGCCAGCACCCATCCATTACGATAACAGCAAGGTCCGTCTTGAATTAAGAAGCTCGAGTTTGCTTTGGAGATGGGTGGAAACTACCAAACCCATCTCTTTTTCATCTTAGTCTCAAGTCCTGCGGTAGATATTAGGCCCTCTTTTCTAAGCAAATAGCGGTCTATCTGGGTATTTCCGATTAGGAAATGATTAATACCAGCAGGAAATCCCACGTTTTTATAGAACCCTTCTTAAGAGTAGTCAGATCAGGTGCTCCATTCTTTGAGTTATTAAGTCGTACTCGTAAGGGTGATTATGATGAAAGCTCTTGAAAACGCGCTAACCGTTCTCCTTGCGTTTGGGGATGACAAAAAGGAGCTTTCTCTGGCCGAAGTTGCAGCTCGGACGAAGCTTGGCAAAAGCGGGGTTTGCAAGGTCCTTGCGACTTTTAAGCGGTACGGTTTCGTCCGTCAAAACCCGGTGACGAAAGCGTATTCGTTGGGTTACCGGCTTATGGCATTGGGGGCTCAAGCCTTGAGCGACTTTGACGCCAGGGAGGTCGCAAAGCCTTACTTAAAGCTCTTGGTTGAGGAGTTCGGTGAGAACGCTCAGCTCATGATCTTGGATGAGCAAAGCGCGGTAATAATCGAGCAGGTAGAGAGCCCGAATATCATTCGTCTCAGCATGAAAATGGGGAAAAGATACCCGCTTCACTGCGGCGCCGGCCCTAAACTCCTTCTTGCGTTTTGCTCGGAGGAGCAGATTAACGCATACATCGCCTCGCACGGCCTGGACAAGTGGACTGAAAATACCATCACTTCCAGAGACGCGCTGATGGAACGTCTCGCTCAAATCCGCCGCGACGGCTATTGCATAAGCCAGGGGGAGTTCGACCCCGATGCCGTTGCGTATGCGGTCCCGGTGCGAAACGCCGAGGGGACGGTAATCGCCGCCATAGCTGTTTCCGGGCCGAGGAACCGCATGATCCAGTGGGAGGAAAAAGGTCTTTTGCCCAGATTGCTGGAGGTCGGGCGCGAGGTTTCAAAGGAGTTAGGTTACATGTCGCCGGGGGGTGGGAGGTCTCAATAGAGGTAAAACGCCTGTGTAAGCAGTCGCGATGAAGAGGGGACGGTAGGCGTTATTTCGACATGTTGTCAAGGGGGTAAGTACAGGTGAAAAGGTTTGTTGCATTGGCGCTTACAGTAGTGTTGGCATTTGCGCTGGTCGGTTGCGGAAGTGCGAACACCGGGGAGCCTGCGCAAAAAGACAATCAGGCGGAGAGCAATTCCGGCGGAACAGAACCGGTAAAGGTAGCGGTGGTAATGTCCGGGCCTATAAGTGACGGATCCTGGAATGCCGCTGCCTATCAGGGGTTAATGGAAGCGAAAGGGAAGTACGGAATAGAACCGGCTTACATCGAAAATGTAGCCCAGGCCGATGCCGAGGGCGCCTTCAGAGATTACGCGGACCAGGGGTACGACCTGATAATAGGACACGGCGCTCAGTTCACTGACCCGGTGAAGAAGGTAGCGCCCAACTATCCAGATGTCAAATTCGTCGTCCTTAATTCCGATATCGCTCAGGAACCTAACGTGGGCTCGATCAGGTTCAGAGCGACTGAGATCGCCTTTGTAACCGGGGCTGTGGCCGGTCTCATGACGAAGACCGGTAAAGTCGGGATCATCGGTGGACTCGAGATCCCGGTTATAACCGAGGCGGTACATGGATTCCTCGCAGGTGCCAAATACGCCAATCCGAATGTCGAGACTACTTACGCGTACGTAGGGGACTGGAATGACGTCGCCAAAGCCAAGGAACTTGCGATTACCATGATGGATTCTGGCGTTGACGTGATACAAAACAACGCAAATCAGGCCGGTCTCGGTATAATCGAGGCCGCAAAGGCTCGCCCCGGAGTCATGGTAATTGGAAACGTTACGGACCAGAACAAGCTCGCACCAGACACCGTCCTCACAAGCGGGTTGCAGAAGATACCCGTACTGGTTGACTTCGCTGTAAGCCAAGTGGTTAACGGTAAATGGGAAGCCAAGAACTATAAACTCGGTCTCAAGGAGGGTGCGGTGGACCTTGCGCCCTGGCACGGCTTTGAAAGTAAAGTGCCTCAGGACGTGAAGGACCGCATCCAAGAGATCAAAGAAAACATAATCAACGGAAAACTGAGCGACGTGGTGCCGCAATCATAAGCGGCACCATGGTCGCAATGGGTTGGAGACTTGCCGATGCGGCTTGAGATGCGTAACGTAACCAAGAGGTTTGGTCCGGTGGTGGCCAACGACCACATCGATTTCGACGTTCAGCCTGGGGAAATCCATGCTCTCCTGGGCGAGAACGGAGCGGGAAAGAGTACCTTGATGAACATCCTTTACGGGATGTACGCTCCGGACGAGGGTGAAATTCGCGTCGACGGACAACCCGTGGTGATAACGAGTCCGGCCGACGCCGCAAGGTTAGGGATAGGAATGGTGCACCAGCATTTCATGCTGGTGCCCACCCTCTCCGTCGCCGAGAACGTCGTGCTCGGCGCTAAACCTCCCCTCGGGTTTTTCACAAGGCGGGCCATTTGCGATGAGGTCCGCCGTCAAGCGGAAACATACGATATCGATGTTGACCCGTCGGCCCCGGTCTCGCAGCTTTCGGTCGGGGAACAGCAGAAGGTGGAAATCCTCAAGGTTCTATACCGAAACGCCAAGATCATAGTCCTGGATGAGCCAAGTGCGGTTTTGACCCCTAATGAGACCAGGGAGCTCTTCAAGATCCTAAAAGGTTTCACGGCTCAAGGTAGATCCGTCATCTTGATCACCCATAAGCTGGGCGAAGTGTACGAAGCCGCCCACCGAGTAACGGTGCTGAGAGGCGGGAAGAAAGTTGCGACAACTGAAACCGGAGCTGTTTCAAAAGAAGAACTTGCCAGGATGATGGTAGGGAGGGTTGTGGATCTTAATCGTTCGTATGCTCGTGGGTCCGAATCGGCCAAACCCGTCCTCGTCCTGGACGGGGTGACCGTGGATACCGGTTCCGGTACGAAAGGTTTGAAAGGGGTTTCACTTGAGGTCCATGAGGGCGAGATTGTCGGTGTGGCGGGTGTAGACGGAAACGGGCAGGAGGAGCTGGCCGATGCCATTGCGGGACTTATCAAGGTACGCGCAGGGAAGGTTTACGTAAAAGGCGAGGACCTCACCAATGCACCTCCGCGAAAGATTATTGAGGCGGGCGTGTCTTACATCCCTGCCGACAGGCACCGCGTTGCCATGATGGGCGACATGAGCGTAGAAGAAAACGTCATGTTGCGAGACCACTGGAGGGTGAATAGGGGAGCTCTTATTGATCGTCTTTCCGTCCGAAGACGTACTGCCGCTATGATTAAGGAATTTGACATCAGATGCCCGAGCCCCACAACTTTAATCAAACTCCTTTCCGGAGGAAACCAGCAGAAAGTCATCCTTGCCAGAGAACTGGAGCGTCGTCCCGCGGTGCTTGTGGCGGCGCAACCCACGAGAGGCCTTGACGTCGGGGCCACGGAGTACATTAGGGAAGCCATCATACGCCAACGTGACGCGGGAACCGCAGTATTGCTGGTGTCCTCGGACCTTGACGAGGTTATGGCGTTAAGCGATCGGATCGCCGTCATATACGAAGGGCGCATTGTGGGCATCGGGAAGAAGGACTCTCTCGATAGAGAAACGATCGGTCTCTGGATGGCGGGAGCGGGGGAAGGAGGAAAGCGGCTTTGTTCCGCGTGACCTTTGTAAAGCGTCAAAGGGAGGGCGCCGACATCGCCTTCTCGTTGTTCATAAGTATAGTCAGTATCCTTGTGGCTCTCGCGGTGTCTGCGGCTGTTGTGAAAGCGAGCCACTTGAATCCTCAAACCGCGTTCCAAACGTTGTTCGTTGGGGCCTTTGGGAGCATGCGAAGCCTTTCCGAGGTACTGATAAAGACGACTCCGCTTTCGCTCGCGGGGCTTGGCGTGGCTTTTGCGTTTAGAGGTGGGGCGTTTAATATAGGGGCGGATGGCCAACTAAACATGGGAGCTCTTGCCAGCACTGTCGTTTGCCTTACTGTGGGTCCTTTTGTCGGGTGGTTGGGTGTGCCCCTGGGGTTGGCATCCGGGTGTGTGCTGGGAGGCGTTTACGGCGCCTTTGCTGGTTGGATGAGGGCAAAGCTCAAAGTGAGCGAAGTGATAGTAACGATTATGCTCAATTTCATAGCTACGTTGTTAATCAACCACCTCGTTCACGGGCCGCTAAAGGACCCGACTGGATTCATGCCGCAGACGGCTGAGATACCCGTGACCTCACGTCTACCGCTCCTCATCGCGACGACGCGCCTTCATGCAGGCGTTCTCGTAGCCGTCGCAGCAGCCATTTTGGTTTATATACTGTTGTTCCTCACGCCGTTCGGCTACAAGGTAAGGTGCGTGGGCATAAACCAAACTGCTGCCATGTATGGAGGAATTGACGTCGAAAGGGTTCTAGTCGCGACAATGTCCGTGAGTGGTTGTCTTGCGGGGTTAGCCGGCGCCATCGAGGTACTTGGCATTCATTACCGGCTGTTGGAAGGTATATCTCCTGGGTATGGTTTTGACGCCATCGCCGTGGCGTTACTCGGAAAACTCAACCCCCTGGCCATCCCGGTATCGGCCTTCCTCTTCGGGGCCTTGCGTGTAGGGGCCAACTCAATGCAAAGAGTGGCCCATGTACCTTCTACGCTCGTGTACCTCATACAAGGGATCGTCGTACTGTTTCTGCTGGGCGGGGAGTTCTTCGCGAGGTATAGGATCCGGTTTTTGCGGAGGGAAGCCTGATGGACGGTCTGATCGCTTTTGCAAGCCAATCCGTGCGCCTTGCGACACCCATCCTGCTTGCTGCGCTCGGAGCCATTTTCTGCTACAGGTCGGGAGTGCTAAACATAGGCCTTGAGGGAATGATGCTTACCGGTGCCCTGATGGGTGTGGTTGGCTCTACGTTGACCGGCCAGCCTTTCATAGGTTTGCTTGCGGCGGCTGTCGCTGGGGCTGTTATGGGCCTGATCTTCGCGGTATTCGCCGTGTCTTTTTTGGCCGATCAGGCCGTGGTCGGAACGGCACTGAATTTGGTATCCATCGGCTTCACCGGTTACCTCTTCCGCTTACTGATGACGGGCACCGGCGAAACTCAGAATGTACCGGGATTCGGTGCGATGCCTATACCCGGTTTGGAACGCATCCCGATTCTAGGTCCGATTGTTTTCAACCAAAACATATTCGTATACATCTGTCTGGTAGCAGTAGTATTACTTCAAGTCCTACTGTATCACACGGGTTTCGGGCTCAATATGAGGGCTACCGGAGAAAACCCGCGGGCGGCAAGCGCCATGGGAGTTAACGTGTTCGCCCTCAGGTATGAAGCCGTCATAGCGTCGGGCCTGCTGGCGGGGCTTGGTGGTGCCGCGCTTTCTATAGGGGCCTTGAACCTCTTCATAGAGCAGATGTCGGCAGGGCGGGGGTTTATAGCTCTGGCCGCGGTGACCTTCGGGAGGTATGACCCGATTGGAACCCTCCTGGCCTCTTTAGTCTTCGGGGCCGCCGACGCGCTCCAACTCAGGCTGCAGGTAGCAAGTACGGGCATTCCGTACCAGTACATTCAGATGCTCCCATACGTCGTGACCTTGGTAGTGCTGGCGGTGGTCAAAGGGAAAGCACGAGCTCCTAAGTCGACGGGCGTGAGATTCGAGCGGGAGGCCTTGTAAACGAATAAAGAGGAAAACGAATAAAGAGGAAAAGGAAAAGAAGGAGAAGGGTGAGTCCGTTTTAGCTCCGTAACCAGCACAGGGTGCGACCGCGGGGCGTCACCAAAACCCCGAGCTTTTAGCGAGTGTGGACCGACGGTATGTGTCATAACGGGTACGAGGAGGCCAACATGCGAGTTAGTATTCTGGGAATCAGTGCAAGTCCGAGAATCGCTTCTACCGAATTCGCGGTGAAGACGGCACTTGAGAGCGCTGAGAATCTCGGCAATGTCGATGTGGATTTTGTACGACTCAAGGACTATCAAATAAAACAATGCGTACATTGCGATGCTTGTCAGCGGAACGGCGGCCGCTGTGTACTTAAGGACGACATGTCGTCGCTGACGGAGAGGTTTCTCGCGGCGGACGGATATATAATCGGATCGCCCGTCTATACGATGAACGTCAATCCTATGCTGCTCATCTTCTTTAACCGACTTAGACCCCTGCGTTGGAGGTACCCGGAGGGGTTATGGGGTAAAGTCGGAGGGGCTCTCACCGTAGGCGGAGCAAGGAACGGCGGACAAGAAATGGCCCTCGCCGCCATCCTTAATTGTTATCTGTCGAGGGGTATCATGGTGGTCGGGTGCTCTCCGAAGCATTATGCGGGTGCCAAGCTTTGGACGAGTAACAGGGATCTTGCGGGTGCCCGGGAAGACGAGATCGGGATCGATTCCGCCAGAGATTTGGGGGTCAGGGTGGCGAAAGCCGCCCTAATGCTCAAGACCAATAGGGTTGTTGAGGAACGGGAGATTGAAAATGGGTAGGATATTAGAGATCAACCTGACAGACCGTACGGTGACCACATACGACACTCCAAGACACCTGCTTGAAACCGTGTTAGGTGGAAGGGGCCTTGGGGTGGCGCTTCTGCAAAAATACGTAAAAGCGCTTTGCCAAGATCGGGTTGTACAAGCCTTTGATCCAGAAAATCCCCTCATATTTTCAGCGGGGCCGTTTACGCGGACCGGCTGGCCGGCGGCTACCCAATTTCACGTTACCGCTGTTTCTCCTTTGACGCGCGGACTGGGTGGAGGTTTCGCCTGGGGCTCGTTTGGTCAGTCGCTGTCTAGGCTAGGACTTGATGCGATCGTATTCACAGGGGCTT
The DNA here is from genome assembly GCA_012842575.1 of Clostridia bacterium. Classification (GTDB taxonomy): domain Bacteria; phylum Bacillota; class Sulfobacillia; order DUSP01; family DUSP01; genus DUSP01. The sequence continues at coordinate 21,998 of DUSP01000119.1, forward strand.
CTGAAAGACCTGTATACGTGGTACTCTCCGAAAGCGGAGAAAGCGTGAGATTTGAGGGTGCAGAGGATCTGCTGGGCCTGAGCTCGAGTGGGGTTCAATCGACGCTTTGCGGGCGTCACGGTGACGTTTCGATTGCGTGCACGGGTCCCGCGGCGGATAAAAGATCGTACCTTGCCGCGATAATGTCGGAACATCACGCGGTAGTCAGGACGGGACTTGGCGCGGTGATGGGTTCGAAGAACCTTAAGGCTATCGTCATTCCGAGAAAAAGTATGCTCGCCGGTCCGAGCGGATTCAAAGATCTAGAGGTCGAGATGGCCTCTAAGGTGGCTAGCCACCCGGCTTCCGTCAGGCTTAGGCAGTACGGGAAGTCTATACTCGTCAAGTCCAAAAACCAGGTTGGGGATTTGCCCACTAGAAACCACCAGGAGGGCAGCTTTGAGCACGCGTCTAACCTCGATGCCGAAGCGGTAGCCAAGTATACCGGTTCTCTCGTGCCGTGCCCGGCATGCCCGGTTGCGTGTATAAGAGAAACTGTGGTCCCTTCAGGCAAGTACAAGTGCAGGGTCGTCGGGCTTGAGTACGAACCCATAGCCGCGCTGGGTCCGAGGATCGGCAACGGGAACCTTGAGCTCCTGGCGTACGCGTTTTTTCTATGTCAGGAATACGGTCTTGACCCGATCGGCGTAGGTGGCGTCATTGCCTTCGCTATGGAATGCGCGCAAAGGGGGATTCTCGATCCAGGTGATATAGGAGCAGGCGATGGGGGTAGCGGAAATGACTTCGGGTCAATATGGGGAAACGACCGCGTGATATTAGGACTCATACACGCTATCGGGAAGTCCGAAGGCCTGGGAAGAATACTCGGACGTGGTTCCCTTGAAGCCGCTTGGGAGGTGGGTGGTGGTGCGGTTTACTATGCTATGCAGTCAAAGGGTGTCGAGCTTTCCGGGCAGGAACCTAGGCAGAGTAAGGCGTTCGGGTTGAGCCTGGCTGTCTCCAATTGGGGAGCTGATTGGGGTTACGGTTTGCCGACCATAGACGTTGCCCATAACGAGGCGGCCGCAAAGATATTGATGCCGGAGTTACTGCCCGACGTTCTCAACGTGGTGGATCAGAAGTATAAGCCTGAGCTCGTCGTGTTCTCGGAGAACTATAACGCGGTATGTGACTCCCTAGGCCTGTGTAAGTACTCGGCTCCGGAAACCTACGCCGTCATGCCTTCCGACATAGCGAGGGGGCTGAGCCTGCTTTTCGGTCAGGAAGTGTCGGTTGACGATGTCATGAAAGCCGGAGAGAGGATAATCTGTCTTGAGCGCCTCTTTAATGCGGAGAGGGGGTTCTCGCGATCGGATGACACTCTACCAAGTCGCTTCTCCCGAGAGCCCCTTCGAGTCACTCTATTTGAAGGAGACAGGCTTAAAGGCCTACGGAGTACCGGGAAGTCCGTTGAAGTGGTCATCGATCTTGATCCCATGCTTGACAGGTATTATGAACTGCGGGGATGGGACAAGAACGGGAGGCCGGCTGGCGTGCGATGTCCACGGACGTGATGGGCATCACAAAGGAAGAGCTCATTGACGGCGTAGAACTGGCCGGTGTGGCAAGTTAACTGTTGGAAGACGCGAAGCGAATGTAAACCTGTTCATCGCTTGAGGAAACCACATTGAAGGAACGGGATTGCGACATTGCCGCTCCACGGGGGATGCGCCTCCTGTGGCCCGTTGACCTAACGAGGATCTTTCCCCAGGCTTGACGCCATCCGTTGACCATGGGCGAATCACCTCCGTATACTAAACTTTGGAAGAAGTAGTACGGAGGAATCGCCGGTGTCAGTAACTCAAAAGGCGATTGTTTTTGCGTTGGGATCCCCCCTCATATACTTCTTTCTCATCAAAGTTGCGGCAGCGATCTTTGGCTTAACGGGTTTTCCTGTCCGAAAGGCTCTAGCGACGGACTGCAAAACGTTACTTTCAACCTCATGGCAGGAGAAGGCTACAACGGGGGCAATAGTGTTAGCGGCAACAGCCTTCTCCACGGGCCTTTCTATATGGCCCGTGCTCAGCGAGGAATACCCTTTGCTGGAATCCCTCTTCTTGGGTCAGATCGCCCTCGGCATTTGGTTCATGTATCCTACGATGATTTACACGTTCATGTTTTGGGCTATCCGAAGGCTCGGTGAAAGAGAAGTGTCGCAACCGTGCACTCTTTTTCGGCCCGATGCGGTCGTCCTGTTAAGTAAGTGGGCATTCGGGTTCTGCAACACGTGGGTGGTATTCTTGATTTCGTGGCTTGGGGCATTGTGGTTACTCGGCTATAGCCCTCTTTTGGCGGAGGCTATCGCAGTGTTTTTTGCTATTACCTTCTACCTTGCCATCCTGAGCTCGCTCATTTTGGGCCTGAGCTTTGTCGTGCCAATTCCAAAGGTCCGGCTCACTTTTACAAATGACAGATACGAGAATGACCAGGTGTTTTATTCAATCGGCATCGCGGGAGGCCTTCTGGCACCATTTGCGCTTTACGTTTACGTTCGCACACCGTCAGTTGCCTCCTCCTGGTTTCAAACTAATGTGATGCCCTTCGTTCTCGTGGCCGTTTGGGTTACTTCAGTGGTGCTTTTATTAATGATACGTTGGGGAACCGGACGAACATGGCGATTCCTGGGTGAAGCAGAATCCGAAAAAGGAGAAAGAGAGCAAGAACCGGAAACGACCGCTGCCCACCGAACCGAGGTTGTTGATCAAACCAGGCGTTTTAGGGTGAGGTTCCGGCTATTCGCTCTAAACTACCTTTCCCTGTTGGGTGCGTCCGTCACCTTGATGGCGTTGTACCCCGGTTCAATAACCAGTGGGATTTCCGGAGGTCTATCCGTAGTAGCAGTAGCCGTGCTGAGTCACCTGTGGGATGAAAAACCCCAGAAACACGGTCGGATATATAATCCGTGGCATGGCCTATTTGGCATTCCTGATTTTCCACGTCGTGATCAGCGTCAAACTTGCACTGTTTATTCGGGGGATGTGATGCCCGGAGAACTTCTTATGCCTGCGACAAGAAGATCGGGGGATTTCGACCGGAAGGCTTGATTGTGCCCGTCTCTCTCCCGATTCATGAGTAGGGAAAAGTGGCGCGGGTCGCGAAGATCCCCAACGGCCATCACAGTTCTCCCTTAAAAGCTTCATCCAGAATCGCCTGCTCTAAGCGCTGCAGTTCGGCTTCTGCGGCCGACTGGGTTTCCTTGAGTGCCTTTGCTTTTTCTTGTACGGCCTCCAAATACGCCACAATCCGTTGCTGCTCGTCGAGGGGCGGGAGGGGGACCTCAATGTCCTTGAGGGTGCGCGTATTAATACCTGCTTGCCCAATCCACTTGTTGCACTTTTGAACAAAAAACCCCTGGTGCCACAGAACCCTCAAGACTATTGCAAGCCATGGCCCTTCGCATATATGAACTCGGGTTCTGATCAGGGTGATGTGGTTCGAGAAGGCAGCCTCGATCATTTCTCTCACTACAGCTGTCTTCCCGACGAGTTCAATGCTATTGGTGTTGTTGAACAAAACGTCCCCTGGCCGTAAGATCGTCTCGTTTGTAGACGCCGAAGCCTTTGGGACGAAAAAACGTTGCGACAGGTCGAGCGTTCCGTCCTCTCCGATGTTATATGGGCGTATATGTAGTAGATCGCCGTTGACCGCACCCTTCTTTCGAAATGCGAAACCCGTCTTGATGAGCGAAGCCACCTCCCCCAACCTCACCCACCGCCAGCCTCTGGGGAGCTTGTACGGGCCCTCGGTCATACACTCGCGCCTCCGTTTTTGTCGTTGATCAAAATTGCGTCCAGTTCTTCTATAATGCTCAAGATCTCCCGCTCCCGCTCCAACAACCCGGCTAGGATCTCCACCGGGGACGGCAATGTCTCGGCTTGGGGACGATTCGGATTGCGAGGCGTGAGGTCATAGCCTCGCCGTTTAACCTCCTCTATGGTGACGATCCAGGAATGCTCCGAAAAGCAGGCTTCGCGTGGCCCTTCCCCTTTTCTATAGGCATCCCACACCTTCCAGAGACTCCGCGCCTCAGCAAAGTGCTCGTCCTGGATAGGGCTACCCTTGCTAAACTTCTTGAGTCCTTCCGGCAAGGGAAGTTCATAGTACCACGTTTCCTTCGTAGGTCCCGGGCGCTCGAAAAAGAGGAGGGCCGTCTTTACGTCGGAATAAGGGGCGAAGGTTCCAGGCGGAAGGCTCACCACAGTGTGTAGGTTGAACTGATCCAGGAGGTCGCGTTTGACGTCGGCGAAGGCACCGGAGCGAAACAAAGTACCTTCCGGTACGACCATGCCGCAACGGGCGCCGTCCCTGGGCTTCAGTTTCTTCATGATGTGCTGAAGAAAGAGCAACTCCGTGGCAGAGGACTGAACCGGGAAGTTGCCCTGGATATGGCGGCCCTCGATACCCCCAAAAGGGGGGTTGGTAAGGACGACGTCATAACGCTCTGTCACTGTTCGAACGTTCTCTTCCAGGGTATTGCGGCGCATGACCCCAGGTGCGGTGACGCCGTGAAGCACCATGTTCATCAGACCCAGGAAGGCCGGTACGGGCTTCTTTTCCTGGCCAAAGAATGTCTTGTGCTGAAGTGTCTTGTGGTCCTCAAGGGTACGTTCGTCACGCTTCATCCACAGGTAAGCTTGGGCCAGAAAGCCACAGGTGCCACAGGCGGGATCGTAGACGGTCTCGCCGATTTTGGGATCCACCAGCTCAACCATGAAGCGAACCACGGGACGCGGGGTGTAGAACTCGCCTGCCAGCCGGTTTTCGCTTCCGAGCCTACGCAGAAGCTCTTCATAAACCTGCGAAACGGTAAAGATGTCATCCTGGCTATTGAAGTCAATGCCATTGATGATGACCAATACTTCCTTGAGGTTGTAACCCGAAGCACAGACGATGACGTTTCGCTCAGCGAAAACGCTGCGGATGGTCTCTCGAAGCGGATCGCCACCGAGACTCTCGAGGTAAGGGATCAAACGGCTATGGACGAATTCGATCAGCTGATCGGCTGGCCAGTCCTTAGTGGCCCAGTTGCTCCAGCGCAAATCGCCGTCGAGGATGCGGCTGTAGGTTCGGCCAGCAAGCTGGGCTTGGTTCTCCCACTCTTCCTCGTGGGCATCCAGAAATCGAAGAAAAAGGAGCCAGGCCAGGTGTTCGATGTACTCCATCACGCCGCTACAATTATTGTCGCGACGCAAAATGTCGCAGGCGCGCCACATCTCGTTAGCAAGCGCCTCCCGCGTCTGCGGCCCATTCATGCGGAAGCCTCCCCAGTGTAGATTCGTCTTCGTATTTCGTAGAGCGAGCGTCCAAGCCTAGCAAGGCCGCCGAACCATCGGCTAATCTTAGTTGCCCCGCCCCATTCGCGGAAGGGAGAGATGCCGAAAACCTCGGGCTCCAATTGGTCTACCCCACCCACGCGGTACTTCTCCAATAATTCCAAAATGACCCGGCGGGCCTCTTCCTTGTGCGCGGCGATGAATGCCTGCTCCCGGTTCCGAAAAGCCGTGGCCCGTTCGCCGCGGGTACGGATCGGATTGCCAAAGGCCAGGTGGCACAACAGGTCGAAGCCGTCGGCCTCGGGCTGCGCGAGCGCTTCTGCGAGTACCTCTGGGTGGACGCTGGCACGACGCAGCTCTTCTAGAAAGGCACGGCGGCGGTTGGAATCAACCCAAATTTCCCGTAGGAGCTCCCGATTGGGGGCAGCCCGGATGATGCGTTGGCGCGTGTAATCACGGTATTGATCCAGGGTCAGTTGTTCACCCGTGGCTTCGATAAGGAAGACCGCCTCGTCAGCGATGGTCACCTCAAGGCCCTCTACCCGAATCTTTCCGCCCTTTTTCCGCGCCAATTTCAACGGCACATCGATGGTCGTGGTTTCATCAGGGAGTGTCTCCACGCTAATCGTACGATCCACAAAACCACGAGCACTGACCATGAGGGCGAGACGTCCGGCCGGAAGATGCTCAAAGCGGAATCTGCATTGTTCATCGCTATGAATGGGACCCTGCTGGGTGTTAGGGCCCGTGCGCACGCTCACGCGAGCCCCAACGAGGAGATCCCGGGTTGTCAGCATGGAAAACAGTACCTTCCAGAATGGCTGTCTGTGGCCCATCTGGTGGTTCCGGCGGCGGCATCGTCGGGCGATCCCACTCATCGAAGAGGCGGGTGGCCCCGGTGTAGTCGATGATCCGGAACCAAAACTTGCCTGTAGCGGAGTCGATGCGGCTGCCGCGGCCAATAATCTGCTTAAATAGCACAGGTGAGGAGAGCGTCTTCATGAAGACGATGTTGCGGCACGAAGGTACATCGACGCCGGTGGAGAGGAGCTCGGCCGTAGTGGCCACCACAGGAGCCTTCTTATCAGAATCGGCGAAGTCCTCGAGCCAACGCCGCGCCTCGTCACCTTCCTCTGATATAATGGGTACCGCGTAGTTGGAAAGCCCGGTCTCCGGGCCGAATTCGTCCTGCAATAGGCGAGCGACCAGTCGCGCGTGGTCCATGTCCACGCAGAAGACCATGGTTTTCTCCATCTTCCCGAACCGCCGGAGTAGGCCTGCCAGGTGGCGGACCATTTCGCGGGTTCGGTCCGGCAGGGTGATTTCCCGTTCGAACTGAGGAGTGGTATACACCTGACGGGGCTCCACGTCCTCGGGGATGAATACTTCCGCACCCTGCTCCAATGCCTCCTGAAGATAGAGCCCGGTTGCGTCCACTGTCGTCCGGACACGATGCACCTTATAAGTGGCGAGGAATCCATCTTCGATACCGCGCCCAAGGCTGTACTGGTACGCCGGCGGCCTCGAGCTCCCACGCTGGGGACGTTCCGGATCGACGGCAACTTCGGGTTCTTCTGCGCAAAAATACGCATACGTGTCAACGTTCTCGTCCTGCTTCGGAGTGGCGGTCATACCCAAGTGAATGGCGGAGCCGAAGTGCTCGAGGATCTCTCGCCATGTTCCAAATCCAGACCGATGGCATTCGTCGATAACAATCAAGTCGAAGAAATTCGCCGGAAAGCGTTCAAAAAGCCGGTGGCCTTGCTCATCCGGACTCCATAGAGTTTGGTAGATCCCGAAATACAGGTCCCGTGTCAAGTTCGGCGGGTGGCCTTCGATCTTGTGGCGCGGATCGCTGGCGCCGTCTGCAAAGGGAGCGAAAGTATTATAAGCCTGGTCACGGAGCACCACGCGGTCGCACAAGAAAAGCACACGACCAGGCCGCTCGGGGTGGAGGCGTTGAAGCCATCCCGACCTGGCCAGCTTCCAAATGATTTGGAACGCCACGTAGGTCTTGCCCGTGCCCGTCGCCATAGTAAGCAGTACGCGACGCTGCCCCCACATGAGGCGTTTGATAATTTCTCGGGTGGCCACCTCCTGGAAGTAAAAGGGTCGCTTGCCGCAGAGGCTTTCGGGGCAATAAGGGTGAAGCAGCGGGTTAGATCGCTTATCCAGTTTTGTGTAGTAAAGGCCCCGCGCCTCGGCCGCTTGGCATGTCCTTTCAGGGACCGAAGGCCCCGCGTTTTGTGACCAACGTTCGAAGAGTTCCTGGGGCGTTGGGAAGCGATCCAGTGTTCGGGTTGCGTTGGTAAAGAAGTCAAATTCGATGAGGTTGTGGCCATTCGTGGCGTACGCAAACGCGACGCCAAGATCACGCGCATAGGTCTTGGCTTGCTCGAGGCCTGCCTCGGCCGGATCTGATTCCGCTTTGGCTTCCACTACGGCGATGGGGAAGGATTCGGTAATCCGCAGAAGATAGTCTACCTTACGGCCCTCGCCGCGCTGCACGCGGTTACCCACCAAGATAATGCGACCGGGGGCGTACTTCAGATCGCGCTGGTAGAAATGTTCCCGGGCGACTTGCGTATCCGACCACCCAGCCGCCCTTAGTTTCGGATCGATTAGCGTGGCACGTGTATCTGCTTCATTTCTCTCGTTTCTCATAGTGCTCCCTCAGGTAAAGGTTCGCTCGTCAGCAAGATGTCCTCGTCGGCAAGATATCCTCGCGCTTTTTCCCAACCAGCTCTTTAACGTCTGTTTTCCGGTTCCCAAAGAAAAGGACAACTAGGGCCGTTAGGTTGACGAATCCTCCTTGTCGTTTCTTGTCATTTCGAGCAGTTTCTAGATAAATGTCAATCTTCCTTCTCTCTTTTCTAACGGGTATCTATTCGATCAACCCGCTTCAATCTGGACCGGAATGCCATGCAGGTTGCGCTGGCCTTTCCCTTTTGCGCGAGGCGTGGCCGACTCCCTGTGCCTATTCCTTCGAGGCCCTTCTTTCAAAGCCCCTTCCCTCAAACTTCCTCCGTTGAACTTCCTCCGTTGAACGACTCCAGGCCGGTGACTCCAGCTACATATGTGCCTCGAGAGCCTTCGATAGGCCCTTGAGAGTCTTCGTTTAAAACTGGTTGTCGTCGAGTGATAGTTTTAAAACTGGTTGTCGCCGAGTGATGGTTTGCACTATCGCAATTCTGATCAGCTCACGTATATATGGAGCAAGAGATGGTACCGAGAGGCGGTGCCCCGCAAAAACTAGTCGCCTGTTCGCGACAAAGAGACGGCGCGGTAACAGGCAAGGAACATCACTTTCTCAGGCGGCTGGTCACGGTTCCGGATAGACCATGCCGGCGCAAGGTTTGCCTCCGACGCGGGCGGTGATGATAGTGAACCCAGAACCGAAAAGGGCATATCGCGAGCGTGCCTAGGAGCTGTCGGGAGCCAAGAATACGGAGGTGCATCGATGGGCGAGGCGACGGTCAGGAAGCCGGTAACGAAACTCACGAAACCCAGGCTTGGGTTTTTCGACGTGACCTGTCTGGTTATTGGAGCTATTGTGGGGGCTGACATTTACGTAGCCAGTTCTTTTGGGGCTGGGCTACTCGGACCAGCGGCCCTGGTCGCCTGGGTGGCGGCGGGGGTAATGGCGGCGATCATAGCCCTGTCCTTTGCTCAGGCGGCCATGCTGGTGCCACGAGTAGGTGGCTCGTACGAGTACGTCCGGGAAGCCTTCGGCCCTGCCGCCGGTTTTGCCGTGGGTTGGTCCCTGTGGCTTGCAGAGTGGATCTCTCTGGCCGCGTTTCCCATAGCCTTTTCACGCTATCTAAACGTGCTCTTTCCCCTTGGGACGCTGGGGATCACGGTGGCCAAGGTAATATTCATGAGTTTTGTAACAGCATCGAATTATTTGGGAGCCATGGCAGCGGGTCGGGTAAACGACGTGCTTACCGTGGCCAAGATGGGCCCTCTAGCCGTCTTTGCCTTATTGGGTGTGATTAAACTCGTGGCGGACCCCGTGCTTTTTTGGAGCCGCTTGGCTCCCTTCGCTCCCTTGGGATGGTCCGGATTCGGTCCTGCTCTGGTGACAATTTTTTGGGCCTACGCTGGCTTTGAACTCGCGGTCATCCCTGCCGAAGATATCGAGAATCCCCGTCGAACTATACCGGTGGCCATCGGCTTGGGTATCTC
>DUSP01000092.1 GCA_012842575.1 Clostridia bacterium
ACCACCAATAGACCGCTCGTGTTCTTATCCAGTCGGTGAACTATCCCCGGCCTAGTGACTCCGCCTATTCCCGAAAGCCCGCTTGCATGAAAGAGGAGTGCATTCACGAGGGTTCCCGATGACACTCCCGCCCCGGGGTGTGTCACCATTCCACGCGGCTTGTTGACCACTAACACATCGTCATCCTCGTACACTATCTCCACCGGTATGGGCTCAGGGCTTACGCGCGGCTCCTCGAGCGGCGGGATCACCATCGAAACCACATCTCCCACCCTCACTTTGGATGCCGGCTTGCATTCAGCTCCGTTGAGAAGGACGGCCCCCTTCTTGATCAACCCCGCCACCCTGGCCCTTGACAACCTCAAGTCCTCCCTTGTGGCCAGGAAGGCATCAAGCCTCATCCCGGAGCCATCATGCGGTACCACTACCTCAAAACGCCGTCCCCCCTCGCTCACCCGGCCTCCCCGTCCTCACCCCGCTGGGCGCAAAAGATGAAATGGTAGCCCAATGCGACCACTCCGACGACGATGCCAATGTCGGCTAAGTTAAAGACGGGCCATACCCTGAAATCGAGGAAGTCCACCACGGCCCCGAAGCGTAAACGGTCGACGAGGTTTCCGAGGGCTCCCCCGACGACGGCGCCCACCCCGAGGTTTGACAGCTTACCCGAAAAGAGGAAGCGTGCATAAGGGCTATTGCGGGCCATAGAGATGGCGACGAAAAACGCACCCAAGAGTACAAGGGAAGAGACTATGAAGACCCAAGTGCTGCGCGGGAACACTCCGAAGACTCCGCCGGTGTTTTTGACGTAAGTTAGATAAAGGAGGCCTGGGATGAGCGGCCGCGATTCCCCGGGATACATCCACGTACCGATCATGACCTTGCTGATCTGGTCTAGGACCAATGTGCCGCCCCCGCTTGCCGCCATCAGCCACATTCCCCGGTTCACCGCCTCCCCAGCTCCATTTCTACGATTCTGACGATTTCCGCTATGAAACTCCCGATCATCGGGATGTTCCTGACGAACGAGCGCTGTAGAATATAAAGGACCACCGCGCCGAGGATCGTTATCCCCACGGCGATCCCAAAACCCCTGGCGACTCCAGCCAGGAAATTCACGTAAATGACCCGAAAAGGCCTTTTATAAAACTCTACGTATTCGGCAATACTGGACTTCTCCATGGAAGTAGCCAAAGATTCAATACGCCGAAGCAATGCATCGTAACGCGACCCAAATTCTCTGCTCGCCCGATGATGAGGGTCAGCCTTCTTATCATCCGCGTCGTCCGCCATATCGTCCATTTGACCACCCACCTACCACGGCCTATGACTGAGGAGGAACTCCTCCCGCCAAGATCCCGTCGATTTTGACCACCTATTACGGGGGGTTGCGACGGACACCGCACTTCACTCGGCCCCACGTCAACCCATCTCGTCCCTCTAGCGCACTGAGGCGCTGACTACCTCGGCACAGCGCTCGCAAAGGTCTTCGTACCGGTTCGCGCCCACCGACTTCTCGAAAATCCAGCACCGGGCGCATTTCCTGCCAAGGGGTCTTAACACATGAACGGTTACCGTACCTCCTTCGTAGGAGAACATCGGTTCCTCCCCCTCGTCGTCAGTGCCGATACGGTCGGAAACGCTTTGTGGTTCAACGACCTCTACCTGGGAGACGATGTAAATCGAAGCGAGGTCACGTTCGCAGCTTTTCAGAACTCGACCTATTTCGGGGTTTTTCGCGATAATCCTAACCCTGGCCTCGAGCGAAGACCCGATCAGGCCTTTTTCGCCCCTAACCACTTCAAGGGCTTTGGAGACGTCGTCTCTTGAGCTGAGGATTACCTTCCATCGCTCCTTGAATTCCCCGTCCCACACCTTCTGTTCCTCTTCGGGCATCTCCGATAGGTGTACGCTCCAGGGGTCGCCACTGGATTTGGGCATGGCCTGCCATACCTCTTCCGCAGTATGACACAGTATGGGCGCCGTAAGCCTCACGAGATCTTTCAACACGATATACATCGCCGTTTGAGCGGATCTACGCTCGCGGGAATCCTTGGCCGAACAGTAAAGTCTGTCCTTTAGGATATCCAGATAAAAAGCGCTGAGATCCGTAGCGCAGAAGTTGTGGACCGTATGATACACGATGTGAAACTGATACGACGAATACCCCTTCAGGACGCGTTCGGTAACCTCCGATAACCTCATTAGCACCCACCGGTCGACCTCGAGCAGGTCTTCATAGGAAACCGCATCCTTTTCGGGGTCGTAATCGTAAAGGTTCCCCAGGATGAATCTGAACGTATTCCTGATTTTCCTGTAGACCTCCGCCATCTGCTTCAGTATGGTTTCGGATACCCTGATGTCGCCGCTATAGTCGGCAGACGCAGCCCAGAGCCTCAGTATATCCGCTCCATAACGCTTCATCACGTCCATGGGATTTACCACATTACCCAGGGATTTGGACATTTTGCGGCCTTCTCCGTCCACCACGAAACCGCACGTCATTACGGTCTTGTAGGGAGGACGCCCGCGGGTCGCTACGGCAGTCAGAAGAGAAGATTGGAACCAACCACGGTGCTGATCGGAACCCTCGAGGTAAAGGTCGGCGGGCCAACGTAATTCGGGCCTCTCCTCGAGGACGGCCGCATGGCTTGACCCGGAATCGAACCAGACGTCCATAATGTCCTTCTCTTTTTCGAAACGGTTCCCGCCGCAGCGCGCACAGTGAACCCCTTCGGGGACGAATTCCTCCACCGGATCACAGTACCATGAGTCAGAGCCCTTTACGGAGAATACCTCGGCGATGCGCTCCGTCACTTCGGGCGCCTTGAGCACTTCCCCGCAATCGGCGCAATATAGTATCGGAAGGGGTACTCCCCACACCCTCTGCCTCGAAATGCACCAATCGCGTCTTTCGGCGACCATGTTCCTGATCCGCTCTTTACCCCATGCCGGCACCCAGGTCACGTCTTCGATTGCTTGGAGAGCCTCTTTGCGAAAGCGGTCAACCGAGGCAAACCACTGGGTCGTCGCCCTGAAGATCACGGGTTTCTTGCAACGCCAGCAGTGAGGGTACTGGTGCACCACGCTTCCCTCGGCCCAGAGGGCGCCGTTCTGGCGAAGGGCATCCACTATTTGGGAATTGGCTTTCTCATAGAAAAGACCCCGGAACGGACCCGCTTCATCCGTAAAAACCCCGTGATCATCGATGGGAACCAGGGTCTTTATACCGTACTTTTGGCAAACCTCGAAGTCCTCCTCCCCGTGACCCGGGGCCGTATGCACGCAGCCCGTTCCCTGTTCCATGCTGACGTGCTCCCCCAGAATGACGATGGAGGGCCTGTCATAAAGGGGGTGACGGCATACGATGCCCTCGAGGTCTTTCCCTCGAAGGGTCTTCTTCACCCTTCCCCGCTTGAGCCCCATGGCAGAAAATGATTCTCGGAGGAGGTCTTTGGCCACCACGACACTCTGCGGATTCGGCCCTTGAATCGTCACGAGAACGTACTCGTGATCCGGGTGAACCGCAATGGCCATGTTTGCCGGAATCGTCCACGGGGTGGTAGTCCAGATGATCACCCGACTTCCCGGCGGCAACACGCCCTTTCCCTCGACGACCTCAAATCCCACATAAATGGAAGGAGAACGATGGTCACGGTACTCGATTTCCGCTTCGGCGAGGGCGGTCTCGCACTCGGTGCACCAGAATACGGGCTTTAGGCCGCGGTAGATATGGTTTCGCTCCATCATCTGACCGAATACCCTGACCTGTTTTGCCTCATAACGGGGATCGAGGGTGAGATATGGGTGGTCCCAATCGCCATAGACCCCCAGTCTCTTGAATTGCTTTCTTTGGATGTCAACGTACTTCAATGCGAATTCCTTGCACCGACGCCTCAGTTCCACCGGACTTTGTGCGTGTCGGTCTATTCCGAGTGCCCTGATGGCTTGCAGTTCGATGGGAAGTCCATGCGTATCCCATCCGGGAACGTAGGGCGAGCAATAACCCTTCATGTTGGCGAACTTCACGACGATATCCTTCAAGATCTTGTTGAACGCCGTCCCCATATGTATGTCACCGTTGGCGTACGGTGGCCCGTCATGAAGAATGAAAACCGGACGACCTTTACGGCGATCCATCAAGGTCTTATAAAGGCCCTTTTTTTCCCAGATCTCTTGTATTAAAGGTTCCTTTACGGGAAGGTTTGCCTTCATGGCAAACTCCGTCTGCGGTAGATTCAGTGTCTTTGAGTAATCCATGGATTTACCTCCGCAACTTTAGCTACACGTACTTATGTTATCCCAAGGATAACCAAAGAAAAAGCCCCCGGCAACATGTTCATTTGCCTGTTACCGGCGGCTTTTTGCGCGCTCAAGGAAGCCCGAACCGGTGAGTCCCCCTATTCCCAAGATCTTCAAGATCTTGAGCCGCGAGGTCTCGCCCGACACTATTAAAACCCGGTTCGGCGGTATGGAGAGCGCCTCGGCGACGACTCTTTTCGTAGCGGCGTTTGCCTTTCCTTCAAGGGCGGGAGCCTTTACCTTGACCTTCAGCGCACGGCGAACCTCATCGTAACCTGTGATCTCGTCTTTGTCTGAACGTGTAGTAACCCATACTCTGATTAAGCTATAGTCCTCGAACGTCCCGCACCTCACCCTAACCATCCGATCTGCCGGCGGCCACCTCAGTCACTCCGTCGGAAAACGGGGTTTCCTTCATTCCGCGATCCAGTAAGTCCAAATACGCTTGAACGAGTCCTTTCATTCTCACCATGAAGAGATCCCTTTCCCGCTCAAGCTCCCGGATCCTCTCCGCGACTTTCGCAGCCTTCTCCTCCGCTTCCCTCACGATGCGGTCGGCATCGGCCCGCGCCCTTTCCACGATCATCGCGGCTTCTTTATGGGCGTTGGCCTTGAGTTCTTCGGCCGTCCCCTGAGCTATGACCAGGGCGTTCCTGAGTGTCGCTTCCAGGCCCTTATACCTCTCGAGCTCATCGTTGGTGGAACGAAGCTGTTCCTTGAGAACCGAGTTCTCCTTCAAGAGATCTTCGAAATCGCGGACCACTTGATCGAGGAATTCGTCCACCTCGTTTTCATTGTAGCCCCGGAAAGACTTGCTGAACTCCTTTTCATGGATTTCAAGGGGAGTAAGCATCGATCATCCCGCCCTCCGTCTCTTGTCTCTTGTTTTAGGCCGAGGTAAACCCCCGATACGTCCGGGTCAATCACGACCGGTTCTTCATGAGGCAACAGGCGCACATACGCTAATCTTCGACGATCTCTTTCCAGTTCCTGCCTGATACGCTTCATGCATACGGCGGCCTTCTACCGAACAGCGCCGTCCCGATACGTACCATGGTGGCTCCCTCCTCTATGGCGATCTCGAAATCCGCGCTCATCCCCATCGAGAGCTCTCGAAGAGCGATTCCGGGCAATGTCACCCGATCGGCCAGGGCGTCCCTCAGTTCTCTCAGACGCCTGAAGAACGGGCGTACCTCCTCGGGGTCGGAAGTCAAGGGGGGTATGGCCATGAGACCCTCCACCGAAAGCCCGCCCAGGCGAGAAATCCGCTCGAGGAAATCTTCTAGGGTCCCCAAGTCAGGGTCGACACCCCCCTTATTCTCTTCACGGCCGACGTTCACTTCCACTAATACACGCGCTTCTTTACCCAGAACTTTTGCCCGCCTGGAAAGTTCCTCCGCCAAGGAAAGCCTGTCCAGGGACTGTATCATGCTGCAATATTCGAGAGCCTTCTTCGCTTTGTTGGCCTGAAGCCTACCTATCATGTGCATTTCAATGCCCCGAGGAAGGAGGGGCGCCTTCTTGATCAATTCTTGAACACGGTTTTCGCCTATTATCGACACTCCCGCTGCTATCGCTTCTTGAATGGCCTCAACTGGAACGGTCTTCGTAGCAGCCACGAGCTTGATGTCATCGCCCCTGCGCCCTGCCCTTTCGGCAGCCCTTGCTATGCGGTCCATGACGATGCCGACGTTCTCCGTTATGCTCACCCACATACCTCCCAGCGCTTTACCTCGACGGTTCCCGTGGATTTGACGAGTGCATTTCTTATCCAAAAGGGCCAGTTTTTTATCTCTGACCTTTTAGGTACCTACCTGTACAATCTAGATGCCTACCTGTACAATTCCTGACCATCCTCCACGAGTCGTGGCGTCAGGACCACTTCTGACCCAGGTTCGATACCCTCCACCACCGCCCGTCGGGAGTCTTTACCTTTCACCGTCACGGGTAAAAAACGGGCGGTGGTCTTCTTCATCACGAAAACCCCTTGTTCGCCTTTTCGCTCGCACAGCGCCGTAATAGGTACCACCACACCTTCATGCACGTCCGTGATGAGGGTGGCATCGATCACCTTGTCTTCATGGAGAAGGCGTGTTCCTTCCCCGGTTTCGGCGACAAAAGCGACATAGCCGTCGCCCGACGTCCCTCCCGTAAACCTCGGGATCACTTCGATGGCATCATCGGGATCTTCTCCACGGACTATCAACCCCATCCTGCTCTTGTTGACGAGATCTCGGCACGTTCCCTCTTTTATTGCAAAAACCAGGTAGGCCTTGGAATCATCGAATACCTCACAAACCGCGTCCCCCGCGCGTACCACGTCACCCATCTTTACGCTCCGTCTTCGGTTATCAGAACGGAATACCACGTCGGGTCTTATGTTCTCAAGATCGTCCGCCACGACGCGGCTTCCGGGCTCGTCCACCTGAAAGGTCACCGTGCCGGTCGTAGGGGAAGTTATGACATGACGGGAAGAGGAAAGCATGTCCTTTACCCTCTTTTCCTCTTCTGAGAGGCGCCTCATTTCCGAGTCGAGTCGCTTCATTTCCGCCTCGATCTCGTCGTGTTCCTTGAATGCCTGGTCCAGTGCCTTTCTGGCGCGTCTCACAGCCTCTTCGTCTTGACCCCTGAGCGCCTGCCTGAGGCCGTCGACGGCCGCGGCGACATCCGCCTTCGCGTCTTGAAAGGCCGCCTCGAGCTCGTGGATCCTGGGGACATAGCGCGATGAAAACTTTTCCCTTTCCTCGGTCTTCTCCCTCAGTCGCGCCTTGAGCTCCTTTTCTAAATCGGGGTTAATGACCGTAAAGAGGGGCTGGTCAACTCGAACCTTTTCTCCTTCCTTCGCCAAGAGCTCCACTTTACCCGAAGCTGGCGACGTAATGGTCACACCCTCCCATACCACGAGCGCTTTACATTCAAGGGTTTCCTCAACGCGGCCCGTTTCTGCCAACGCGGTGCGAACGAAAGCGGGAAGGATCACCCTTCGAGCCAGCATTCCCCCACACCACAAGAAAACACCCAGGATTCCGAGGACGGCCACACGCGAAGCCCACGTCCTCGACCGCCGCTCTGCTACAGCCCCGATACGGCCCGCCGCATCGCGTCGTGCGTCCGCGGCACCCTTTGAGACGTTAAAACCACGAAAACCACGTCGTCTCGGACGTCTAAGTCTTTTCGAAGACGGCCTGGCCCTGTTCGACAGTTTACCGGCCGGTTTCATCGGCTTCACCGATCCATACCACACCGGCCATCCTGCCGGTAGCCTGGAGATTTAAGCTTTCGGCGGTAGGGCCATGTGCAGAGGGAATCCGTGCCCATTCGCCTTCCGCCGCGACCATCGTCCGTGGCTTTATGTGCCTCACGTCTCTTTGGTGCGAGTAGAATAGGTCCTGGCGGCACGAAGTGCATAAACCTATGTCATGAATATGATCTTGGGGTAAGCCCGCTTTGACCAAGAGTAGCCGGTTAACCTCGGCGAGGTCCAAGGAGTATTTGCCCGGCGCGTTCGCAAGAGGGTGTATGGATAGACCCCCGTCCGTTATGGCCATTGCTCGGTCCATGATACGGTCATCCACGGCGTAACAGCAACCGCGTATCGACGGTCCTATAGCGGCATGGCAGTCTTTTGGCGCAGAGCCAAAATTTGCGTTCATTTTCTCAACCGCCCGTAACACCACGCCGCGAAGCGTTCCCTCACGCCCGGAATGGACGATACCGACGGCAGGGCAATGAAGGTCAAAAATGAAAACCGGAACGCAATCGGCGAAGTACATCATGAGGGGAAGCCGACTCTCGCGCGTGATGAGGGCATCTTTGGACGGTATCGAAGTCTTCCGATCAGTGGCGCCCCGTCCTCTGTCACCCTTCAAAACGACATAAACCCCATCTTGATGGACCTGCTGCGAAGACACGATGTCATTTACATCGAATCCCAACACCCTCAGGAAGGCTTCTCGGTTCCGTAAGACAGCGCGGGGTTCGTCGCCTACGCTTAGTCCCATGTTTAAACCGGCAAAAGGAGGATGGCTTGTACCTCCGCGCCGCGTGCTAAAGGCGGCATGCACGCCGGTGACACCGGCCTTTAAGTCAAAGCGCAGTATTACGAGGTTATCTACGGTCTGACGGTACCATGAAGGCGGGTTCACGGCAAAAACCCTTTCAGAGAGCCGCCCGGCGATTTGCCGAGAATTTACCTGTAAGGTTCACCCGGGCGTTTGGGTTCGGTGAAACTTTGGACCTCTACAAGTATAACATCCTGGCCGATTTTATGTATCCGCTCCCAGGGTATCACGTAATCGCCTTCCTTGGCAAAAAGTCCGAAGAAACCAGCGGGGGCAGGCACCACCACGGCCAAGATTTGACCCGTTTCGGGATCGATTTCCAGGTCCTCTATGTTACCAAGACGACGTCCGTCGTGGACGTTGACGACCGCCCTCACTCGAAGATCAGACATCCTGACCATATCGCGGCCTCCTTAACGATATTTTACTATTGCTTAGCCGTCGACATTACTTAGCCGTCGACGCTCGAGCACTAAGGCGCACCGGCTTGCCGCACTCAAATCGCGGGTACAAGCGTCAAAAAGTTTACCTAAACCGGCCAGGGCAAAACCCCTCGACCCGCTGAAGCGAATACCCCAAAAGTCGATAGCGGCGGGATCGAATCTGCAGGGGGTATGAGCGCACTCAATGGTGCTCATCACATTATATTCGGAGCGATGGAAAACAAACGAGGGAGGGATTCGGGCGTCGGAAGTCGGGAGGTTGAGACATTAGGGGTAGGGAGGTCGGGGTGTCGATGTTTGGGGGCGTCGGGGTGTCAATGATCGGTTAGAGTTGCGAGAGCAGATCTCAAAGGGTCAAGGTCTCTGTGAGGAGTCGTCCGGCTTCATTTTTGCCACTTCAGCCTTCTTGGGAAAAAACTTCGCAAAGGCGTCCAAGATCGCAAATCTGATCTCGGTCCGCACGGGGATTTCCCTGCTGTTCAATAATATTATGGGTTCAGTATTCCCCACCACTGTGGGTTCAGCATTCTTTCCTATATACCCCCTATTCCCTCCCAGTACGCTCTCACCCGGTCCGAGACTCTCTTCAGCTCGTACTTCCTCGGTCGTGGGCCGGGTGACAATGCCGTAAGTGACCTCGTATGCATCGGTGAGATCCGCCGCGGTAACGCCTCCGATCGTACCGCTCAATCCTCCGCTGGTCGCTATGTCTACGAAGCAAAAGGGTGGAAAGAGCACACACCACCAATTAGAGCCGTTTCCCCGCCCCAGGACGACGCGCATTGTCCGGTACCGGCCTTCGGGTAGATCGAGGACTCCGTAGGAGCGACCGGGTGCGTGAGCGTCTACCAAATCTACCCTCACGCCGTAGGCTTTACCATACTTTCTCACTTCTGACGTGCACGTCTCTTGTATCTCGGGAATCCTCGCCAGCAACAAGCGGGCGGCCTCCTCCTCACTTGAGACGCCGGCGAGATCTTTTGCCAGCCCTTTTAGTACCACATCCCGGATATGGTACTTGAGTACCTGATCTTCGTATGTTTCACTGTTACCGATCACGTGGAGTCTTATGAGATTGTCGGGGTTATAAGCGTTTATCGCTTTCACGGAAACCAGATAGCCGGACAGTATGACGACCGCCAAAAGACACGCGAGGTAAAACCCTGATACCATAAACCAGTTAAAAGCCTTGCCAGGCTTTATCCCTACTCTTTCCTTCGCTTTTACTTCCGATGAGGATATCCTCACAACGAGTCCTCCTTATAACCCGTTTTCCGAGCAAGAAGTCCGCCGGCATCGCACCGGCATCGCACCGGCATTCTGCCGGCATCACACCGGCATTGTGCCGCATCGCCTTGGTCTTATAACGTATAGTCCCTACATGTGTTTTCTCATATGATTGAGAGCCGCTTTCTCCAACCGCGATACTTGAGCTTGAGAGATACCTATCTCTTCGGCCACTTCCATTTGGGTCTTGCCTTCGTAAAACCTGAGCATCAATATGCGACGCTCACGATCACTGAGTTTCCTCATGGCCTCCCGTATCGAAATCCCTTCAAGCCAGGCCGTGTCTTCGTTCTTCTCGTCGCTTATTTGGTCCATCACATAGATGGGGTCTCCGCCGTCATGGTATATGGGTTCGAATAAAGATACCGGTTCTTGAATCGCATCCAGGGCGAAGATGATCTCCTCCCGCGGCACCGCCAGTTCTTCGGCGATCTCGTTTATGGTGGGCTCTCGCGAGAGTTTGTTAAGGAGCGAATCCCTCACTTGCAAAGACCTGTATGCGATGTCTCTCAACGATCGGGAGACGCGAATTGGGTTATTGTCACGGAGATATCGTCGAATCTCCCCTATGATCATCGGTACTGCATACGTTGAGAACCTCACGTTTTGTGATAAGTCGAAGTTGTCAATGGCCTTGATGAGGCCGATGCAACCGACCTGGAACAGGTCGTCAACGTATTCGCCGCGGTTGTTGAACCGCTGTATGACGCTTAAGACCAGCCTCAAATTCCCCTTGATCAACTCGTTGCGGGCCTCAAGGTCACCCTTCTTCACCTTCGCGAAGAGCTCCCGCATCTTTTGGTTGGACAGTACGGGAAGCTTCGAAGTATTCACGCCACAGATCTCGACCTTGTTGAGCACACGACCCGCCTCCTCGAACGGTATTATCCCCTGCCCACATGGAACGTATGCGTGATCAGTGGATAATTTTTCCACAAGTTGGCAAAGATAAGGCCCGAAAACCGCCATCGGTTCCGGGCCATTGAGTGAACGGATCGTCGAATTGGTCGTGGCTTACCTGAATTTGGGACTTACGAGACGGGGTTTTATCATTCCATCCTTCGGATATCCTTT
The DNA here is from genome assembly GCA_012842575.1 of Clostridia bacterium. Taxonomy (GTDB): domain Bacteria; phylum Bacillota; class Sulfobacillia; order DUSP01; family DUSP01; genus DUSP01. Next base: position 11,168 of record DUSP01000092.1, read on the forward strand.
CGTAGGCGCCTTATAATCCTTTTTTCCAGTCTCGATATGTAGGACTGAGAAATACCTAGGAGATCCGCCACTTCCTTTTGGGTTCGCTCTACACCGTCCCTTAGACCGAAACGAAGCTCCATAATGGCCTTCTCCCTGCCTGATAACTTTGCCATGGCCTTTCTCAACAACAGACGGTCCACTTCGTCCTCCATGCTTCGCGCTATGACGTCTCCGTCTGTACCCAGCACATCGGAGAGGAGAAGCTGGTTTCCATCCCAATCCACATTGAGCGGCTCATCGAAGGAAACCTCCGCTTTCGCCCGATTATGGCGCCTCAGATACATCAAAATCTCGTTTTCTATGCATTTTGAGGCGTATGTCGCCAGCTTGATCCGTTTCAGGGGGTCGAAGGTATTCACCGCCTTTATCAGCCCTATGGTCCCTATAGAGACCAGGTCCTCTATACCTATACCGGTATTCTCGAACTTCCTGGCAATGTATACGACCAACCTCAAATTGTGCTCTATGAGTGTCGCCCTCACGCCCGCGTCGCCGTGCTGTAATCGGTGAATCAAGAAACTCTCCTCGTCCGAAGAAAGAGGGGGCGGCAGCGCTTCGCTTGAGCCCACATATAACACGGGTAGGTAGTCGAGCAAGCCCAGTCTCTTCAGGACTCCGGCGAGTCTTAACTTAAACAGGATCGCAAGAAGGCTGGCGCACGCAGGCTTTTTCAAGCGGTATCTCTCCTTTCGACATAAGAGCGTTGGCTTTTGAGGGACGAAAAGATTTCCGGATGAAGGAGTCCGTCAAAGGAATGCTCCCTCCCGCGGGCAAAAGGGCTCAAGGCGATTACTACACGATCGGTCCTGAGGGGCCGCCCCTCGATTTCCACTTCGAGCGCATCGGCGCGAAGCCCCACAAGCATTCCTTTTTCGCCGTTTACGCCGGTGAACGGAATGAGTCTCAATCGCGTGAGCATCCAGGGCTGGTCCGATACGATCCCCTCGATCCATTCGCTCATCGTCGTGATACGCCTTTTTGCACCCGAGATGCCTGCCGAAGCGGCGCCTCTTAATGCCAAAAGGAGGCCCGTGGGTAAAACGCCGTTCAGTCTCGAGGGGTCCACCACTACCACGGGCGTGCCCGTGTACGGGTCCTTCAGTCCATTACCCGTGTCAAGGAGGAGACGGGCTGTTATGATGTGGTCGCCCATACTAATGCGCGCATCATATACTTCCCGGTCCTTCACCGTTCGCATCGATAACCGCGACTCCAACCACACGATTCCAAGGGTGGATCCGGCCATGGCGACCGCAGCGAGGAGGAACCACCAAGGCACGGTCGGATATGCGCTCGCGGTCGCACTCAATTCTTTAGCGCCCGCGAGAAACATCCACGAAGCGGCCTGAGCCGACCTTCGCGCACCTTCAAGAAACGCTAGGTTCCCAAGACCGGCGTTTTCACCTTGAGGCGCGAAGGCCTCCATGGCCATGAAGGCCCCCGCCGTAGCGAGCGCCACCATAAAAAAATAGGCTGATTGCCTAAGTAGTTGCCTTATCGAGCGCGGCCCGAAGGCTATCGCTACCATGAAGAAGGAAAAAAGGACCTTTGCGACGGGAGAAAGAAATACGAAGGCATTTGGTACGAGGAGTAACAACGCGTATGCGGCTCCGGCGGAGGCGGCTGCCAGGCCTCGCCAAACCGGCGTTCTTTCGCCCAGAAGCCTACCGGCAAGCCACAACAGCGCCCAATTCATAGTGAAATTCACAGCGAAATATACATCCGCGTAGAGGTATATCACCACGGGAACCGCTTACCTCCCCGGATTACCATCCCTGGGATGGTATGGCATTCCCATGTTATAAAGTTATGCGATCATCCTCCCCTTAATGATTGGAATTATGACCGGAATTTCTACCGCTCAAAGAGGCAAGCGTCGCATCTTGCGCCTTCTCCTCAAGAAGGCCGGGACGCGGTAGGGCCTACGCTGACCGACCTCGGGAGGTGTCGCATCTACTGTCTTCTCCTCAAGAAGGCCGGGATGTCCAAATCCTCGCTCGTAAATGGCTTGATATCCACATCTTCGATGGTAACCCTGTCCCTTTGGCGGGCGGCTCTCGACTGGTCAAATCCGGTGGCTATGACGGTAACCCTCATTTCGTCCTTTATGTTTTCGTCTATGACCGCTCCGAATATGATGTTTGCCTCCGGGTCAGCCGCAGCAGCCACTATTTCCGCTGCTTCGTTCACTTCGAAAAGTCCGAGGTCAGCCCCACCGGTTATGTTTAGGAGGACGCCTTTGGCGCCTTCTATTGACGCCTCAAGGAGCGGGCTCGATATGGCTTGCTTCGCGGCCTCCTGCGCTCGCGACTCTCCGGATGCCACTCCGATCCCCATAAGGGCGGAGCCGGTGTCGGACATGATGGTCCTTACGTCGGCGAAGTCAAGGTTAATCAAGCCGGGAACCGCTATTAAGTCCGAAATCCCTTGAACGCCCTGGCGCAACACGTCGTCGGCAATGCGAAACGCATTGATTATACTGGTCCTGCGCTCTACCACCTTGAGTAATCTGTCGTTGGGAATGGTTATCAGGGTATCGACTTTCTCTTTCAAATTCGCCAAACCCTGTTCGGCCACGGCCATCCTGCGCCTGCCCTCAAAAGCGAAGGGTTTTGTGACCACCGCCACCGTAAGGGACCCGAGTTGCTTGGCCACCTCGGCCACTATAGGTGAAGCGCCTGTACCGGTTCCGCCTCCCATACCAGCGGTGATGAATACCATATCCGCCCCCTTTAAGCATTCCATCACCAGATCGCGACTTTCCTCGGCCGCCCTTTCACCGATTTCGGGATTGGCACCCGCTCCCAAACCTTTTGTAAGGTTCTCCCCTATTTGGATCTTCTTTAGGGCATTCGACCTGGCAAGGGCCTGCGCGTCGGTATTGATGGCGATGAAATCGACCCCTTTCAAACCCGCGTCGATCATTCGGTTGACGGCATTAGTTCCGCCACCGCCGACCCCCACCACTTTGATCACGGCAAATCGTTCGGCTTCGAGATCTATATCTATCACACCCGGTACCTCCTCCAACCCCAACCCCTGGATTATACTGCAAATAGGCTCGACACACGATCTACCAACCCTGCAATGAGACCGCCCACGTAACTCTTCCTCGCCCTCGTACCGTGAGTCGCCGATCGCATGAGCACGTCGCGCGCGAACAAAACCGTCCCCACCGCCGTCGACAGCCCCGGATCCTGCAAGATATCGCCGATACCCCATTTTCCCGCAGGCACCCCTATCCTCACGGGCATTTCGAGGAGATCCTGCGCGAACTCTGCAAGGCCCTGAAGACTCGAACCCCCACCCGTGAGCACCACTCCACCCGGGATTATCCTGCTTCGTCCGGGCAAAGCCAGCTCCTGACCCACAAGGGAAAGAATCTCTTCCACCCGGGGCTCGATTATATCCGCGATGGCCCTTCGCGGTATGACCCTGCTCTTTGATGTGGGAACCGGAGCGAACTCTATGACATCGTCCCCCGCGGAGGATGAACGGGCAATGCCATACTTTATCTTGAGTTTTTCCGCCTCGGGAATCGGTACTCTCAGTCCCACGGCGATATCCTGTGTTATATGGGTGCTACCGAGGGGCAGAATGGCCGTATGTTGGAGGACTCCATTGGAATATACCGCCACTTGGGTGGTGCCACCCCCGATGTTCACCACAGCGGCCCCGAGGTCCATTTCCGCGGAACCGAGCACTGCCAAGGACGAGGCGATGGGCGAGAGTACCGTCCCCTCGATCTCCAGACCCGCTCGAAGCACGCACCTTTCGAGGTTTTCGAGTACACTCGCAGGCGCGGTGATTACTTGGGCTTGGACTTCAAGCCTGAGTCCGACCATGCCGACGGGATCTTTGATACCGTCGCAGCCGTCAACTCCGAAGGACTTCGGTAAAATGTGGATTACTTCCCTGTCGGACTCGACGCCAACGGCCTTAGCCGCTTCGAGAACTCTGGCTACGTCCTCAGGAGATATCTCCCGATCCTCACGGGAAACGGAGACGACGCCGCCGGAAGGTATCACGGATATGTTGCTCGACCCGAGGCTCAGGAAGACGGACCCGATTTCGCTCCCCGCCATCCTGCCAGCGGCCGTTACAGCGGCCGTGACGGCTCGAACCGTCTCCTCGATGTTGACCACGGCACCCTTGCGAACTCCATTACATGCCGATGTGCCTGCACCGATGAAATCGACGTTTCCAAAACCGTCCATATCGCCGACGACTACGGCCACCTTGGTGCTACCGATGTCTAGACCCGCTAACCTCATCTTGCTTGGCACAGTAACTCACCCTTCTCGGCCCTGGCTTCGGGGTAAGTCAGTTCGGTCGGTCCTCCCCGTCGCTCCCTGTGTCACAAGGCTGAATCACTGGTCACTATTTCAACATCTGCCTTCATTTCCCTCCAGGGAGATTCCGTTTTTTTCCAGAGATTTTCATGGCCGAATGCCTCATCCTGCCCACATTCTGGAACATCCTGTACCCCAAAGCGAATACGACCGCCATGTAAATGTCCACACCCAGCCTGTCGCCGATATAGGTGAGTAACGCCGCCACGAGGATATTACTGAAAAAACCGCTTATGAAGACGAAATTGTCAAATTCCCCCTCAGTACTCGCCCTCATACCGCCGAAAGCGGTATCAAGGGCCGCCAATACCGCAATGGACAGATACCTGGCATAAGTGACGGGAATGTGGATCGGCAGATAAAGCCCTATTAAAAGCCCGGCCAGCAAGCCGGCGAATGCCCACCACACCTTTGTACACCCCTCTTGTCTAACACTTATCTAACACCCCTTGTCTTGCGCTTACCCAAGATTATCTAATATAAATCATCTAAGAGCATTTTTCGAGTATCCCACCACGTCTAGGGCTGCCGCGGCAACACCTGAGATCGCCCTACAAGTGGCCCTCGTAGCGAGCGCCAGACGGCAACATTTCTTTTTCGAGAATACAGGGCTCTTTGTCGACGTTACAGGAGTACTATCGGATGTCATCACCGCTCATGGTTCCGAACGGGCGTTTTCGCCAGCATCCGGCTTTTGCGGAGTAATCGGCTTTGCATATTTGAAGTTGAGCGGCCCCTTATATGCCGGGACCACGACTACCGGTTCTTTTTTCACCAGGACCTCTATACCCCAGAAGCTTAGGCTTTCGACAACGCCTCCCCTCATCTTCAGTCCTCTGTCGAGGGTCTCAGGGTCACCTATGGCGGTTATTTCGATGGGAGGGGCGATCCGCGTGTTGTTAACCGAGATCGTAGGGCCAACGCATCGTATTTCGGTGCTGGCCACCACCCTCTCACCATTGATGGATATCGCTTCTGCACCGGACGCGTACAATTCATTGAGGACGTTCAGAATATCATCATCGTGGATTATGAATGCGCTAGGATCCTCACCCGGCTTGATCTGACGGTTGGAATCGTCCATCCGCACCACCACGCCCGGCCCCGTTACCTCGACCAGACCGGCCATTATGCGGGCCTTCATGAGTTCGCTCTCCAAGGAAGATATGGCGTTTTTACCCAGTGCAGCCTGGGCGAGCTTAACCCGCAGGTCGGCGACTTCGTCCTGGAGTTTGTCCCGTTCTTCCTCAACGGCCTTCAGCCTCGTCGTGAGTTCCTCCACCCGTTGTTGAGGCAGCTCTTTTTTGAGATTGGCCTGAACCTTGAGCTGGAGCGCAAGCATCATCCCCAGGACCACGCAGACCAATACTACGGCTGTACGGCTTGTCCTACTGAAGTCGACGTGTCGCCTGTGCCCCGTTGGAGGTTGACCTATCGCCATTCCGATCACCTCTTTTCGACGCGTACTTCACTCAAGATCCTTCTAACTTAATTATCGGTTTTCCCTTGAACCTCAAGTCGATCAGAGCTACGTTCACGCCGTTATCGTCTATATCGTCGAGTATCTCCCTCAACAACGCCACCTTTTCGGCCAAATCCGGTCCCGCCTGACCGAAGAGGGTCTTTTTTCCGTCTAGGGTATATATGACGAATTCACCGTCATTATTCACGGATACTTCGGATATCCGCGTCGTAATAGGTCCCAAGGCGTAAAGGAGGTCGCCTGCCGCGACGATCCTAGGGTCTGCCGCCTTGTAACCGGGCTCGGGCAGTCTTC
>DUSP01000215.1 GCA_012842575.1 Clostridia bacterium
AGGGGGGAGACGGAAAAGACGAGGACGTTGTCGGGGCCGAGGGGGTCAATCCCCGGGGGCATCTCTTTCAGTATCAGGTACGTGGCGAGGGCGGAACCTCCGGGATAAAGGCGGTAGGTCTCGCCGGGGATCGTCCTCTTTTCGATCTTTCCGGAGGAGAGGTCGACGTAAAGGATATTGGCATCGGGGAAGGGATACATGCGATGATCGCCTCCTTACCTCGAAGGATGGGTATTGGGGAAACTCATAAACATGACTAGCTTAAAACCGTGAATGAAGCATAAGACCGGCGCAACGCTTTATCTGTACGACATTCTAGAGGTCTCAACTGCCTGTTCCTATATTCCTCAGGAAGTATTCCTCAGGAAGGCTTTTCTTCCTCTCGCATCGTATATATCGTGTGTACGATCAGACATACGACTTCGCACACGGACCGCAGTATTCCTGCGACTGTAATTCTTTTGGACATTACCGCCGCATAGATCGTCCGATTTCTACCATAATCTCCACCACTCCAATTGCCCTGTTCGGCTGATGGTCGGGTAAAAGGCAGTGGTAATGCGGATCACGATCACAAGATACCCGGAGGGGGATGAGCCCATGATTCGATTCGAATGCGTCGAGGGGTCGAGTAGGTTTTTGGATCCGCGAAAGGGCTTTGAGGAAGTCGACGTCCCGTTGGAAATCCGCAGGGACCCTCTCACAGGGAAAACCGGCCGCGTCGCCCATTTCATTCACCCGCCTTCAGTCACTCCTGATTTTGAAGCCATGGCGCAAATATCGCTATCCAAAGGCTGCCCCTTTTGCCCGGACAAAGTCAAATCGGTCACGCCCCGGTTTAGGCCAGATGTCGTCCCGGAAGGCCTGATCGAAGTGGGCCAAGCGGTATCGTTTCCGAACCTATCACCCTACGACGAACACAGCGCCGTGACCGTAATGACCAAGGAACACCTGGTCTTGATGGACCAGTGGACCGAAGACGTGCTCGTCGACGCCCTTGAAGCCGCTTTCCTCACGCTCGACGCCGTTCGACTTCATCACATGAACGACTCCCGCCAAGACCGCAAGGAAAGCGCTTCTCTTTCCAACCAAGAATCGCAGGATCCCGGGGACCGCCAGAGGCTAGGGAAAATACAGCCAAATCGGTCTTATGACAATACTCGTCCCAACCGGCGGTACTCCGCGATCCTCTGGAACTACATGCCGCCTTCCGGCGGAACGCAGATCCACCCTCATTTGCAGATATTGGACTCACCAACGCCGTCAAGCGTCCAACGTCTCGAAATCTCCGAGGCCAAAGCGTACTACGAAGAAACGGGGCGTTCCCTCTGGTCGGATTATGTTGACACCGAAGTGGCGCTCGGCGAAAGGATTATCGCGCAGGGGTCCTATGTGACGTGGCTTTCATCGTTTATGCCCCGGGGGCTGATGGGTGAAGTCACGGCCGTGTTTTCCGGGCCTGCCCTCACGCTCAAGGCGACAAATACCGCCCGGGAGTCTTGGCCTGCCCGCCGGACGGTATTAACGGAGTTCGCCGGCGGCCTGATGAAACTTCTCTCCTTCTTTAAGGCTCAGGGTATCTGGAGTCTCAATATGGCGCTAATACCCGAAATGGAGACGGGCTCACCCTTCGCCGTGCCCGCCCACGCCAGGATCGCACCCCGTATTTTCCTCCATCCCGTGCTGGGGAGCCCGGATATGAACGCTTTGCAGGTGCTTCTTGACGAATCCTTGACCTTCATCTACCCCGAGGAATTCGCGCGGAGCGTCGCACCTTACTTTTCGTAGAATCAGCTTTGAACCAGCTTCCTCAGCACCTCCTCGTGGACGGCGAGATCGCGCTCGCTGTAAAGGACGAACCGGATGCGCCGGACTGACTTGAGCTCGCCCGCGGCGTTTATGATGGTCCGAAAAGCGATTTCGGCAGCCTCTTTCACGGGGTAACCGAAGGCACCGGTGGAAATGGCAGGGAAGGCGACGGAGGTCAATCCTTTTTCCTCCGCCCTTCTCAACGCGTTCGTGTACGCTTCAGCGAGTTTTTTGGCCGGATCCTTTTCTCGGCCAAAGACTGGTCCGAGCACGTGTATGACGTAGGGGTTGGGTAAGTTATGTCCGCCGGTTATCACCGCTTGTCCGGTTTCTATGGGCGCGAAAGCGCGGCATTCCTTGTCCAATCCAGGTCCCGCGGCGCGGTGAATGGCACCGGCAACGCCCCCGCCAGGCCGAAGCTCGGCGTTGGCGGCATTCACTACGGCGTCGAAGCCTGTTTGAGCGGTGATATCCCCGCGCACGCATTCGAGCAGAATTCCATCCGTGACGTCCTCCGTGACCTCCTTTACCGTAACGCCGGTTCCGCCGCCGGTTCCGCCGCTTATCACTACCTTCATGCCCCACTCCTCCCCTAAGAAACATGGTGTTTATATCAGTTCATATCTCAGGAAGCGGTCATACCTCATATATCTCATGAAGCCGTCATTCGGCGATGAACGTAACTCGCCAGCCAACGCGCCGTTATATTGAACATCAACACCACCAATACGAGGACCGCCGCTGAACCCGACGAAATCCTCGCTACGTCGGGGATCAAGGATTCTGAGTTCACTTTCCATATATGAACGGCAAGTGTTTCAGCCGGTCGAAAGGGATTCAACGGTGACAGGTGACTCCAAGGCCTAAGATCGGTAAAGTCCAAAATCGGGCTGTCCATCCCCGAAGTGTACAATAGGGCTGCGGCCTCCCCGAAAACCCGACCCGCTGCTATGATACCACCCGTTATCAAACCGGGCAGTGCGGAAGGTACTATTACCTTCCAAATGGTCTGCCAATGAGTGGAACCCAGGGCCAAGCTCGCTTCCGACAGTTCCGCGCTCACGCTTCGTATCGCTTCTTCTGAAACCCTGACCATCAAAGGCAGGTTCACTACCGCCAGAGCCAGCGCTCCGGACATGAGGCTATAGCCCCACCCCGTCATGTTTACGAAGACGAGAAGGCCGAAAAGGCCGACCACAATGGACGGCAGAGAAGAAAGGGTCTCGATGCACAGCCTTATCAAGTTGGTTATGGGTCCTTGCGTGGCATACTCGGCCAGATAAATGCCGGCCAAAAGGCCCACCGGAACCGTCAACAACATGGCCCAGAATAACATATAAAAGGAGTTGAATATCTGTGGGCCGATCCCGCCTCCTGCCTTGAGACTCGACGGGGGAGTGACGAGAAAATGGAAGTCTATGACTCCGATTCCCTTTATTAGTATATGCCCCATGAGCAGGCCGAGGAGCAAGAGTACAAGCAATGCTCCCGCCCACAGCATTACGGTTGCGAGGTTGTCGGTTACGCGACTGTTCATCGAAAACCGTCCCTTCCGTCGCATGAAATCTCACTGTGGCGCCATCCGCTTTACGACGACTTTTATAATCACTATGAACAAGAAGGACACAGTCAGTAGTAACAGCCCCATACTCCAAAGGGTGTTGTTCCACATGGTCCCCATTACGGTATACCCCATGTCGAGGGTGATGGCACTGGTTAGGGTGCAGATGGGATCGAGGATGGAGTGGGGCACTTGACGCGTGTTCCCGATCACCATTTGTACCGCCAACGCCTCCCCAAACGCCCGCGCGAGACCTAGTACCACGCCGGTGAGTATACCGGCCCTGGCGGCGGGTAACAGCACGTAGAATATGGTGTGCCACCGCGTCGCGCCTAAAGAGACGGAAGCCTCTTTCCATTGGCGCGGCAACACCCTCAGGCTGTCCGAAGAAACGCTTATGATCGTCGGCAGGATCATCACCGATAAGACCAGGAAGCCCGCAAGAAGGCTGAATCCATGTCCGCCGAAGTGGTTACGTATGAAGGGAACCAGCGTGCTCAAACCGATATACCCGTAAACCACCGAGGGTATACCTGCGAGGAGTTCTATGGCCGGTTGAAGAATGCGTTGGCCCCATACGGGAGCGATTTCGGTCATGAAGACCGCTACGATGATCCCCAAAGGAGCACCCACGGCCACAGCAAATAGCGATACGTAGATGGAACCGGCCAACATCGGGAAGGATCCTACCAAGGGCCCTCCTTGTTCGGCAGGCCTGTCCGGCATCCATTGCCGCCCTAACAAGAACTCCTTGATGCTGACATCGTTCACCGTAAACGTGGATAGTCCCTTTATAGTGATGAAGGCAATGATCGCAATAGTAACCAAGACGGCTAAGGCAGCGCACATGAAAGCGATGCCCCTACCCACATTCTCAGCTCGAGATCTTCCCCTCTCCCTGCCGAATACCGCCGCCCTCCAAAAACGCGACCCTAAAGTCATATGGATGGCCTTTTGATAGCCACCGCTGATAGCGCCGACATGCCTTCCCAGGCCAGGCAAGACCAAGTGTGACCCACTTTTCGCCATTTCTTCACGCCCACCGTCCTAGGAGTTAGATCGGGCCTATGAACCAAAAGGCGGGCGGGGCATTCACTCGACGCTTAAGGATGCCTCGCCTCGCGCCCGACAGCCATACCCGCTATACCTATACCACCGGTTCACGCTCGGGTTTAACGCAGGTTATCTACAGGGGCTTCACATTCCCCTGAGCGTCCCTTTCTACTTTCATTTGGGTAATCGGAATATACCCCATCTGGGTAACAAGCGTGTCTTGGACTTCAGGGCTCAGCATATACTCAAGGAAAGCCTTGGTCAGTCCAGTCGGTTCGCCCTTGGTATACATGTGCTGGTACGCCCAGACCGGGTACTTACCATCTGTGATGCCCTCAACCGTAGGCGCTACGCCGTCAATGGCCATGGCCTTGACGGTTTCGTCCACGTAGGAAAGCGCCAAGTACGAGATGGCTCCCGGTGTCTCGGCTACTATCTTCTTGACGGCGCCCGAAGACTCCTGCTCCATTCCCTTGTCCGATTCTTCCGTGCCGTCCAGAGCGAATTTCTTGAAGGTTGCACGAGTTCCCGACCCCTTGGGCCGATGTATGACCACTATCTCCTGATCTGGGCCGCCTACCTCTTTCCAGTTAGTTATTTTCGCCGTGAATATGTCGATAAGCTGTTGCTTCGTCAGGCTATCGACGGTGACCCCAGGGTTAACGACGCATGCCACGCCTACCACGCAGATCTTATGATCCACCAACTGGGAAGCGTCGATGCCTTCTTTCTCTTCGGCGAATACGTCCGAATTACCGATGTCGGCCCCGCCCTGGAACACTTGAGATAAGCCGGTACCACTTCCTCCACCCTGCACGACCACTTGGGCTTTGGGATTCTTGCTCGTGAACTGATCCGCCGCGGCCTTGACTAGAGGCTCCATAGCGGTTGAACCCACAGCGGTGATGAAGCCGGAGATCTCTTCCGACGCCGATTCACCGGCTTCATTTGAAGATCCGGATTTTTCCGAGCCCTCGGATGATTCTTGTTTTCCGCATCCAACCAGAGCCAACACCAACATGGCCATCAAAATGTAGATTACCAACGACGACAGGCGACTGCCTTTTCTCAACCCCGCTCCTCCTCTCGGTATTGGTTCATGAGGACACTTTTGCGTCGACGCTTTCATGTCCATTCCTCTTATAGGCGTCCAAACATTCGTCTTAAGCGTCCGTTCTAATCGAATTCTAGCGAGACTCGTGCGGCGAGTGGTTAAACGAGCATCAAGGTTTTGTAAAGAATCGATTAAGGTCAGGCGAAGAGGTCATATGGAAACAAGGTCGTACGGAATCAAGGCCGTATGGAATCGGATTACGGATAAACTGGATCGGCATGGGCGACTTGAGCCCGACCGCCTTGTGACAAATCATTGAGGGCACACATATGCTGGCCATAGGGTACTATATCGGAGGCGAGGCTATGTCCATTTTACCCCTTGCGTCACTCCCTGTAGGGCGTGAGGCGACTGTGAGATACGTATCCCCCGATGCCCCATCCTACCGGCGGATACTCGATCTGGGTTTGGTAGGCGGGACTAAAGTCAAAGTCATAAGGTCAAGCCCGTTTGGAGACCCAAGGGCTTACCTCGTCAGAGGAGCCGTCGTCGCGCTTCGCCGTGAAGACGCACAGGCAATTATGGTAGAGGTGACGGACGAATGACCGAAACGGCGGGAACGAATACCGCCGGCGGCGTTACCTGCCGGCCCAGAATAGTAGCCTTCGCCGGAAACCCGAATACTGGTAAGAGCACCCTCTTCAATGCGTTTACGGGACTCCGCCAACACACCGGCAATTGGCCCGGCAAGACCGTTACCGTCACCAGGGGGCGGTTTAGGTTCCGCGGGGTCAACTACATAGCGGTAGATTTGCCGGGAACTTACTCCCTTCTACCAAATTCGCCAGAAGAGCGGCTGGCCAAGGATTTCATATTCTCCGACCTTTACGACGTCGTGGTGGTCGTCACGGATGCCACGTGCCTAGAGCGGAACCTCGCGCTCGCACTCCAAATCCTCGAAGTCACCGACAAGGTAGTGGTATGCGTCAACCTCATCGATGAGGCCAGGTCGAAGGGTCTTCGAGTGAATACAGAAGCGCTGTCGCGGATGCTCGGCGTACCCACGGTCGCTACCTCCGCCCGGGACGGCGAAGGATTGCCAGCTTTGATGGACGCCATAGAGAGCGTCATCACCGGAAGAACCGCGACAAGACCGCTTAAACTCAAATATACATCCGAGATTGAAGGGCAACTTCGCCGAATAGCCGGTTGGCTGGGCCCAACGGGCCTGGTCGATGGAAAACTTCGTGGTGTCTCCGTCCAGTTACTATGCGGAGAGTGCGACGTACTTGACGTGCTCAGGAGCTCAAATCGGATCGTGGAATGTCTCGGAAAGCTCGACGAAGGTAGGCGAATACGCCGTGAATGCTCTGTAAACGCGGTGTCGCGGTAAATGGGGTGTCGCGGTGAGTCGGCAGAAGCCTGTATTGGGGCGATCTTCTATGGACTTCAGGGAAGAGATACTTCGTTCGGCATATGAAACTGCGGAAAGGATCGCGCCTTCAGTGGTCGAAGGCCGGGCCACCGTGCCCCTTTGTAGTTGGCACGAACGACTGGATGACATCATGACTTCCGCCGCGTTGGGTTTTCCCATCATGTTAGTCCTGCTCGCCGGTATACTGTGGCTTACAATACGGGGCGCCAATTACCCCTCCGATGTGCTGGCCTCCGGTTTCTCGAAGCTTGAGACGTTTTTGGCGGCAACCCTCGAGCACGCGCGAGCGCCCGGTTGGCTTGGGTCGATGTTGCTTTACGGGATTTACCGAACGACTGCCTGGGTTGTCTCGGTCATGCTTCCGCCCATGGCCATATTCTTTCCCATTTTTACCCTTCTCGAGAACCTGGGGTATTTGCCTAGGGTGGCGTTCAACCTCGATAACCTCTTCAAGAGGGTAGGAGCCCATGGTAAGCAGGCGCTCACCATGTGCATGGGTTTTGGGTGTAACGCCGCAGGAGTGGTATCGTGTCGGGTCATAGATTGCTATCGCGAAAGGCTTATGGCCATCCTCACCAATAACTTCATACCGTGTAACGGTCGTTTTCCCCTCTTGATCATCCTGGCCACGCTGTTTTTCGGGGAGACCACCAATGTAGACGGCCCAACTACAAACGGCCCAATCCGCACAGCTGTCGTAAACGCTCGCATAAGCCCCGATGGCGCAAGCGTTCATTCCCCAGCGGTCATCACGGTGGCGGGCTTGATAATCTTCGGCGTATTGGTGACCTTTTTCGTATCGTGGTTCCTCGCCAGGACTTTTCTCCGCGGGGTACCCTCAGGTTTCGCACTGGAAATACCTCCTTACAGGCTACCTCAAATAGGAAAGATCTTGGTGAAATCGCTCTTGGACAGAACCCTCATCGTTCTCGTGCGGGCTGTGACGATAGCCGCTCCCGCCGGCGCCGTAGTGTGGATCCTCGCAAACACGGCCACGAGCGAGGCCCCCGGCTCTCCGAGCCTTTTATCTTCCGCAGCGGCTCTCCTGGAACCCATCGGGCGCGTTCTCGGTATGGACGGCTTTATACTGATGGGCTTTCTCCTAGGACTTCCCGCCAACGAGATAGTCCTTCCCATCACGTTGATGGGGTATTTATCGGCCGGAACTTTGATCAAAGTCGAAGGACTCCAGACACTGCGCCTTATACTGGTCAAACAGCAGGGATGGACATGGACCACCGCACTTTCGGTCATGCTCTTTTCGTTGCTCCATTACCCATGCGGGACCACGCTCTTCACCATTTGGAAAGAAACCGGAAGCGTGAAGTGGACGGTCCTCGCGGCCGTCATACCCCTGGCGGTGGCGTGCACGGCGTGTTTTACCTTCAATCAGATCGTGAAGTTGTTTCTGTAGAAGTTGCTTCAGAATTCGCTTCGTTTCCATGAACTTGTTTCCATGAACTTGTTTCTATGAACTTGTTCCGTTTATTTATGAATTGGTTTTTATGAATTTTTTTCTATGAATTGATGAATTGGCTCTGTGTGCTCGTGGTGCGTCGCTTATCCCCTTCATCGTGTTCATCGTAGTTTATCTTCTAAGGCAAAAATGCCCCTGCGGGATGTGACGTAGAGGTAGCCGTCGCAAGAAGCGGCGGAGAGGAATCCTCCTGGCGGACTATAGCTCCAGCGGAGGCTTCCCGAAGCGACGTCGTAGGCGCTTATACCGGACCACTGCGGAACGATTAAGGCGTCGTTAACGGCACTGAGGTGGTACCGGTAGCCGAACCCGCCCGGTGCCGGTAGGTTACTACGGTCATCTATCCTCCAGACCGGGTTCCCATTATCGCTGCGGTAGGCAAAGATGCTGCTGCTCGAGATGACGACAATAAGACCCGCTTGGTATTGCAACGAGTACGGCTCACGTTCCGGTATAGGTATCCTCGCTTTCAAGGACCCGTCAAGTCCAATATAGTCGGCCGACCGCATTTCCGTGGTGGACTCGGTTGACGACGCCTGGGCGAATCTGGACGCTAGAACTAAGCCTTCCGGCGTGGCCGTCCATACGATACCCAAACACCCGGCGGGCAGTTCACGACTCCACATTTCAACACCGTCAATGGAGTAGGCAGTGACACGCTTCGCGTAACCGTTTTGATCGTCTACCTCCACGTTCATTTCGTCTACGTTTACTTCGTCTGAGTCTACGTTCACTTCGTCCGATGAGTCTACGTTCACTTCGCCCGACCGTGTCTTAGTACTGGCGGCGCCGCCACTGGGTGCATCAAAGGCATCAACATCGCAGACATCGACGACGTATACCGCATCGCCTCGAGGCGACACGGCCATTCCCAAGAACCGCCCTACCGGTTCTTTGTGCCACTTGATTTCCCCGGTTACAGGGTGGCAAACGTACAAACCCTCCGGCTCCAGGCGTATGACTCCGTCACGTGACACGGTGAGCCATGGATTCAGGGCGGGATCGGCGAATTCGTTCACCGAGAAGAGAACGGGTTCGGTCAAAGACTTAAGCGGTGGTCTAGGGGCTGGCCTTGATCTCCACACGACTTCGCCCTCCCAGTCAAGGAGGCTTACACCCCGGGACCCGGCAACATAGAAACCTTTTTCTCCGGCAGGCGCAACGCAACAGATGTCGTCCACTTCAACGGTTTTCGTCCATCCCGTCCCGAGGTCGATGAGGTGTATTCGGGGATACGATCTCTGCCTTAGAATCACGTGACCTCCCGATATTACGGGTCTTTCCCAAACGTATCGAGCCGTATCCCCTCGTATGAGCCGTTCGTGCTCAAGGCTAAACGAAAGCTCGCGCCGACCGGTACGCGCGTCGAGGATGTCTGCTCTACCCGGTGTCCCGATAAATACCACCACGCCTTCGCCAACCGCGGGGTCCACCGGTTCGAACGCCGCACGGCTCCAAGGTCGGGGCGCGATTTCGGCCCAAAGCCCCTGCCAGGGGGTTACTGACCAGACCAAAGTCGGTTCCAAACCGGCAGGTTCTGTTCGCCTGATGACCGGCTTTGAACTGAACTTTGGCCCAAAAAGCGTCAGCAAAGATGCCAAAATGAAAACCGAAAAGAACATTATGATAGCAATATGCCGCTGTCTTTCAGAGACTTTTCTCAGTCGCCTTGTGCTAAAGACCGAATACCCAGAGAGCCCAAGCCCTGCGAGAGCATATAGAACAAAAGCATAGAGGTCGGGCGCCCAGCAGCCGTGACCTGCCCACAGAGGTATCAAAACGAGGCATGCGATAGTAGTGATAAACGAGAGCGTTGTCGCCAAAACAGTTCGCTTGACACTGGGTTTAGAATAGAGGAAAAAAACGGGCCAAAAATGCGAAGCGGAGATAAGGACAAAGGGTGCAAGGAGCCACCTACCTAAGAGCATGCTGCCGCGCCCGCGTAGCAAAAACTGCACGAGGAAAAACGAAACGAGAAGTACATAAAGCATACTCCAGCAGAATAAGCTTCGCCATTTCAATGAACGTCACTCCGAAAACAAAAAATGGCTCGTGCCAATGCTATCGAGTATACCGGGCGAGTAGACCTGTAAGCCGAGTTCTGTCGTGGATGGCCATCTATCTGGGACCACCGTTGCCGGTGGCCTCAAGCGACCTAAACCCGAGGGGTTCAGCGGGCCACGTCATCCCCCTCCTATTTGGTCTTTCTCCGGGTGGGGTTTACCTAGCCGGTCGGTCGCCCGGCCGCTGGTGCGCTCTTACCGCACCGTTTCACCCTTACCCCGCGCGGGGTGGTCCCCGTTACGGAGCGGTATGTTTCTGTGGCACTTTCCTTGAGGTTGCCCCCACTGGGTATTACCCAGCACCCTGCCCTATGGAGCTCGGACTTTCCTCAGACACCGCCTCGCGGCGATCATGTCTGCGACCATCCAGTCTACTCGCCCTTATCTCCTCGTTTCACTGTTTTCAATTCCCATTCCATTATGCCATTATGAATGTCGTCGATGAATTTCCGCGACCCCGTTCAGGGCCGCCGGTAGTCCTACGACCTTGGAGTGGAGATGGTTTACCGTGATTGGCAACCAGACCTACCAGCCGAGCGTGCAGCATCCTTATGATAAGGGCTTATCAAGGCATTGTCAAACGCCGTCATTTATAAGCCCTACGTACCAAAATCCACCTTCGGGGCTTCTTTTGCCTCTTCTCCGATCTCAAAGTACTCCCGGGGACCAAAACCGAACATTCTGGCATAAAGCACCGCCGGGAACCGCTTGATGGCAGCGTTATACGCTTTTACGGCATCGTTGAACCTCATCCTCGCCACCGCCAATCTGTTCTCGGTTCCGGTGAGCTCGTCTTGAAGGGCGATGAAGTTTTGATTCGCCTTTAGATCAGGATATCGTTCGACTATCACGAGCAGTCTCGAAAGCGCACCTTCGAGTTGATTTGCGGCGGCCACTTGATCTTGAGGAGTCGTGGCCCCTGCCAGTTTCGCCCGGGCCTCGGCGATTTCGGTGAAAACCCTCTCTTCGTGGGAAGCGTATCCCTTCACCGTCTCGACGAGGTTCGGAATGAGATCATACCTTCGCTGGAGTTGATTCTCCACTTGGGCCCAGAGCCCGTTTATATCCTCGTTCATACTGACAAACCGATTGTAGCTTGACATAAGACTCACGACGATGACGGCTATGATCGCTACCACCGCTATTATCGCAAGGCGGTTCTTCTCCATTTTTCGGCCTCCCTATGCTCGTTTATACGTTTCCGGACGATCATCACATTCATTGTCAGGTCTGTCGCACCTGATTGTTATTTTACATTGTCACACCGTAATCGATGGTATTCGCCATAATGACACGGACGCTGCACTGAAACTTCAAGCAAATTCTGCCATCTCTATATATTATTCTTACAGCCAGCTTTGATAGCGTCAGTTCTTACCAACTTCTGCCTGATCCGCCGCCCCCACTGGATCCTCCTCCGAAACCACCGAAGCCACCGCCTCCGCCCCCGAAACCACCGAAGCCACCAAAGAACCCACCCGTGCCTCCGCCGATCATTCCTCCCGAAACCGGGTTTATGGGCGAAGTCTCGAATGCGTCTTCCCTACGCCAGCCACAACGCGGGCAC
>DUSP01000014.1 GCA_012842575.1 Clostridia bacterium
CCTACATAGCCTATACTACCGTAAAGGCCCATGACCGCACTGAACGGCTTGAGAAAGATCACCTTCTGGCGCCTTCCGGCGGCCACCATCACATAAATCGCCCCGGCTATGGCAAGCCATTTTCCTACCGTCGGAGTGATCGGCCCAAGGCGAAGCGTCGAGGACAAGGCGAAGACTATCACAGCCGGTATGAAAAAGAGCCAAGAGCCCTCGTCCATTACGGTATCGAAAACCTCACCTGCCTTGAGCCTCGAGACGAGCTTCAGAACAATGCCAACCCAGATTTGGACGATGCCGAGGCCGAGACTCACGCCCAAGACGTATATGGGGTTGGCAAGGGGG
Organism: Clostridia bacterium; assembly: GCA_012842575.1. Taxonomy (GTDB): domain Bacteria; phylum Bacillota; class Sulfobacillia; order DUSP01; family DUSP01; genus DUSP01. The sequence goes on from DUSP01000014.1 coordinate 343, forward strand.
TCCACAACGGCGAATCTCTTGAGGAAGTCCCGTACTCCGCCCAAAGCCGGCGGAAGGATATCAAGGCCGTTACCGAACCAGCCTCCCATAAGAGCCCCGAATACCACCGTAGAGGCCCCTCCGAGGAAAAGGAGCCTGAACAACATCTTGCCGCCTTCGGGAATGTCCATTTTCTTTATCATCCACGCCGATATCAGCATTAGGAGGATACCGTACCCGGCATCGCTCAGAGCAAAGCCGAAGAAAACGAAGAAAAACGGCGCAAGAAACGGGGTGGGGTCGATTTCACCGTACTTCGGGTTTCCGTAAAGGAGCGTTACCACCTCGAAGGGTTTAAGGAACCATGGGTTCTCGAGAACCACCGGAGGGTTATCCTCGGGCGACGGGTCTTGTGCGAACACCTCGATTTCACCGTTCAGGTCCGCAAGGCGCTTCGACAGTTCCGGAACCTCTTTCGCCTTCATCCAGCCCTGGATGAGGGAAGTTTTTTCGGTGCGACCGAGAAGCCCCCTCACCTCCATACGCCGTAAGCGCTCGTACAGGTGATCGTAAAGCGCCATCAGTCTCACGCGTTGCGGAAGGAGGCTCTCCGCGCGCTTTCGGATCTCTTGCTCCTCAGCGGGTATCTCGCTGAGTCTTTGCTCTATGGACTTTATCTCATCTTTCACAAGCCCCTCTATAACGCCGAAAGATACCTTTTCCACGCCGCATTCGCTCAGGATTTCGGAGACACGAGCTTCTCCTTCACCCCTTGCGTAAAAGACCACAACGCGCGCGTTTCGATCGTCTTCTGATACGACCTCGACTAAAGCCGCCGGGTTCTCGGTAACCTCGCCCGCAGCGGACTTACCCGAAACGCCTTCGCTTTCCGCGCCTTTTTCTCCTTCTCCGACGACTCCCTTTCCGACGACTCCTTCTGGGACGGCTCCTTCCGGGGCCACCGCCCTACCGGCTACCCCGGCTCCGACAGCCCGTACGCCCTCAAGCATCGACGTAAGCCGCCGTAGATCCTTCTTCGGTAAGAGGCACGGGACAATCCTCACCTTCTCCGTGTCCCTCAAATCGCGCAACGGACAGTCAAGGTCAACCCAGCCCTCTAAAGCCGCTTTTTGTTCCTTAAGTCGCGACGCCTCGCTTTGAAGCTCGCCCAGCTTTGCATCGTCTGCCGCGCATTGTTTATACAAGCCCTTATAGTCGAGCTGGGTTACCGAAAACGCGTAATCCTCCGGGGATATACCTGCCTTCTTGGTCACAAAGGTCTCCACAAGACCTTTACGCTCGTTGACATACCTTCCTAGGTATTTTATGGTGAAGGCCAACTCGTCCAAGGTCTTCTCAAGAGTCCTATGATCTTCGCCCAATCTTGCCGGTACTTCCCCGACTTCCCCGGCGCGTCCAATATCACGCTCGCCCTCAACCAGCGCCTCAATGTGGCCGGCGCCTTTTCTCACCGGCCCAAGACCCGCCTCGCCCTCGCCCGTCAGGTCAGGATACAATTCGGAGGCATCCTCCAGTTGCATGACGCCCGCATCTTGAAGGCGCATGATGACGTCATCGCGGAGCGAGGAATGACACAGTATGAAAACCCTCTTCATTCTAGCGACTGCCATGAGCTTTCACGATCCCTTCCCGGATGAACGACACCGCGCGCTCCATTCGTTCCTGGGCCTTCGCTTTTATCGCCGCGATCTCGGCCTCGTTCTCCCGGTGAAGCCTATCGGCCTCCCGCCGCGCCTC
>DUSP01000079.1 GCA_012842575.1 Clostridia bacterium
GGTGAACGGACAGAGAGCAGTTGGGTTTACATTTTGTCTTATCGTGATGAAAGAGTCCCCCGAGGGTTCATCGGGGGACTCTTTCATTAAGGTTAAGGCCCTGAGTAACAGCCTTTGTAATCTGGCGATATTGACTGCGCCGTCAATTGCTGACGGACGTAACCAGTTTCCTCGCGGCTTGCGACGCGTCCTTCAACTCTTTCAATTCCTCCACGGTGGGCAGTAGTGTCATGGCCTTAACCCATACCCCTCTATCATGATCCAGCGCTGCGCGGTAGTTTTTGAGCGCGTCGAAGGAGAGGCGCGTAATCTTCGAAATGTCCGAGGGGGTGACGGAGACGGTGCCACCCTGTTCAGCGAAGGCGGCCTTCTTCATGAGTTCATGTGTAAGTCTCCAAACATCATGGAAGCGAAGTTGTCTTCCCCTCGAAAAGAACTCGGTTTTGGGATCGGGATTGTTGAAGTACTTCAAGATGAACTGCGTCCAAACATCATAGGAGTGATACGGGGCATAGTAATTGCCGTAAACTCCATTGTCCCAGTCGGAGATCAGCGAGGCGGCTCCCGACACATCGCCTGATTTGACCATCTGGGAGAGCTTCTCGAAGACCACCGGGTCGTGTTGATAGTGTGTGGTTTGGAACACGACTTCTTCGGGGTACGTGCTTCCCAGGAACTGGGTTTCGGCGTACAGGTATCGATTTAAGGCGCGCAGTTTCTTGTTCACCTTGTCCGCTGCTTCTTTCAGCTGGGCAAGGGCTGAAGTTTCATCAGATTTGCCGTCGACGCGAGTGCCAGTCCCGGCCTTGGTAATGGGTGCTTGACTTCTGCCGCCGAGGGGCGATGCTTTCTCAACCGTACCTGCTTTCGCCATGGCATTATTGAGGGTCACGTATACTTCTTCGGCCTCAACCAGGGCCTGCATCACTTCTGCGGCAGCCATTTCGTACCGACGTGCCGCTTCGATCACATTCGATATATCCGTGCCGGTGATTGCGGCTGCCCCCCTATCTACCTCTTCCATGAACCGCGCGGGCCTTATGGTCAGGTCGTAAGGGTGGATGAGGGAGTTGTCGATCCTCATTATTATTGTGCCGTAGAACTCCGCGAGCTCCTGCGCCTTGGCCGGATCCGCCCGTTCCCAGGTATCAAACTGGGAGTGGTAAAACTCTTCTGACACCCTGTCATCCGTCTTAGTGCATATTGTAGGCATACCGAAATAGCTGTAAGACCATTCATCCGTCCAAGTGGAGACTCCGTGGTGTATCGCGATTTCCGGGTTCGGGAAGGCCTCCGGGTCCGGCTTATAGGTGGAGGCGAACGATTTTAAGAACGAGAGAAGCTCATCGCACGCCCTTGTCTCGATCTGTTCGCTCTCTTTGTATCCCATAAGCTCTAGATTGACGTTGGCGAGTAATCCGTCGTGCCAATCGGTCTTGTCGTTGATTAAGTTCCAAGAGCCTATGAGCCAGTCGTGCCAGGCGCCTTTCGCCCCGAACTCTTCGGCGTCCACGATCGCGAAGACTATGGTATGCTTCGGGCGGTAGCCAGTCTCCTTCATCGCTTTGGCGATAGCCAGCGCTACTCCACAGGCCAGGGCGTCGTCCTGAAAGCCCTCGAAGTACGCATCCAGGTGCCCACCCGTAATGATGTATTCATCAGGGTGCTCGGAGCCCCGGATAAAACCGAGGACGTTGTATCCCTTCGCATCGGGGTACTCATTGACCTTTGATTTCACGGTGGCCATTACCCTGCCCGAAGTTGCCAACGACTTCAGTCTTTCTCCCGAATTCTTTGGGACGTTTAACACCGGGAAGTCAACCGCTGTTCCGCTCCAGTCTTGCTGCGTAAAGGCTTCACCGGAGGGATCCTGGCCATAATAGTTAAGGTTGTAGATTATGAGGGCAGCAGGAGTCCCGTGAACTCGGGCTTCGAGGCCGACGTTGGAGGGCCAGGGAAGCAGGTCGTAATCTACGGCCACCAAAGCGACTTTTCCATCTATGTCGAGATCCGCGTAGTCTTCCATAGTACCATTTCCGGCGAAAACCAGTTCACCTGTGACTCCTTCCGGAGGTGTGCCCGGTGTCGAGGTCAGAGATATTGCTTCGAAGGTCTGCCCCTCTACTTCAATGCTTGCGCCCTTGAACTCCCAGCCATATACCGGGAAGGTGTGAAACTGTACGTCCTCGAGTCCGAGCTTGCGCATTTCCTTGTAAACCATGTCGGCGGCCTGCTTGGCCGCAGGAGTGCCACCCATCCTGAAACCCCGTTCGTAAGTCTTTATAGAAGAGAGTTTCCTGGCGAACTTAAAAGCGTAGGAACCGTCGATCATGGCCTTAAACTGCTCTTCTTCGGGCGACCTGACCTGCCAAGCCGGTACGATATTGCCCTCCGACGTCAAAGCCCCTTCGTGGGTGCTATAAGA
>DUSP01000053.1 GCA_012842575.1 Clostridia bacterium
ATTCCCAGAATAGGGACACCGAAACGCAGGATCCAGTACGTGCACCGCCGTTGGGAATTCCTCTTCTTCCACCCATCATCTAGGAGTAAACCACCGCATCGTCCCTAGTCCAGTCGAATCGTCCACTTGATCCCTATTGAACCGTCCACCGAATCCGCTCATCTCCGCCCACTTGATCCGGTTCATATGGACCAGCACATCAAGATTGGCCGAACGCTTTCGAAAATCCCCGGGGCCGGTACTTTAAGTTTAAATCGGAACAGATAGCGATCATCAAGGGACACTCCGTGGAGGCCGCTGACGCGTGACGTTCCCCCCGCCCTCCCCTTTCGGTAGCCCGGACAAGCGTGACCTCGCAGCAAACTTCAGTTGGAATGTATGCGTTAGTTGGAATGTATGCGTTTCCGGGTCTCGATTTTCCGAAGAGAGCCTTTACGAGTTTTGTGTGTAGGGGGATTATTGCAGCGGACTGGTGGAAAGTATTATGCGAGAAGGGTGCTGTAATTAAACCGATGGATTCTAGGCATCAACGCCACCGGGTAAAACGATTGTGCCTTTCAGAATACCGGTCTTGTCAGAGAGGTAACGTATCGTTCGAAACCCCGCCTCCATAACCCAACCAACAGCCAGAGCGTACGCGACAGTTCCTGGGCCTACGTTCCCACCCAAGAAGAACCCCGTGATCACGGTGGCGATCTCCACGGTACCTCTTACGATGCCCACCCGTAGCTGAGTCTTTCTAACAAGGGCAATCATGAGCCCGTCACGTGGCCCGAATCCACAACCAGAACAAGCGTACGTTGCCAAACCGAAACCGTTTATTATAATTCCAGCCCCGAGACACAACGAACACTGAACGACATTCCCTGGTTTCGGAAGAAACCCAATCTTTGAGATTACGTCCAAGAAGCATGCAACACCGGCCGCGCTCGCAAGGGTACCAATGGTGGGTTTTAAGCCACAATACCACGTCACAGCAATCAGGAGCATGCTGACCAAAAAGCTCGCTTGGCCGATGCTCACCCCAAATCTCTTCGACAATCCCTGGTAGAGTACTGCCCAGCTCGATACCCCTAGGTTTGCAACTATGATGAGCGATAAACCGTAACTAACCGCAAAGTTACCGGCTAAGAATAACCCTCCCCTTTTAGCGAGGGCAAGCCACCTGATGTCCCTTATCAATGCCCGGGTAACTTTGTCCTTCAAAGAAGGGTTTAACCTCGCCACTCAGAATGTGATCCGTCAGAGTCTGGGGTACCGAGCTAAGACCAACAGACCGATCATCATACTCTACCCGCTTTGACACAGATCCCGTACCAAATACTCAGGTGCGTAAAGCAGACAACGGACTTCAGGCCCTTGCAAAACATTAAGGTGTGATGGCGTTATCTCTAACGCTGGAGCTCCCGTGCCTATTGCCCTTATCCCTTCAGCAAGGCATACGTCGATAAACTCCTCAATACCATATTCAAGGAAATCCGCCATCCGGGTCTTATAGTGCATGGGGACGACTACTTTAGGCTCCAACTGGCGAATGTAGTTGACCGCTTCGTTTGGGCCGATCGTAAACTTACCCCCCACGGGAATAAACAGGACATCAACTGGTACAATTGATCTCAACTGTTCCTGCCTCAATGATCTCTGTCCGACATCTCCCAAGTGGCAGAACCTCATCCTCTCCGTTTCCCAGGTAAAGATGAGCGTCTTCCCGCTTCTTTCCCCGCCGCAATCATCGTGATCGGCCAGGATTGCTTCTCCGGTAAGTTCCCCGCAACTAAACTGCCCCGGCCCATTCAAAACCGTGGGATTCCCTTGAATCAGATCTGACGCGGAATGGTCGAAGTGTTCGTGGCTAACGAGCACAAAGTCCGCCGATAGCACCGGCAATCGATAATGGAGCTTTAGACCTGGTTTTAGCGGGTCTTCAGGATAGAAAGGATCGGCGACGACTTTTGCTCCGTTTGAGAGGATCAGCAGGAAACACGAGTGCCCTAGCCATATTATCTTCATCTTTACACCCCCGGCTCTAGGGCTGCGCCGTAGCTCGTCGGCCACGTCCGCAGGAACGCCAGCCAGCGCCCCTGCGGACGCGCGTCCGCTTCACTCCTCTACCTTGATCCCCTTCTCCTCATAGAACTTTTTCGCCCCTGGATGAACCGGTAACGCCCGTGCCGCTAGAGCAGTCTCCAGAGAAATAGCCTCAGCCCCTTTGAATAGGGTTTTCAGCTCTTCAATATGAGCGGCGAGCGCTGCCGTCACATCGTATACCGTTTTTTCGGGAACGTCTTCCCCGGCCACAAGCTGGACCCAAACCTCGATGGAGGGTATGTCCTTATCCAAAGTGGCGTATGAGCCTTTGGGAATCGTGGAAGGTTCCACTCCGGGAACAGTAGCAGTCAGTTTATCCTGCACTTCCTTCGATATTTCCAAGAAGCGTATACCGGGGTTCCGCTCCAGTTCCAGGATCGACGAGTGGGGAATGATCCCGTCCGCCGTAACCCAGAGGTCTAGCAGGCCGTCCTGCATCATTGTCGTGGCGTCGTCGTACCCGAGTCGGTTTACGACTCCCCCCGCCGAAATGATGTCTTGCTCGGTTATTCCGTAGGCTTCCAGCACCTTGAGCATGCCGAAGTTGCCCCAAGTCCCCGCCTTGTTGACGTTAACCCTAAATGGCTTGTTTTTTAAGTCCTCCCACTTGGTGAGTCCGCTGTTCTTGGGAGTGACTGCCTGGAACACACCCTTATAAAGGGTCATCACATGTCTGGCCTTGGTTATGGGTTGGCCGTCGAAGGGAGGCTTTCCCTCATATGCCCACCCTGCCAACGGGCTATGAGTCATTCCGAACTGAATCTCTCCGGTCTGTATCTTCTTGAGGTTTTCGATGCCACCACCCGGAATGGAAGTCGCGGACACTCCCTGCAAATCGCTAGAGATGACATCAGCGATTTTTGCTGCCATAACCGCCCAAGCTGCGGCTCCTCCGCCCACCGTTATGAATTTGGGCCCTTCTTGTTCAACTTCGCTCTCTTTTTCCGGAGCCTCGGCTTGCGGTTTTTCCTGGCCCCTACCGCAACCGGTCAGGGATACCACCAGCAGGCAGATCGCTATAACGGCCGCTAGACGCGTCAAAACCCTTTTCTTGCCCATCTCAGCTCCCCCTTAATACAGGTTCCTGGTTCGTATTCCGCCCAATGAGCTTCGATGCAATGCGAACCGCATCAATAATCTTGTGGTAGCCGGTACACCTGCATAAATTTCCGGAAAGCGCGCGACGGATCTCTTCCTCGGTCGGCGAGGGATTAGAGTCCAACAAGGCTTTGGCGGACATTATCATGCCGGGCGTGCAGAACCCGCACTGTAAAGCTCCGGTCTCGACGAACGCCTCTTGTATCGGGTGGAGCTTACCTGAGGAGGCAAGTCCCTCTATCGTGACGATTTCCGACCCGTCTGCATCCCCCGCCATCACTAGGCACGAGTTCACTGCCCTGCCGTCCATTATTACGGTGCACGCGCCGCACTCCCCCTTTCCGCAACCGACCTTGGTACCGGTCAAGCGGAGCTGGTCCCGCAGTACACTGCTTAGAGGGGAGAGCGGATCCACCAAAACCTCGTACGTCTTTCCGTTTACCTTCATACTGATAGCGATTTGAGAGCCTATCTCGCACACCCCCAAACTCTACCAACGTTCCCCTGGCAAACCTTCGCGAGAGCCCGCTTGGTAAGAACGTAAACAAGGTGTCTCCGATAAGAAGCGGTGCCTCGTACGTCATCGATCGGGCAACACTCTCTGGCTGCGACCCTAGCGGCTTCCTCAATGAGCGAAGACGACGGGCGATTGCCTCTGATGGTTCGTTCCGCCTCCACGGCTCTGATCGGGGTGGGAGCCACAGCCCCAAGGGCTATTCGTGCGTCGGTCACCAGTCCATCCACCATGTCTAGAGATATAGCGACATTGACTATCGCAATGTCCATCCCCCCTCGTAACGCATACTTCTCGAATGCTACGCGGGTGTGATCTTGGATCACCGGTACGACAACGGCCGTGATCAGTTCGTCCGGAGACAAAACTGTCTTCCCCGGGCCGAGGAACGACGCTTCGAGCAGTATTTCTCGTTCACCCGCCAGACTCTTCACTCGAATGCGCGCCCCGCTCGCAATCAGTGCCGTAATGGAATCTCCTGCAGGCGAGGCGTTGCCGATATTCCCTCCGATGGTCCCCCTGTTTCTGACTTGAGGAGAGCCGATCTGGAGGCAAGCATCCGCCACGAGCGGAGCATGTCCAGCCACCACCGCTGACGATGCCACATCGGAAAGCGGAACGGCTGAGCCGATGACAACGGACCCGCGTTGAAGGTCTATGCCCAAGAGCTCGGGAACCTCCCTGACAGAAACCAGCCGAGAAGGCTTTCTTTTTCCTTCTTTGATCTGGACAAAGAGGTCGGTCCCGCCCGCAACAAAACTCGCATCAGCGCGGTCACTGATCGCACAGAAGGCCTCTTCCAGGGAACGCGCCTTCACAAACTCAGTCTTCAGCAACACCGTGCACCCCCCTTGGCTAGCGTGATGACGTGCTCCGGCTCAATGGGCAACCTGAACGCCCGAGCTCCCAACGCGTTTGCCACCGCGTTGGCGACTGCGGCCGGTGTCGGATCCATGGATGCTTCGGCGATCGACTTCGCTCCAAAGGGGCCGTTGGGTTCGTTTGTCTCGATGAATTCGATACGAACTTCCGGAATGTCTACGATGTTCATCATCCTGTAATCCCTGAAATTGGGGTTCTGCAGCCGTCCGTCTTCACCGTATGCAAGCTTCTCAGTAAGAGCCATTCCTATCCCCTGTACTATGCCCCCTTGAAGCTGCCCTTCGGCGCCCATCGGGTTGAGTACTTTACCGACGTCGTAGGCGGCATAAACCTTGGGAACCCTCACTTTTCCCGTTTCCACATCAACTTCGACCTCACAAAGCTGGGCGCCAAAACAGTACCCGAGAGAAACGTTGCCGTATAATGTCTTCTGGTCAACCTCTGTGTTTGCAAAGAACACAGCCCTTTCAAGGATGTGCTCACCACGAGTTTTGTGCAGGACAGACCTTGCGATTTCCGAAATCTCAATATGTTTGGCGGGATCCACCTTCGATTGGACTATGCCGTTTGAGATGAATAGTTCCTGAGGTTTGCAATTCAGCATAACAGCCGCTTCCGAGATAAGACGATCCCTAACCTTTCCCGCGGCAAGTCTTACGGCGTTGCCCCCCATCATCGTCACTCTGCTCGCGAAAGTGCCTATTCCAAACGGAGAAACCTCGCTATCCTTAGTAAGAACCCTGACTCTGTCGTACCCGACACCTATTACCTCTGCGGCTATTTGTGCCAAAACGCTGTCGGACCCCTGCCCGCAGTCCTGCTCACCGGAGAACACGGTTATGTATCCGTCTTCTTCACACCTCACTATGGCCGTAGACCCGTCGAAAGGACCGAAAGACAGCCGATTCCCAGAATTGTGGATGCACAGGGCCACTCCGTAACCCCTTTTGACAGTGGTACTACAACTCGACACTTGCCGTTCCTTATCAGCGTCCCGCATCTTTTTTACTGATTCCAAGCATTCTTTTAAGCCACACGTGTTGAAAACATACCCGTGAAGGGTCACATCGCCTTTCTGCGCGATGTTCTTCAGGCGGATCTCCAACGGGTCCATGCCGATTTTTTCGGACGCCATGTCGACGAGGGACTCCAGGGCAAAAAGGGCCATTGGGGTGCCAAAGCCCCTATAAGGGCCTGTCGGGGTCTTGTTAGTGTACACTAGATCTGCCTGCGTTTCGCATGCCTTGAACCTGTAAATGTTCTCCGCCCTTACCGCCATCGTCTTCATCACGCTCGCCGAAAAGCCGGTGTAGGCGCCGTTGTCATAAATGATATGCGTCTTCTTGGCCAGGAAGGTACCGTCCTTTTTCAGCGCAAGACTAGACCGCACCACTGTCCCCGCCCTCGGCCGGCCAGCCTCCATGTCCTCTTCCCTCGTGAGCGTTATCTTGACCGGTCTGCCACACTTCATTGAAAGCAGGGCGGCGATGAGCGGCACTTTGAGGTTGGTGCTCACCTTCCCCCCGAAGCCGCCGCCCATCTCGGGGCACACGATCCTTATTTGGGAAACGCTCAGACCGAGGGCCCGTGCGATGTTTATCCGAGACCTGTAGGGACTCTGGAGGGCTGTATAAAGGGTGAGCCTCGGGGGCTGCCAGTCAGCCACCGCGTTTACCGGTTCCAGATAACCTTGGTATACGTTAGATGTATAGAATTCACCCTCCACAACCACATCAGCTTCTGCAAAGGCCGCTTCGGGGTCGCCTCTTTTAAAATCGACGTGCAGTGCCACATTTCTGGGAGAGCTTTCGTGGACAAGCGGCGCGTCCTCTTTCATCGCTTCGATAGGTTCGAAAACGGCCGGGAGGGTCTCGTACGCCACTTCTATTGCATTGAGAGCAGCAACAGCGCAAGCCTCAGAAACAGCGGCTACGGCGGCCACTTCGTCTCCTACATACCTTACCTTCCCTCTTGCCAGAGGGTATTCGTCGGCAATGTTTTCTCCGAATATGTATTGTGCATCGGCCCCGGTCACCACGGCGAATACGCCGTCCATTGACTCCGCCCTGGAAGTATCAACAGAAACGATTCGCGCATGCGCGTATGGGCTTCTCAGGATTTTCCCTATAACCATCCCCGGAAGGCTTATATCGTCTCCGTAAATGGCCCGGCCGGTAACCTTGTTTCTCGACTCTATGCGTGGGAGACTGGTGCCGATAAGGCTCATTCCGACCCCCCCCTGTGGTTCCAGTCGGTAATAAGGTCACGGACAACGGTGAATCCTTTTGGAGGTTCAATCACGAGCGGTTGTGACGGGTCTTTGACCATCTCCTTGCATATGAGCCTGTTTTTGCCGTTTACCTGTGCAACGCAAATACCACATAGCCCCGCGTCGCATGAATGCCGGAATGCCACTCCGTCACTTCTATATAACCTTTCTAACACCGAAAGGACGGTCATACCCTCTTCGAACGGCACCGTGTACTCCTGCCAGGAATCACATCCAGCCTCGGGATCGTACCTTCGTACCTTCACTTGCAGCTCAGCCATTGTCACCCCTCCAGCGGTACCTTCGTTACAACAACAGGAACGGTATAAAGCGCGGGAGCGCCATCTTTGTTTTGTATGACGATATTCTTCAACCACGAGCTGGAGCTCTCCGGGTAGTCATCCCTGGTATGGGTCCCCCTCGTTTCAGTCCGCATGAGAGCGGCTTTCGCCATCATCTCAGCCACCATAAGCATGTTCCTCAGTTCTAAAGCCTCCCTGAGATCCGTATTCATGATAAGTCCTGACCTGACCGTCAGATTCGGGAGGTCTTCGTCCTGCATCCTCTTGATTTCGTTCACTGCCCTTTCAAGGCCCTGCCCGTCCCTGATAATTCCAACGTCCTTCCACATCGTCTCCCGAAGCCGGTCCATAACTTCTATCGGTCGAGGACCAGCATTCCTCCCGACGAGCCGTATCACGGATTTAACCATTTCTTCTGCCAGGGACTCGTGGATATGCCCATAATCTACGGTCTCTGAGAACTTTGCTGCTTGCTCCCCGGCAATCGCGCCTGAAACCTGCGTTTCCTCCAAAGCGTTTCCTGGAAGTCTGTTGGCCCCGTTGACGCCACCGGCTGCCTCGCCTGCCACATAGAGGCCCGGAATGCCGGAACTCCATGTCTCGTCAACCCTTATACCTCCACAATAAAAATGCGCGGTGGGTCCTACTTCCAAAGGTTCCGTCCTCAGGTCGAGCCCATGCTCAAGGAGGTCAATACCCCTCAATTTCCAGCCAGGAGCGTGCCTTTTCACGGCGTATTCTACGAGGGCCCTCGGAAGGTGAGTTGCCGAAAGATACACGCCGCCGTGCTCAGAACCTCGCCCTGCCCGGATCTCCCTGTATATCGATTTCGCAAGGACGTCCCTGTCGGCGAGTTCCATTTCATTGGGAGCATACCTGGTCATGAACCTCTCGCCGTCGCAGTTATAAAGGTGCGCCCGTAGAAACGTCCTCGCAAAAGCGGGAATCGACTGGTCGGACTTGAGGGAAGGTGGCCAGTACAGTTCAATCGGGTAAAACTGCATGAACTCCATGTCCACCAACTCAGCGCCGGCCCGGAAAGCCATGGCGAGCCCGTCTCCAGTACTTTCGGGAGTGGCGGAGTTCTCCTTGAAGAGGTACATGGCCCCTCCGGTAGCGTCGATAATCGCCTTAGCCCTAATTAAGAGGATACTGCCCCTCTTCAAATCGTAGACAAGCGCCCCGCAAACTCTCCCTTGCTCGCTTTTTATGTAGTCTATGGCAAACACGTCGTTCATCAGGGTTATTAAAGGTTGTTCCTTGATCTTCTTGATTAAAACGCGCATCCACTCCAGGCCTACCCTAAAGCCGACCGAAAGAGATCTCGGATAGCTATGGCCGTACATCTTCACCTGTCTGTACCTTCCGTCGGGAGCCTTGTCCCACTGAACTCCCCATTTGCCGAGCTCATCGAGGCGCTTCGGCCCCTCGCGGCATACTATTTCCGCGAGACGTTGGTTGTTTAGCATCCGTCCCGCGATGACCGTATCCTTCAGATGTTCATCAGGATTGTCGCGGGGATCCGCAAAACCGAATGCGCCGCTCACAGAAAACACGGCCTTCAGCGTAACGGCGCTTTTACCGGCCACACTCTTCGTGATGACAAGTACCCTTTTACCTTTATCGGCTGCTTCCAGTGCCGCGCGCGCACCTGCTGCCTCCGAACCGACTACCAATACGTCCGTCTTTACTTCGTCCCACAGTGCCATCGCCGAACCTCCTCGTTACCGAGATACGATCTCGGCAAAATCAGTGGCGGGTTTCTCCATTTGTTCGTTCAAGTATGCAAAGGGTGTAGTCTTTACGTTCCTAGCGGCACCGACCGTACCGTGAGAGTCCATGCAAAGACACGAAATCGTTGCACCGGGCATGCGGGATCTTGCAAGGGAGACGAAGCCGGCGGCTGCCTCGCGAGGAGAACTCCCTTTGGCGATACAGTCAACGATGGTCTTTGCTCCTTGAAGTTTGACAATTGCCTCGCCATTACCGCTCAACACTGCCGCGCCCATTTCATTAGCGTATATCCCGCTTCCGACGAGAGGCACGTCCCCTATCCTTCCCGGCATTTTCAAAGGGGCCCCCCCGCTAGAAGTGGCCGCGGCGAGATGCCCTTTTTCATCGCATGCCAGCACCCCAACCGTATCGTCGTGCTCTATCCACCCTTTCAGTTTTTGCCAGTAGTTCAGGACGCTTGAAAACCTTTCCGGGAGAGGTTCCTCGTTGCGCAGTCGATTGATCAAGTCCTCCCACTCCCTTCTGCGCAACTCGGTGGAAGGATCGTATTCCGGAAAGCCCATGGCTCTTGCAAACGCAGTCGCACCGGCCCCGACGAGTAAGATGTGGTCCGTCTCCTCCATCACCTTGCGGGCCACCGCAACGGGGTTTTTTACTTTCTGGATACAGCCTACCGCGCCCGCGCGTAAATCTTTCCCGTCCATGATGCAGGCATCCATTTCAATGTCGCCCTTCATGTTGAGACGAGACCCGGTTCCACAGTTGAATACGGGCAAATCCTCCATGAATTCAGCTACTCTCTGGGCCACTTCGAGGGCCGACCAGCCCTCCTTGAGAAGACCCATGCCCAGCTCAACGCCCTTCTTGACCCCCTCAAGGTATTCCCCCTCGGGTGGGTTCAGTGCTCCACCTATGATCGCCACAGCCCTCATCCTGTCCTGCCTCCTTAGGTCAAAGCACCATCAGTTGCGTAGGCAAACTGGTATCCAGGAGCTCGTAGCCCTTCTCCGTCACAATCACATTGTTCTCAACGTTCATACCGAACTCGCCCGTAATGTAGAACGGCGCTTCAACGGCCAGAACCATACCGGGCTCGAGCACAATTTGTCCCCCTTTGACCAAATCCGGCTCTTCGTGAACCACGAGCCCGATTCCATGACCCATGTTGCCCCTCACGTAATCGAGGAACCCGTGCTTACGTACTATGGACACGCCTGCTTCATAAATGTCCCCTGTCAACGCCCCCGGCTTCACCATCGACAGCATCGTCTGTTCAGCCTCATATATAGCGTCATACACTCTACGTGCGGTATCGCTGGGTCTGCCCAGTACGACCGTCCTCGAGATGTCCGAGAAGTAGCCATTTGTGATGGCGCCCAAGTCAAAGCGAACGACGTCTCCCTTTTTCACCGCATAACTGCCGCCGAGGTTATAAGTCTCTGCGCTGTTGGCGCCTGCGCCGACTGAAGTAGTACCCCAGTCTAAGCCCTGATTAATGAGGCTTCTTTTGTAGGCTTGAAGAATATCAGATTCTTTTGTCCCCTCCCCTATGACGTCAATGGCTGCACTCAGTGCGATTTCGGCGGCCTTGACCGAGTTTCGTATGTTGGCAATTTCCCACGGAGTTTTTATCATCCGTGCTTCAGTGAATACCGGCTTTGCATCCACGAACTGAACCTTGGGAAATTCTTTCGTCAGCCTGGTACCAAGGGAATAAGAGATTGATGAAAATTCGATTCCGACCCTCCCTTCACTAAGGCCTTTCTCCTTCAGTACGCCCACAAGTACGTCCGCCGCTTTGGAAGCGTAGATAGAAGGCCGCCCTCCAGCGGGATACTCTCTATAAATCCCCGTGCCCGAAAACCGGATATCTTTTATGTGAGATTGCTCCTCTGCAACCCCCGCCACCCCGGCACTACATATGAGCGTGGCTTCTCCACTTTGAGGTACCACCACGAAAACGGCTTCGGAGATCCTCGACTGGTTGAATAGCCCTCTGTTTGCCACAGACGGGATGGTCTTTAGTCCGCTGCAATAATAGATGTTCTCCCCGAAAGACGCCACAACCGCATCAATACCCTGCTTTGCCAGAGCCTCTCTGACCCTGTTGATCGACACTGGTATCGCCTCCTTAAGCGATTATCGAATCCACTATTTCGAGGAACTCTTCGTCGTTCAACGTACGCTTCAGTTCTGCTGCTCTTAACTTTACCTTGTTGCTGATTTCCTTCACCTGTTCATCAGAAGCCTTAAGTCCCTGCTGAGCCAGCTTGAGTCTGATCGAGGTGGTTCCGCTCTTTTTCCCAATCAGAGCACTTGATTTGTTACCCACAAAGGAGGCCTTAAGCGCCATTATCGCGAGGGGGTTCTCGAATAGCAGATCCATCCCCACGCTGATTTCGCGCGAAAACACGTGATCACCGACGATCGCCTTTTGCTTCGATATGTCCACGCCCGACGCGCTGCGGACAAGCTTAGATGCGTTCATGAGCTTTGAACAGTCGATCCCCAAATCGCGTCCCAGAAGCACCTCTAAAGCCACAACCAACTCCTCGGTTGGAACATTGCCAGCCCTTTCGCCCAACCCGTTAACGCAACAGTGAGCCACGGACGCGCCTTCCGCCAACCCGGCCAGTTCGTTCGCAAGGCCAAGCCCGAAGTCGTTGTGGCAGTGAACCTCTACCGGCAACGAAGTGATTCTCCGGTACTCCCTTACAAGGTAGCGTATAGTTTCCGGCAAGGCACACCCTACAGTATCCACCACGGCTACCGCATCAGGCTTGGCTTCCTTTACGACAACCGAAAGCAATCTTTCTAGAAAAGTCATCTCCGCCCGAGTCGCTTCGTAAGGG
Organism: Clostridia bacterium; assembly: GCA_012842575.1. Lineage (GTDB taxonomy): Bacteria > Bacillota > Sulfobacillia > DUSP01 > DUSP01 > DUSP01. Next base: position 11,740 of record DUSP01000053.1, read on the forward strand.
AAGAATGTCACGTAGAGACCATGCTCTTTGGCTCTCCTCACGGCCTTGACGGCACGCTCGATGACCTCGTCTTCGCTCCACCTGAATTGGTATTTGAGCCTTGGCTCTCCGGCGGGTAACTCGACCAGCACACCCGAAACGCCACTTTGAGCGGCCTTGTCTATGTCGTTCACGTTTCCCCTGCAGAAGGCCATGATCTTCGCATTTAAGCCCAGATGCGCTATAGTTCGTATGGCTTCGTAGTCTTCCTCCGATACCACCGGCATACCCGCCTCGATGCGATGGATCCCAATTTCATCAAGTGCTCGGGCAATGGCCACTTTGTCTTCTTTTCTAAACACAACTCCTGCCGTTTGCTCGCCGTCACGTAAGGTGGCATCGTGGATTTCCACACGTTCAAGCAGCGCATACTTAGATACGACTTCCTCCAGGTAGTTGAAATGGCTGACCCACCAGTTCTGCGATTTCCACGGACCAGGTTCGATCAGGGTAGGCTCCCCCTTTCTGCGTTTTGTGCGAACATTTGGTCGAGCCCCTTTCTGTCGGAACCGACCACCTTTGCCCAAATCAGGCTTAGAACAAACAGAAGCGCGAATGCTATGTTATGAGAGCTCATGGCCAGCCGGCTAACACTGATTAGGTACATCGTGGTCACAGTTACGGCCGCCAACAACCAGTCGACCAATGCAGTTCTGTTACTTACGGAAATATGAGATAAATCAGCTATCGGTATTTCCTGTGCCCCTACTGATCCCCGACCGGGAGCCTCGTGCTTTTGCTCACCCTGACTTCCGTACGATTCTCCAGGATCAAGCGCAGCCGCTGGGGCAGGAGTCGGTATCGAGCGTTGGGCACGTCTTGCCAGATACTGAGAGATCGAAACACTTCCGACAATTAGCAAACCGATGATATCCGTAATCGGCGAAGTTTCTATTAAGAGCAAGGCCCCGACAATCAGCGCCGCACGTTCAAAAAGGCTCAGTTTCCTCGTCATAAAGCCTACTTGCCCCGCCGCCAGACATGTCACCCCAATGAGAGACGTAACGCATACCCTGAGTATGGTCGTTACACTACCGACCAAGAGAAGCGACGGGCCGTACACAAACATGAAGGGAACAATAAAACCGGTGAGGCCTAGCCTCCAGGCTTCAAATCCCAGCTTGTTTGGGTCTGCCCCGGCAATGCCCGCGGCCGCAAATGCCGCAAGTGCGACGGGTGGGGTTATGGTCGAGAGACAACCGTAATAGAAGGCAAACATATGCGCACCCATCTCAGCAACGCCCATCTTCACCAAAGCCGGTACCGCCACTGCGCTTACGGTCAAGTATACCGCGGTGGATGTCATGCCCATCCCGAGTACCACACAAGTGATTGCTACATAAATGAGCGCAATCAGAAGATTGCCGCGGCTTACCTCTACTATTCCGCCCGCAAGCCGCCAGCCCGTCCCGGAGACCAGCAAGGATCCAATGATCACTCCTGCCACCGCGCAAGCAGTCGAGACCTCCATGAGCGACATGGACGATTCAAGAAGGGATCCATAAATCTTCCGGGGAGTCATTGCGGTCTCTTTCCGTAAAAAGCTGACGAGGAGTAAGATGATAATCGAGTACGAAGCTGCCTTAATAGGACTTGCCCCGCTCACGAGAACATATATCAAGGCAGCCAGCGGAATGGTTAGAAACCAGCCCTTCTTCAGAACCTCTCTGACCTGGGGCAAATCTTGAGAAGGCAGAGGCTTAAGGCCGGTTTTTAGCGCCTCAAAATGCACGGCCCAGTACACGCAGACGTAATAGAGTATCGCCGGAAGCACCGCAGCCTTCACGACGGCAAGGTACGGTATGCCGAGAAACTGGGCCATGACGAAGGCCGCAGCACCCATCACAGGAGGCATTATCTGACCTCCTGTGGACGCCACAGCTTCGACGGCACCGGCGAATTGGGGTCTGTATCCAACCCGCTTCATCAAAGGAATGGTAAAGGTCCCGGTGGTAACCACGTTTGCGACGGCAGACCCTGAGACCGTACTCATCACGGCACTTGATAAAACGGCGGCTTTCGCTGGGCCCCCGACTTGACGGCCTGTCGCCGCAAGGGCGAGATCCGTAAAGAAGTTCCCCGCCCCAGAGTCGAGAAGGCATTGTCCCAAAATTATGAATAGGGAGACATAGGAAGCGGTCACGGCGACGGGTATTCCGAAAATCCCCTGGTCTTGGATAAAGAGGATGTCAATTAGCAAGCTCCATGCGTGAGGTGGACCGTGAAGGACACTGAAGAATTTGTCGGTGAATATGGCATTACCTATAAAGAAGACGGCTACGAGCACAATAGGTAGCCCAACCGCACGACGCCCCGCCTCAAGCAACACGGCTATGAAAAGGGTTCCGAGAAACACGTCAAAAGCGTTGGGTTCTCCGGCCTTTAGATACCATCCAGGCATATCATATAGAATATATCCAAGAGTGAAAACGACTATTGCCAGACACAAAATATCGATAACGCCGGATAGGTGCCGAAGGAATCCTGCAGGCCTTTTAAGAGGTTTCATGAGAAATACGATTATAAGTACAAGACACACGTGAGTGACCCTAAAGGCAGTCGCTTCCGGCTGGCCGAAAAAGCCAGCGTAAAGGTGATATAAAGCCAGGGCCATACAAAAATACCGAGCAATGCGGTCACGCCACAGGGCAGAATTGTACATCCCCGTCCCCCCTTTTTTTTGGAGTCCTACGCCGACTCACCCTCCGATGCAGCAGGACATTCGCTGTTGTCCGGTATCTCAAAATAGGCCGCAAAGGACCGCTTCTTGTGTTCACGGGTCAAGTTAGCAGCCGTGTTTCCGTCTCCTCTCTCAAGAGCTTCCAGCAACACTCGGTGTTCACTGATGGACTCCTCCATTCTCCTCGGTTTAAGGCCAAATATCGTGATACATCGTTCGGTCAAATCCCACAGGTTCATGATCAACCTATAAGCTTCGCGATTGGGGCAGGCGGAGTAAATCTCCTTGTGGAAGTCTCGGTTTAGGGATCCAAACTTCAAGAAATCCCCCTCGGCAAATGCGGACTCCATTTCGTCGAGCATTCGCCTCAGTTCAGAAATCTTTCCGCTGTCTAGATGCCCTGCTGCCAGTCCAGTCGCCCATGGCTCCAGTAACTCCCGGAGTTGTAAGCAATCCTCCATCTCCTTTCGTGAAGGACGAGCCACGTAAGCACCCACGTGCGGCTCAATTTTGACGAGCCGTTGGGCGCTAAGCCTATTGAGCGCTTCCCTCACCGGGATGTCACTGATGCCCAGATGCTCGGCTATCTCAGATACCTGTAATGGGGTGCCAGGCCTGAGCTTGTTGCTTAAAATTGCGCTTCTCAAAGTTTCGTATGCGTAGTCAGTTTTCGTTTTTGCCCTGTATGTTGTATTGGCAACCAAGGCCTGTAATTCCGTTCCGTTTCCCACTTAAGTCACTCCCGGTATGAATCAACGAAGTTTCTGAAATGCTATTGCGATTTTCTCCAGAGCTATCTCCAGATCTGAATAGCTCGCCGCATAAGATATCCTTATGTGTCCTTCCCCTCCCTTGCCGAAACCGCTTCCCGGAACGGTAACCACGCCTGCTTCTCTCAACAAGAATTCGGATACCTCGCTCGATTCCATTCCGAAAGCATCGACAGACGGAAAAACGTAGAAAGCGCCCTTCGGTCTATTACACCGAACGACGGGAATCTCATTTAACCCTTGCACTACTAGGTTCATGCGCCGTTCGTATTCCTTTTTCATTTCTTGCACGCATTCCTGCGGCCCCGTTAGCGCAGCCAGAGCGCCCGCTTGAGCGAAAGAGGTCGAGCAGGCAATCAGGTTTTGGTGTACCTTTACCATGGCCCTCGCTACCATGGCCTCGGCGGCAACGTATCCCACTCTCCACCCGGTCATCGAATAAGTCTTTGAAAACGAATTCACCAATATGACCCTGTCCTTGATTTCGGTAAAACGCAGTATGCTCAGATGTTTTCCCGTATCGTACGTAAAAGCTTCGTACACTTCATCGGATATAACGTACAGCGAGTGTTCCAGCGCAAACTCCTTGAGAGCCTCTAATGATTCGGTTTCTAAGATTCCACCCGTGGGATTGCAGGGAGAGTTGATGACTATAAGTTTAACTGCCGGGTCGTAAAACTCCTCAAGGCGTCGTTTTGTGATTTGATAGTCGTCCTCCTGACGTAATTCGACCTCAATGACGCCGGCGTTCATCAACTTAGGTACATGTAGATAATTCGGCCAACATGGAGTCAAGACCATTACCTTGTCTCCCGGCTCTAACAACGACGCAAACGCAAGGTATATGGCCTCCGCGCCTCCGGCTGTGACGATAATCTCCGATGCGGGATCGTATTCTACCCCCAGGGTAGTTCGAATCTTATCGGCTATTGCATGTCTCAGCTCAGTTATGCCGTAATTTGAGGTATAGTGAACCTTGCCCTCCATTAAAGCCTTAATGGCAGCTTCTTTGATGTGACTGGGCGTGTCGAAGTCGGGTCTACCGAGTTCAAGGTGGATTATATGTCGTCCTTCCTTTTCGAGTTCCGAAGCAAGCTCGGACATTCTTCTTATACTCGAGAATGGTATCGATTCTACCTTGCTACTTATTCCCACCATGTTCATCTCCCGGCCAAGGCTTTAAGATCGTCATGGAGCTTCTTAAAAGCGACACCGAGTCAAAGTACTCGGAGGGGCCAACAATAGTAATAACGTTGATTGAATCGCGCTTGGCTTACGTGGGTAATATATTCTATAATTTGCGGAATTCTCCTGCAGGCAAATATAAAATATAGCCGGTGGTTTTAACATTTGTGGTTTTGACATTTTAGACAAAGGCCTAGGCTAGACCAGGTCGGATGGGTGACCCACACCATAGCCCGACGGATGAAGGGCATCGGAGCCAGGTGGACGGATGCCGGGGCGGATCACATGGCCCGCGTTTTCGACGCCAAGTCCAACTGTGACCTACCGAATCTAGCCACTCATGTTTCTAGATCATATCTTGAAAGCGCCTGAAGGTCGCCCTTATAATATTGTCGAGGTGATGACTCCAAAGGGAGGGAGAGAGGGAGATAGGGTACCGGGTCGTCCTTATAATATTGTCGAGGTGATAACGGTGCGCAGAGTAAAGCTCGGGACGGCTGTCGATGCCGACTTATTGGCTAAAGCCAGAGCGGTGGCGGCCAGGGAACGTAAGCACCTCAACAGTATCATCGAAAAGTCGCTCGAACAATACTTGGCATCCAAGGGCCTGGAGGATCGTCTTAACGTCGTGCGACGGACAAAGGGCAGGCTTGCCGCGCCCCCAGATTTGGTAAAAAAAATCCTGGAGGAACCCTACCTTGAAGTTTGACGACCTGCGGCCCGGTAGTTCCGTTTTCATTGACGCAAATATCTTCGTGTACCACTTTTCAGGGGCATCCTCAGACTGTACCACGCTCCTAGAACGTTGCGCCTCCGCGCAGTTAGCCGGTTTGACGACAACCCATATCGTCTTGGAAGTAGCTCACCGCCTGATGCTCATTGAAGCCGTAATCAAAGGCATAGTCTCTCCCGGCGATGTCGTGAAGAAACTCGCGGCAAAACCGGAGGCGGTTGCGAAACTGACGGAATACTCTCAACACGTCCGAGCCATAAGCGAGATGGGGGTTATCGTGCTTCCCGTAACCTTTGAACTCTGGTTGGCGGGGACTACATATCAACAGCGCTACGGGCTCTTAACAAACGACTCCGTTCTGGTGGCGGCCTGCCTGGAAAACGGATGTCCGAACCTGGCGAGCTACGACACCGCGTTCAGTCGCGTGAAGGAGATCCAACTTTATGAACCCACTGACATCGCATAAGACCGTCCACAAGCCCGAGACGCAAGGAGTCTGGCGGCGATGGATACATGCTTCGTCGGCTGGGGTAAGCGGAGGAAACGAACCAAAAGGGTTATACTTCGTTTCGGTTTTCTAGCGGCGCCCTCACCATTCTGGCGGAAATTGGCGACATCAAGCGCTTCAAATCCGCAAAGAAGCTAGCCAGGTATGCCGGGTTAGTCTGCGGAGAGCGTATACTTGCAGCCCCTGTACGGGCCTATGTCAGCCTTGGTACCCGATGAAATGGCCCAGTAAGTCACTCGTGTCGCAGGGCCTCTATGGGATCCATCCTGGAGGCCTTGCTCGCAGGGTAAACGCCGAATACAACCCCCACTACCACGGAAAACCCAAAGCCCACGACTACGGAAGTCCAGGAAACCAGGGAAGGCAGGTTCCAAATCCAGGATGCAATTCGGGCCAAACCTGCGCCTACCGCAATACCGACGAGCCCTCCACAGCCAGATAGGACAACCGCCTCGGTGAGGAATTGTCCGAGGATTTGCGGCCTAGCGGCCCCAAGAGCCTTTCGTAGACCTATTTCTTTGGTTCGCTCTGTCACGGAGACGAGCATGATGTTCATAATGCCTATTCCTCCGACAAGCAGGGCTATGGCGGCGATTCCGCCTACCACTACGGTCATTGTAGTAGTGACATGCCCCACCGCTTCGATGGCCGCTTCGAGGTTTTGAACCTCGAACCTCCCCGTACCGTACTTTCTATCGAGCATCCCTTTTATGTGCTCGGTGACCTGCTTTACATAACCCCGCCGCTCGGCCGCGGCGAAAAGGAGCGGGATATCCTCGTTACCCGTCAGGCGCCAGACTGCGGTATATGGCAAAAACACTGAGTAACCGCTCACTTCTTGCGTGGTGACAAGGCCCGGCTTTTCTTCCCCCGTCACACCGACAACGGTAAATCCCTGACCCCCAATCTCGACCGTACGCCCAATAGCAGCCTCGCGGCCTTTGCGGCCGGTCGTACCCAGTAAGTCATCACACAACTTGCTCCCTAAGACCACGACCTTTCTCGATGAAGCTACATCATGTTCGGAAAGGAACCTCCCCGCCTCGATACTCACGTTCCGGATCGTCCTGAAGGTGTCTGCCACCCCGAGGACGCTTAAAGTCTTGGATTCCCCACCGTACCGGACCGTCGTGAGCCAACTGATCTCCGGGCTACACGCGGCCAAGCCCTTGATGCGCTGGATTGTCGCGATGTCCTCGGCTCGGAGCAAAACGGGCTTTCTCCAGCCTTCCCGGTCGTCGAAAGTCCTGGGAAACACGATTATCAGGTTGGCGCCCAGACCTTCAATTTCCTGAATGATCATGGACTGTCCCCCCTGACCGATGGATACCACCCCTATCACGGCCGCGGTTCCGATTATGATGCCGAGCATGGTGAGGAAGGAACGGAGCTTGTTGGCCCATATGCTGTCCAAAGCGATCGAGATGTTTTCACGAAAAGCCATGAGTATCCCTCTTCATATTGCTTCATCGGTCTTTCGGCGCCGTATCCTCCGGCGCGACGCGCCTCACCTTGTCACCGTCTTTGAGGTTCCGTAACGTTTCGTAGTCCCCCACTATCAAGACCTCGCCGCCGGTTAATCCGTTGAGGACCTCGACTTCGGTTCCCGTGTCAATCCCCAGACGCACTTCTTTCAGCCTCGCGATACCTTCTTCCTCCACGAAGACGAACGAGCGGCCGAACCCGCTGTCATCGCCAGACTGAGCGGAATTTCCCGTGTCGCGGCTACCCTCTTTTTTGCCCTTCACGGGACCCGAGGGTGCGGCGCGATTCTCAGGCCTAGGCCCTGTGGCTACCTCGTCCTCGGATAGAACAGCTTCAGCAGGGACTACCACCGCATTACTCTTACGTTCGGCCAGGATTTTCACGTCCACCGACATCCCGGGCCTCAGTGCGTCCTTTTCGGTCGAACCCGAGGCTTGCAGTGATCCCACCGTGACATCGAAATAGCCCACATTGTCCTCACGTACCGCTTCAGGGGAAATCTCGGATACGATCCCGTGGAACGTTGAGTCCGGATAGGCCTTGGACATGACACGGGCAGGCGCCTTGATGTCAATGCGGGCTATGTCTATTTCGTCCACCTTCGTACGGACGAGAAGGGCGTTCAGGTCGGCGACCTCGATAAGAAGCGAGCCCTCGGAGACCGCGTCCCCCTCCTCTACTTTTACGGCGGTTACGATGCCGTCATCGGAGGACCTAACCATCAATTTCGAGAGTGCGCCTTCCGCACGTTCAAGGGCGGCACGCGCTGAAACAACAGCAGCCTGCGCGGCCGCTACTTCTTCATCTGTGACTTTGTCAGATTCGGCTTGGGCTTCGATCAACTTCACCCTGGCCTCCGCTTCGCGGAGCTCTTCAAGCGCTAAAGCGCGGCCTTCCTCCCACGGTGGCAGCCCCTCGGTCGCTTTGGTACGGAGGCGAACCTGCTCGAGTTGCGCTCGCGCCTGTTCCAGTTCCGCTTGATGCAACCGTACCCAATTCTCTTTGCGCCTCATGAGCAAGGAGAGATTCGATTCGGCTTCACGGAGCGAGCGTTCCGCCTCGTCCCGTCGAGTCTCGAGGTCGGCCTCGTCGAAAAAGACTAGGGGTTGCCCGCGCTTCACTTCGTCTCCTACTTTCACGGTGACGGCCTTGACCAACCCGGTGATTTCCGATCTGATCCTGGCCTTCCGCTGTGCCTCGACGACGCCCTTCGCGGATATCTCAAAGGAGATGCCTTTCCGAGTTACTGTCACGGTCCTAACGGGTATACCGACCTTGCCTTCGGATATGCGCTTTGCATTCCCGTAGACGATCAACGCAATGCTCGCAATCACTCCAACCAAGACAAACAGCCGGCGCCGGAGCAGCGTACTCTTGTGCGTCGTGATCGACTCCTTTCCTATGACAGAACTCTACTGCCTTTCGCCTTTTGCCTCACCGTACCGCCGGGGCAAGCGTTGACAAAGCCGCACCGCCCAATAAAAACGCGACCCAAAGGGTAATCAATACCGTCGCGGCTTTTTTCGTCGAAAACCCGGTCAATCTCGAATAGCCAACGACCATGACCGCCAAGACCCACACGCCGAACAGATCAAGCCCCGATAGAAGCCCGTACGTGAAGGTGCCTGCGCTTTCTGGCGGAAGGAGCAAAGCGGCACTGGTTAAGACCGTCTGGGGAGTAAGCGATGGAAAGACTCTGACCATGACCGCCCTAATGGCGCTTTGGAGTAGTAGGGGGAAGGTCATGGAGTACCCCGCCAAGGAGAACAATTGCCTCAAGGAAGCCGGGGAACCTAAGAAGAGCCCGATGAAGCCAAGTACCAAGCCCACCAAGAAGAACCCCAGTACACCCGCAGCAGAACCCACTACTGCGGAGACTTTTGCAAATCTCAGTGCGGCTCCAGCCGCCTCGGGTGGCAGATCAGAAGAAGCGGAGATCTGCACACTCACTATGGCTATGATCTCTTCGAGGTTAAGCAAAGTGAACGCCATCATGCCGAGCGCGAACACCAAGACCGGTGGAAGTATGGGCATTCTTCCGGCAGACGCCAAACCACCAAACGTCTCAGTCGGGTAGAAAGCGCTAGTGACCAAAGAAATCCACGGCCCGCGGTATCGGGAACCCTCGCCCAGAGAACCCCCGTCAACGCCCAACTCACATACCTCCTTCGCGCGCACTTCAGGTCTCTTCTTGAACTGAGCATTCGCTTCTTTTTTGAACCTTCCTGCCTTATTGTTAGAGACCACGAAGTTCACCCAGGGGCTGTTAAGAAATCCACCTGTACGCACCTGTACGTTTGAGCTAAGAGGAGAATGCCCTGGGGGCGCGGTAGGTATGCTGACACTGGGAAGACCGGTATGGGGCGTCGAGATGGTCTGCCTCGAAAAAGTATTCCGGGGTGCAGAAGTTGATTGTCCTATTTCCATCCATTGCCTTATACACTTTGACCCTCAACCCGTAAACCTCGCTCAGGTTTTGTTCGGTCATCACCTCTTCGGCCGGACCTACGGTTATAAACCCGTTATGGTTCATCATGGCCACTCTACTGTTTAACAACCAGGCGTGGTTGGGGAAATGGCTGGTCATTATGATGGTGAGGCCTTTACTGGCAAGATTGCTTATTGTCTCTAGGACAAGCGCCTGGTTCTTAAAATCAAGGTGAGAGGTCGGTTCGTCAAACAGAATTATTTCAGGTTCCTGGCAGAGTGTTCGTGCGATGAGCACGAGCTGTCGCTCGCCACCGGATATGTTGGTGTAGCGTTTGTCGGCGAGGTAACCGATACCCATCTCTTCCATGATATTTCTTGCCAGTTCGGTGTCGTACCTCGAAGGCGCTTGAAAGAGGCCCAGATATGGGGCGCGGCCCATCCTCACCACTTCAAGCGAACTGTAGGGGAACGGCGCGTTGTGCTCCTGGAACACGTAACCTATCTTTCGCGCCACCTCTCTGACCGACATTGCACTTATATCCCGCCCGTCAATCCGGATGGTTCCGCTTTTCAGTGCAAGGTCGCCGTGTATGCAATTGAGGAGTGTGGTCTTGCCGCAGCCGTTTGGACCAAGCAGGCATACGGTCTCGCCTTTTTCTACGTCCAGGTTGATGTCCCGCCACACTTCCTTATCCCCGTAAGCGAAGCTTGCAGAGCGTATCGATACCCTTACCGTAATTACCCCCACCCTCCCTTCGTCTTTCTGAGCAAAAACATGAAGAACGGAGCGCCCACCAGCGCGGTGAGGATGCCGAGGGGCACCTCCGCCGGAGATATGATGCGGGCCAAGTTGTCAATTAATATGAGATACGCGGCCCCTATAGACAGCGCGGTGGGTATAAGCACGCGATGGTCGGGCCCCACCAGCATGCGGCATAAGTGGGGGATGACCAGCCCCACCCACCCGATGATGCCGCAGAAAGCGACTACTACCGAAGAGATGAGCGTGGTGCAGACGACTATGATGCCTTTGAGTAGCTCAGTATTGACCCCTAGAGACCTGGCCTCCTGGTCCCCCATTGAGAGGACGTTCAGGCGCCAACGGATGAGGACCAGCCCGCTACTTCCAACCGTGATCGATAAAAGGGCGAAAGGCAAGTCTTTAAGACCCACGCTGCCCATACTTCCCATGAGCCAGAACACAATGGCGGGGAGTTTATCCTCCGTGTCAGCCGTGTATTTGAGCAGGGAGAGCAACGACTGAAAGAGAGCTGATACGACCATGCCGGAAAGGACGAGCATCAGGATGGGAGTCGTCTTGTAGACGCGGCTTGTGAAGTACGTGATAGCGACGGCGATTATGCCGAAAACAAACGAGAGCATCTGTACCGTCGCCATTGAGCCTTCCATAACTATGGCGAGCGCCGCGCCGAAGCCGGCTCCGGCGGAAACGCCCAGTACAAAAGGGCTTACCAGCTTATGAAACATCCCCTGGATTCAGGGGGAATATCTTCCGCCAGTATCCGGGCGAATCCAGCAGCTTTTACTGTCAGCCCGTGGGAAGCCAGGAACGCTTCATTTAGATACGGCTGCGAAAGGGCGCTCAAGGACGCCACCCCTGCAGAACAAGCCAGGCGGTCCGAGCCGAAAACTTCGCCGGCCAGTTCCATAGCGTTATGACCGACTCTCCTCCTCAAACTCTCTAACCCCGCCTCCGTGACGGTGTTTGCGCTTCGGATATTCATGGCGACGCCCGCTCGCCCGTCTTCAAGAAGCACGCCGGTAAAACCGGCATTGACCACGATCTCCTCCACGCTCAAACGCGCATCCGGAAGCGTCCGGAAGAAATCATACACCTCGTCGAGGATCATCCCTTTTATGCATCCTTTCCCCAAGTTTTCTTTCGGGATTTCTTTCGGGTTCTTCCTGAGCCCGTGAAACGGAATGCGCAAGTCCTTACCCGGTAGTGCGGATCCAGCACCGGAGCAGCGTATTCAACGGGCAAAACAAAAGGCCGGCTTCCCTCTTGGAGGAGGCGAACCCGACCTAAATGACAACATTATGTGCTCCCTCCTTTCCAAACACGGGAGGCATAGCCGTTTCCCGCTATACCCTGTCGGCTTGGCCCCATACCTAACAGGCTTCAGGTAGCCAAACTCGGAGAAGGCATTTTATTGAAAGTCTATTCTTATACTACCGTTCAATTGCCGCCTTGACTTCCCGCGATTAACGCCACCTTTTCGTGTAAGACAACTCGCGGCGTTAAAACGCGTATGACGGCATGTCCGGTAACCTGATAATCTTTCATTCGACCCGCTGGCACCGATTCCTTCTCGCCTGACCACCGATTTCCTTCCAGACCGTATTTGTCCAGACCGCATCTGTTCGCCCGAGACGCCAAAATCCGCATAAGGTCGTAACATCCCAGTTTTAAACTCAGTGTACCGGACTGCCTCAGCGAAAGCTATATAAGACATCGAAACACCGAACGCGGCGACGAAGGTTCTCTGCATTACGGATACCTGAAATGCCCGATGATCTCCCACCGTGTGAGGCAATCTTCTTCGCTAGCCATACCCGCGTTGTGGATCACCAGAGGTAAGCCCGACCGACCGGTACGGTCGGATACCACCCCGCAATGAAGCAGTCCGTTTGGAAAGCGCCAGTACACTACGTCGCCCCACCGCCATTCATCCAGATCCTCAGGCGCCGTGGAAAGAGTAAGGGTACGCCCGTTTCTCTCGAAGAACTTCATCTGGTTAGGAACCCGCCTGTGGTCGATATTGGGATCAGGTCCGCTCATTCCCCAGAGTTGCGGATAAATGTCGAAGTGTTCCTTCATGTCCTCATGTATGAGTACCTGCAGGTCTATGCCTGCCTTGCGAAAAGCTCGCACCACCACGTCGGTGCACGCTCCCCTGCCAAGGGGTACGTCTCCTCCGGGATACCCTATGGCCCGATAAGAGGCGTCGTAGATGGTGCCCCGCTTTACCTCCTCCCGTGCCCCGATCACGATCCACTCCGCTACACCGCGCTGCTCCTCAGGGATGCGTTCCACGGGGGATGGTTCTTCGATCGGGTCAGGTCCGCGTCCATTCCCATCGATCAGCATGTCCTGTGATGACAGTTCCGAACCATCCGAGAACACGGAAGCTAACGATCCAACCAACGGCCTGGCGAGGACCAAACCGACTGCCAGCATGAACACGAGAATAATAACCCGTAAATCCCGGCGCACGACGCTCATTTCTCCCCTTTCTCGAGGCAAGGTCCATGTGACCGCTCAAGCATCCGGGGAAAAAACCGTAAAGTCTACATGCGTCCCCCGGCAGGATCTCGACGACAACCGAAGAATAATACAGCTGACGAAACCTCTCTCCACGCTCTCACATAGCCCCATCCTACGCGAATGTGCATCCAAGGCGGACATCCATTGTTCACGTTACTGGAAACTGATTAAGCGTTTGATCGTACTCCAGATGTCCGACGTTCTTGCCACGCCAACCTCCTAGTACCTCCATTTCGTCGATGAATACGATGGCGCTCTTCTTTTTACTCTTCCTCGCCGCTTCCCTTGCGTTCTTGAAGAGTAACCTGACTCGTTGCGCCCCAACTCCCGCGTAAACTTCCACGAATTCGCTTCCTGACGTGGCAAGAAAAGCCGAATCGGTATAATTCGCGGCTGCTTTTGCCAAGAGAGTCTTTCCAGTCCCCGGCGGACCACTGAGTATAATGCCCTTCAGGGGGCGTATGCCCATCTTGATTGCCTCTTCGGGGTCGGTGAGGAAGTCCAGGGCTTCCTTCAGCTCCTGTTTTACCGGCGCCAGCCCTCCGACATCGTCGAAGGTAATGGCCGAACAAGTTGAAGGGCCAACGACGGTAGCGTACCTTCTATGAGAGAACGACGGGTTGGTCAAAAAGAGAAAGTAAAGGAGCCCTGCGACCAAGAGAAGCGGCCACAGGTTCACGCCGTTTAACATTAGATATATAGCGATACCAATCGCCACACCTATCCCTATGTCTTTAAAAGTCAAACCAAGCCCCTCCCGGTCTTAGAGACGAGAAACGGTACCGGCATCCAATGGTTCAATTCGGGTTTACGTTCGGATCCAGGGAGGAATTCGGCCTCATCGACGCGGCGACATTCCTGTCGAATACCTCGTACAAATGGTGGCCGTTAGCTCTCATCTTCAGGTAGACTCGGTTCGAGCCTATCCACACTTGCCAATCATCCAAACCCATTTCTTTCGAGAGTCTCGCCATATTGGAAGGTATAGATGAGAACCTCCCGGTGGCTATGCTTTCGGCAATATAGAAGTGGGCCAGGTAATATGCATGCGCTAACCTGGAATCCCTATCATCAACGATGGAAATGATCACTTCCTGATCCCCATACTTTTCGATGATAGCCCTTTCTACGTCTTCGTAGAGGGCTTTAAAGTCCTTTACATCACCAAGGCGTATCTCCAAATAGAGTTTCGCCCCTGCTCTTTTCAGTTGGGCGTCTTCTACCCCCTCGAGCGCTGAAACCGAATGCACCAAAGGTTGCTCAATGGAATGACGGGCCCAAGTATTACCGGCGACAAACATGGTACCGAGGGTCAACAGAGAAACGATGCCCGTTATTACTATCCTTTTACCCCATTTAGCCCATATTTCCCATGAGGCCTTCTTCATTCGAGTTTCGCTCCCTCAGTCGATATGGACGAACTCAACCACAAATCTCAACCGTATATAGTGTAACATAACTAATAGAATTTAACATAACTAGATAAGGGGTATAGCCGCATATCATCTGTACAGGTAATCAAGGACAGCGATATTTACATAACCTAGAGCAACCAAGATTATAGCACAGCGGTTACCTTATACATAGCTCGTGGAAAGACCAATCCCTGGTCATGGAGGTAGATCCCGCTTCATAGGGGCGCTTCGGTTCCGGCGCCGAAGGCCTGCGCTTTTTTGAGGCCAAATCCGCAACCGCGAGATCCAGTAGCGCCACACCCTGGGGTTTGAGATTTGAGAGGTTCCTCCAAAATGAAAACAAAAACGAGGGGAGTTTTCCATCCCCTCTTGACTCGCGCGACTTCTCACACCGTGTCCTGTAACCACATCGAGCCAAGGTCGGCCTCATTCTTCACCCTGAAGGCGGGCCTCCCCTACCGTCCTGGATCAGATTATTATGATTATTATACAGATCAACCCTTGAGAAACTTCAAGAAATCGCCATCATATCGCTCCACTTAGATCAAATTATTATACAGATCAACCCTCCGCTACCTTCGTTCACTATCCTCTCCACCGTCTCCTGAAGCTTCTGCTGGGCATTTTCCGGCATTCGGTAAAGCTTGTTCTGAACACCCTCTGTTACGAGTTCGTGTAATGACTTGCCGAATATGTCCGACTGCCAGATCTTCCTCGGATTATCCTCGAATTGTTCCAGTAAGTAGTTAACCAGCTCCTCGCACTGCTTTTCCGTCCCCATTAGAGGAGTCACTTCGCTGGCAACATCCGCCCGTATCAGGTGGATAGACGGGGCCCTGGCGCGCAGCTTGACTCCAAACCTGTTACCCTGCCGCAGGAGTTCCGGCTCCTCAAAAATCATGTCCTGAACCGTAGGGGATATAACCGCGTATCCCGTCTCACGAACCTCCTCAAGCGGTTCCTTTATCCTGTCATATTCTCTTTTTGCCTTTGCCATTTCCCTTACATGCCGTAGCAAGTCTGCGGCGTTTCCTATAGAGTAGCCGGATACTTCCTCGATGACCCTGTAAAAAGCTTGATCGGTAGCCCGCACCGTAATGCTGACAGTGCCCACTCCCATGTCCACTTTTTCGACGTCCACAGCGCCTATAAAATCGTATTCTTTCAATTTTGCTACGGCCTTATCAACGTCTTTAACCCTTTTGACGTCCTTGAGTGAAAGATCAATTGCTTCATCAAACCGTTCGCGCAACCAGTGTGTGGGCTCCAATTCTTCCACCCAATCCGGAACGTCGATGTTCAACTCTTTGACGGGGAATTCGTAGAGGAGTTGTTCGAATATGAGGTGGATATCCTCGATGGTCATTTCTTGGCAATTGACGGGAATCACCGAGATGTCATGTTTTTGTTCGAGCTCCGACGCAAGAGCCGAGGCTTTGCTTCCATAAGGGTACCTGCTGTTGAGGAGTATGATGAACGGCTTTCCCACATTCTTGAGCTCCGCCACCACGCGATCCTCGGCAGCTACGTAGTCGTCCCGGGGTATGTCAGTGATGGTCCCATCAGTGAATACCGCTACACCTACGGTGGAATGCTCCGAGATGACTTTTCTCGTTCCCACCTCGGCGGCCTCTTCAAAAGGTATCTCATGGTCAAACCACGGCGTCAACACCATCCGGGGCGTATCGCCCTCTTCGTAGCCCAAGGCCCCCGGGATGGTGAAACCCACACAGTCCACCATCCTCACCCTGAAAGTAAGTGTATCCCGGATGCGGACCTGGACCCCTTCGTCAGGAACGAACTTGGGTTCGGTGGTCATGACGGTTCGGCCCGCTCCGCTTTGCGGAAGCGCGTCCTTGGCGCGCTCTCTTTCGTGCGGATTGAGGATGTTGGGTAGGACCAAAAGCTCCATGAACCTCTTGATGAACGTGGATTTACCCGTACGGACCGGGCCGAAAACGCCGACATATATGTCCCCGCCGGTCCTTTCGGCAATGTCTTTAAAGATATCAAAGCCCTCCACCAGTCCTTCCCTCCCCATTTCCTGTTAAGGCGTCTGTCGCCGTTGATCGGGCTTCCCTCTGTCGATTCCCCTTTTTCGTTTTGGTCTTTACCAGAACCGTTTTCTAGACATTTAGAATTTTGACCCTTAGAATTTTGACCCTTTGCCACATTCTGGAGAAAAGCAAAGGCACGATCTGGAGCCCATATCAAGCGGGGCATGACTTCGGCCGGCTCCTGTACCCCCGGGGCTTTCCCGATCCTTGCATTTAGGGCTCCTGGTCATTACAGTATATGGTCAAGCCTATCGAATCATAACTCGATCGTGACATCCTCTACCGAATAAATTCAGGGGCACTCGTTGCGGGATGGGAGCATTTGCCGAGTCCACACGCTTGCCGGTGGGTTTCACGGTCTAAGTGTGCCCGGCTAGTGGCGTTCAAACCTTCGCTTGCTCCAGGAACCAGGAGCACGCCTGAGGGTGGAGTTCCAGCATGCGGACCATATCAGGACCCTGAACAAACCGGGATAGTCGGAGAAACGAAAGGCGGAGAAGTGAAAGACGATTTCGCACTAAGCCATGTCAACGATTTCGTCCTTCTTCAAGCGGGTCATGAGGCATTTCGACGCCTCACGAAGGTTTTTTCCTTCAAACAAAACCTGGTACATTTCGGTGAGGATCGGCATTTCCACGTCAAGGCGCATGGCGAGCGTGAATGCCGCATTCGTCGCCGGGACGCCTTCGATCACTTCTTTACTTTCCCTTATGATTTCATCCAAACGCTCGCCTCGCGCCAAGGCCAAACCGCACCTCCGGTTACGGCTCAAATAGCCCGTACATGTCAAAACGAGGTCTCCTAAGCCGGAAAGACCCGAAAAGGTGCTTGCACGCGCTCCACACGCCACCCCGAGGCGAGTCAGTTCGGCCAAGGCCCTTGTGATGAACGCCGCCCTTGCATTCATTCCTAACCCTAGACCATCAATTATGCCTACTCCGATGGCGTATATGTTCTTGAGAGCGCCGCCTAACTCAACGCCTATGACATCTGGGTTGGTATATACCCTCAAGCAATCGCTCATGAACAGGTCTTGCACCCGCCGCCTCGAGGTTTCAGAGTAAGCTGCCGCCACCGTGGCGCCCGGTAGCCCAAGCGCTACTTCCTTTGCAAAGTTCGGCCCGGATATTACCGCGAGTCTTTGCTTCACTCTGTCTCCCAGTTCATCGACGATCACCTCGGACATTCTGAGGAGAGAGCTTACTTCCAGGCCCTTTGCGGCACTCACCACCACCGGTATAGAATCTCCCGAGACAGTCGAATCTCCCCAGACGTTCGAGCCCCCTGAGGCGTTCGAGTCTCCCGAGGCCTTCGGGCGGACTCCGTCACACCTTACCGCACCAAAGCCACCGGTAGCCGCCCACCTCACCGCTTCCCTCAAGGCCTGAGAGGGAACGGCGAATACCACGGCGTCATGGCAGTCGGCCAAAGAGGAAGGGTCACACGAAACCGTAACGGTATCGGGTAAAGTCACTTCAGGAAGGAATCGCCTGTTTACGCGTTCTCTCTGAATCAGTCGCGCCCTCTCGGCATCTCTACTCAATAGCTTGACCCGGAAGCCTTTTCGCCCAAGATGGATAGCCAACGCGGTGCCCCAGCTTCCCGCGCCTATGATGCCTATGCTCGCACAATCCGTTAGATCCCTTACGGGCGATTCGCAAAACGGACTTTCCTCGGCTCGCTCAGATTCCGTTCCCCCGACACTCGGGAGCATAAGATCACTTCCTCTCAAAAGGTGCGCTCCTACCCGCCGCTGCGCCGACATCATGAATACTCGATGAATACTCGGCGCTCCAGCTCCTGCATCGGCGCCTAGCGCCAACGCTGCGGGCCGGTGTGCCTTCCCCCGCCATCTACGTTTTTCGTCTTCTTCCGAATAATGGGCAATTCCTCACCCCTGATAAGCCTCTCTATGTTCCCCCTGTGTTTGAATACGATTATGGCTGCCATGAGTACCGTGATGGTCTTGTAACTAGTAACAGTGCTCCTCGTGAGCATCAGAACTGATATTAGAGCGAGGGATACAAGGGTACCGAGGGAGCTATACTTCGAGACCAGGACCGTTGCGGCATATGTACCGAGCGCAAAAACCGCATAAACAGGCACCAAATATAGCATCACGCCTAATGCCGTAGCGACGCCCTTTCCACCCCTGAAGCCCAAGAAAACGGGAAAGCAATGCCCCATAAACGCCAAAAGACCTCCGACGCCCTCACCCCAGGCGTCCGGCACACCCGTCAACCCCCCTAAATATGCACCCAAGAACCCCTTGAAGGCGTCAAGGGCCAAAACCGCCAGACCCGCCTTATACCCCATCACTCGCATGGCATTGGTGGCTCCGATGTTCCCGCTGCCTTCCTTGCGAAGATCCACCCCCTTATTCTTGCCTAAGACGTAGCCGAAGGGGATCGAACCCAAAAAATAACATGCGGCGAGGATAAGAGCCGTTAGCATGGTCCACTAGACCTCCTTGTTTCTGGGTCAACTGTCTGATTAAACCGCCCTTGTTCCTGGATCGACCGTCTGATCGTAAGACTCCCTTGTTTCTGATCAACGTTCTGATCGTAGCCTAAACCGCAGAGGAGTTCCGATGAAACCCGCATGTTGCCTGAATACATTCTCAATATATCTTAGATATGATGGGTCGATCTCTTCGGCCCGAGGGCTACGGAGTTCGAATACAGGAGGCCTCGTTGCCACCTGAACTCCATATTTTATCGCCGTCCTTCCGCTCCGTCCCTGGGCCACCGACGGTGGTCGCAATCGGACGGCTAACTTGAGGAGATCGTTGACCTCCTTGGTTTTCAAGCGACGCCCGTGCTCTGACCATACCTCTTTGAGTTTAGCGATCAACAAGCCTATGTTATGCCCGGTCTTCGCGGAAATGACGAGGAATGGAGCGTAATCTACAAAATATAACGCCGACCTCACCGCGATTTCCAGGTTGCGCCTGGCTTCCTCAAGAAGGGACTCGAGCCTCCGCTCTTTGCTCCCGTCACCCATAACGAGCTCCCTTACCCGGTCCCATTTGTTGGCCGCTATTATGAGGCCTTTGCCGGCTTCTTCAGTCAATCCCGCAATGCGTTTGTCTTGGTCTGTCGCACCCTCCAGCGGATCGATGAGGAGCAATACCACATCAGCACTCCTTATGGACCTCAGGGTACGTATTGCGGAGTATCGCTCTACGGGGTCTTCTACGCGGCTTCTCCTACGTAGGCCTGCTGTATCCACGAAGG
>DUSP01000018.1 GCA_012842575.1 Clostridia bacterium
CAATGGGGCAGCACACACATAACTTCCAGGGCAACACCGACATAGCCGAGGACCACGTCCACTCTTTTAGCGGTCGGACCGAGCCTGCTCCTTATACCCCGCAGGTCCCATATACCGAGCCCGAATCCGACCAAGGCTAGACCTGTGGAGGAAACCGTATCAAATAAATAAATTATGTTACCCGGCCCATCGGCTAGGCAATTGTCTCTCCGGCACTACTGCCATGGTATCAGCGCTGTGATGGGCCGGGCTGACCCTTTTATAGACACCCACCTATTTAGGGATTACTGCGGGCGCTCCGGGACTTTGCCGGGGCACGACAGCATGTACCCCAAACCAGGCCTTGAAATGATGTACACCGGTTCGGATGGATTCTTTTCGATCTTTTTCCTGAGGTACCATATGTACGCCCGGAGGTAATCCAGTTCGTCGCGGTATTCGGGCCCCCATACGCTTGTGAGCAGGTCTTCGTGAAACACCACCTCGTTCACATGCTTCGCTAACTCACACAAAAGACGATACTCGGTGGGCGTAAGGTCGATGGTTCTCCCATGGGAGGTGACTGTGGCTTGGGCGAAGTTGATCGTAAGATCCCCGCATTGGAGGCTCGGAACCGTCTTCGCCTCTTCCCCTCCACTCCGACGCAATACGGCCTTGACCCGGGCCATCAATTCTTTTGAGCTGAAGGGTTTGGTCAAGTAGTCGTCGGTACCAGATTTAAACCCCTCGATTTTATCCATCTCTTGATCCTTGGCTGTAAGCATTATTATCGGAACCTGGGAAAACTCCCTTATACGCCGACAGACTTCATAACCGTCGAGGTTCCCAGGCAGCACGATGTCGAGGATTATGAGGTCGAAGTCTTCCATTTCGACCTTTCGAAGCGCCTCGCGACCGGTAGGCGCTGACGCCACCTCATATCCCTCCGCTTCAAGGTTCGCCTTGATGAGTCTAACGAGGCGGGGTTCATCATCAACGACCAGAATCCGAGTCTTTCTCAACTGTATCCCACCTTGCCCGGAGCCAGAGCTCTTCCCCTACCTTGACTCTTTCATAAGTCAATCCCCGTCGGGCTCGCCGATTTTCGTGAGCGGTAAAGTGAAATAAAATGTACTCCCTTTTCCTGGAATACTCTGGGCCCAGATTCGCCCGCCGTGTCTTTCAACGATTTCCCGAGCGACGGGTAAACCAAGACCCATACCTCCCAGGTCGGATTTGACTCTATAGAACTTTTCGAAGAGGCGATTTAAACTTTCCGGTCCTATGCCTATTCCCTGATCCGCCACGCTGATTACCACCTCTTTTCTCCGTACCCTACCCTGTACCACGATGAGGCCGCCATTAGGCGAATACTTTATAGCGTTATCTAGGAGGTTATCGAACACTTGTCGGATACGTTCCGGGTCCGCTTCCACGACCGGAAACTGCTGTGTGAACTTAACAAAAAATCTATGCCGCTGTGTTCGTAAGCTCGCGTGTTCAACCGCCTTTCGAGCCACGCGTTCAAGAAGTACCGGTTGTTTCTTGATACGGAGGAACCCGGCCTCTATCATGGAGGATTTCATCAGACTACCGATCAGGTCGTTCATGGCATTGGCTTCAGAGTCTATCGCTTCAAGAAACTGCCGCATAGTGTCTGGGCTCCATGTGGTGTCTTCACGCAAAAGCGCAGTAGCATAGCCCTTTATGCACGTCAGCGGCGTTCTCAGCTCATGGGAGAGAAGCGAAGCCAATTCCGATAATCTTTTTTCTTGACTGCGCCGGAGCAACTGATACCCATGGATATAAAGCGCCAGGATTTCGGCGATAATCCTCAAGAAATCGCGGTTGAAGGGCTCAGAAAGGCCGTCCATTGACGCACCGTCTCCCTTCCGGTTTTCCAAGAGGAGACAACCGACGGTTACACCGTCGAACACAAGCGGCATGATCGCGAATCTCGCTGTTCGCGCGCGGCCCTCATAGGGAACCTCTTCCATAGACCCCTTAGCCGCTTTCAATGACTCTGCCAGGTCCTCGTGCCCATAGATCGCCACTTCCCCACTTTCAAAGACCCTACCGATCTCCGATTCGCCGTCGCCTAGGCGGATTTCCTCGATCTTTTCAAACTCATAGCCATGGGCAGAAGTCGGGATCAGGCTATCACGGGATTGGTCATACAGTAATAAGATCCCGGCGTCCACGCCCCGCATGGACTTAACCAGTATCGAAACCAAGTCTTTCAAACAGTTTTCGAGGTGGAAAGTTCCGATGAGGCTGCGACAAACGGCGACAACCTCGCAAGCACGAGCGTCCTCACACTGTGGTCCCCTCATATCAGCACTTCCCATGCCCGGCGTCTCGTCGCCCTGTCGCCCTGGCGCCCTGCGGCTTGGCGGCTTGGCGGCTTACGCCGGCCGGTTCGATTTCATTGATGTTCCTTCATCAAAAGCTCCCATCCGTATCTCCGCCAAAATTCGCATCCGCGTCGATAGAGCAAACGGCAAACGGGCGAGCATACGGCATAGCGACGCTCCGACGCTTGTAGTCGCATATCACAAATATATGACTTCGTCTATATGACTTCGTCCATAGAGAAAAGAATCCTGCGGTGAAAAGTTGGCATACACCGCAGGAAATTTAGGAGGTTGTTCAAAGGCTGCCGAACGGTTGTGGTCGTTTGGCAGGTTCGAACAACGGTATCATCAAAAAATGATCGCTTACACACCTTCGTACTGACAACATCCGGGTTGCACCATATCGATATTATTTTCGATAACTATTTTCGATACTACTCATATCCTTCTACGCTCCCGGGCACGCGTTCGACGAGCATGAACGCGGCTCACGTATAGGACTCCGAAGCATGCTCACCGACGCCTCCACACCGGCATAGCCGGCGTATGTAATGCGCGGATGGCTGCCGCCAAGCCGTGCCGGCGGCAAACCTCATCGTCGTCTACCAACGAGATGTTGAGACAGGCTACGCAACGGTCGGCCTCCGGCGTAAACACTTTTCGGTATTCTTCCAGCAACTCCCGCTCGAGGCCCTCCACGAGGGACTCGAGCGCTGCAGTCCGCCTCTCAGCCCGGACGATCAAAGTCAACGGTAAGCACCCGAGCTGCGTCTCGTCCCACGGATCCGGATGGAGGAATGCTTCGGAAACGAGGGCG
>DUSP01000035.1 GCA_012842575.1 Clostridia bacterium
CCGGAGGTATGGTGATGCTTCACGCTGAAGACCCGGAGATCCTCCAGTACTTGACGTCCGAACTGAGGGAGGACGGAAAGACGGAAGTTCGGTATCACCCACTTTCCCGCCCGGATTTTGCGGAAGAGGCGGCCGTCTTGAGGGCTATAGCTTTGGCCAGGGCGACCGGGGTCCCGCTATATATTGCTCACGTTTCATCCAGGGCGGGGGCAGATGCCATTAGGAAGTATCGCGGCTTGGGGCGAAGCGGTGGTATGGCCCATATCTACGGAGAGACCTGCCCTCACTATTTCTGGTTTACGGCCAAGCGTTACGAAGACGAAAACGGGCGGCTGTTCGTCATGTCGCCGCCCTTAAGAAGCGAAGACGACGTCACCGGCATATGGGAAGCCCTGGGCGAAGACGCTTTAGACGTGGTATCAACGGACCACTGTCCGTTCCGTTTGAAAGACAAGACGAAAGACATTCCTTTTTATGAAGCTCCTAATGGAATAGGATCCATCGGACTCCTGCTCTATACCGTTTACTCGCGGGGTCGTGTCGAAGGCGAAAACCTCAAACCTTTACCTATCAATCGCATCGTGGAGCTTTTGTCGTCAAGGCCGGCGCGGCTATTCGGCTTGGCCCACCGCAAGGGCGCGATAATGCCCGGATACGACGCGGACTTGGTCATATTCGATCCGACCCCGGAGTGGATCTTCCGATCTTCTTACCTTCCCGGGGGCGAAGACCATAGCGTATACGACGGTTTCAAGTTGAAAGGTCGAGTGGACCTCGTGGTGAGCCGGGGTGAGATAGTAGCAAGGGACGGCGAGGTCCTGGCCCGGCCGGGAAGAGGGCGTTTCGTAGAACGGTTTATACCGAAAGAGACGGAACAGAGGTCTTAGAATAGAACTCATTTGATATAGAGCCTAATTCGTCTATAAAGACACTACCGGAGGGAGACGCTCTTGAAAAGGATCTCGGATCATCCCATTCTCGGCCCCTTACCCGAAGCCCGCGAGGTGTGGATAACCGTCGACGGTGAGAGGCTTCAGGCGAGGGAAGGGGAGCCAATACTGGCCGCCTTACTCGCTCACGGGATTCACGTCCAGAACATAAGCAGGAAAAAGAAGGCCCCGAGGGGGCTTTTTTGCGGGATCGGAAGGTGTACGGGCTGCGTGATGACCGTCGACGGCGTCCCGAACGTCCGCACCTGCGTCACCCCCGTTAGGGACGGCATGGTGATCGAGACGCAGGAGGGCCTCGGGAAGTGGGGTGATCGGAAGTGATAGACACAGACATCCTGGTTGTGGGCGCGGGGCCCGCAGGGCTATCCGCCGCCGCAGAGGCCGCCCGTCACGGCGCCCGCGTGACGGTGGTGGACGAAAACGAAAAGCCCGGCGGCCAGCTCTTCAAGCAAATCCATAAGTTCTTCGGATCACGACGCCACAGGGCGGGCGTCAGGGGTTTCGACATCGGGTATGCCCTCCTCGACGAGGTGAAGTCCCTCGGAGTCGAGGTGATGCTCGACACCGTATGCTACGGGATCTTCCCCGAGGGAGTGGGTCTCGTGGTGTCGGGCAAAAGGGACGTCCTGGTGGAGCCCCGTCGCATCGTACTCGCCACCGGCGCCTCCGAGAACCCCCTATGTTTTCCGGGATGGACCCTCCCCGGCGTGGTCGGGGCCGGGGCGGTTCAGACCATGATAAACGTCCACAGGGTCCCCGTGGGCGAAAGGGTCCTCATGGTGGGCTCGGGGAACGTGGGATTGATAGTCTCTTACCAGCTCCTCCAGTCGGGCGCCCAAGTCGTAGGTATTGTGGAGGCCTTACCCAAGGTGGGCGGATACGGGGTTCACGCCGCCAAGGTGAGGAGGGCGGGTGTCCCCATATACACCTCCCATACGGTCGTGAGCGCCCTCCCCAACTCCGACAACACGAGGGTGAAGGCGGCCGTGATAGCCCGATTGGACGAGAACATGTCCCCGATACCCGGAACCGAGAAGGAACTCGACGTCGATACAATAGCCATAGCGGTGGGCCTTACCCCCATGACCGAGCTCGCCTTCATAGCGGGCGCCGCCTTCACCTATTCGGGGCTCTTGGGGGGCCATATCCCCCTTCATGACGAGGACCTCATGACCACGGTGGAGGGCCTCTATGTGGCTGGCGACGTATCCGGCGTTGAGGAGGCTTCCACTGCACTCGAGGAAGGAAGGCTTGCGGGTGTCGCCGCCGCCGCTTCCCTGGGGAAGATCCCCGAGGTAGAGGCCGAGGAGAAAAAGAGGGAAATCAGGGAATCCCTTCGCGACCTGAGGACGGGTCCCTTCGGCGACGCCCGCGCGAGAGCCAAAGAAGAAATCGTAAACGAGATGGCCAAGCGGAGGGGAAAGAGAAGTGCTTGAGAGGGACGGTTACCTGGAAATCGAAGAGATCGAGCGAATCCCGGGCTTTCCCGGCCGGGAGGCGCTTTCCCGAAAGAAGGTGGCGATCCTCGAGTGCGCTCAAGAGATACCCTGTGACCCCTGTGAGGCGGCGTGCCCGCGAGGCGCGATCACAGTCGGGAGCCGCATAACGAACCTTCCCGCCATCGACCCGGAAAGATGCACCGGATGCGGCACCTGTGTGGCCAGGTGCCCCGGTCTTGCCATATTCGTGATCGATCTCACGAAGCCGGATCACGACGTAGTCACTATGCCCTATGAATATCTCCCCCTGCCCGAAGCGGGTCAAGAGGTCGCCTGCCTCGACAGGCGGGGGGCTATGTTGGGGTCCGGGAGAGTGAAACGGATCTCCACCGCCAAGGCCAATGACCGCACGGCCGTGGTCACGGTGGAGGTTCCCAAGGGCCTCGGCATGGAGGTAAGGGCCATAAGGGTCAACGGCCGCGTTCTTGCCGGGGAACTCGAAGGCGTCAAAGAACCCTCAAAGGAAGGACTTCTCCCGCAAGGCCCCGAGGACCCCGACGACATGCTGATCTGTCGCTGCGAAGAGGTGACCAGGAAGGAAATAATCGAGGCAATACGCGAGGGCGCCGTCACCGTGGATGCCGTAAAGAGGCGAACCAGGGCGGGAATGGGCCTCTGTCAGGGGAGAAACTGCGGCAAGACCGTCTCAAGGCTGATAGCGGAGGAACTCGGAAAGCCCGTGTCATCCGTGCCCCCGGCCTCCAAGAGACCTCCCGTTCGCCCCGTGAAGCTCTCGGTGTTCGCCGCGGGAGAGGATGTACCCGACGATGATAAATGACCGGTGTTTACCCGAAAAAGCCGACGTAGCGGTCATAGGCGGGGGCGTCGTGGGTTGCGCCATAACGTACTACCTGAAGAAAAAGGGCGCAGATGTGGTTTTGATCGAAAAGAACGAGATCGGCTCCGGGGCCTCGGGCGTAAACCCCGGCTTCGTGGTGACCCTGTACAGAGAACACCCGGTGCTCGTCTCGATGGCCCTCGATCAGGCCAAACGCTTTGAAGCGCTGTCCGATGAACTCGGTATCGACCTGGAGTATGAACCTTCAGGGGGCATGATACCGGTGTTCGACGAAAGGGAGAAGGAGGCCGTCTCCCGCCTCATAAAGAGGAACCGAGACTGGGGGCTCTCCGACGCCGTCATGCTCGACGCCGAGGAGGCGAGAGCCGTTGAGCCCTCGCTTTCTCCCTCGGTTTTGGGGGC
>DUSP01000202.1 GCA_012842575.1 Clostridia bacterium
AAAGCGTCCGGCCTGTTTTGACGGCCTGAGGTCGCGGCACGGTTCCGTTCCGACTAAACCCGGCAGGGTCCGTGAAGGGAGGCATAGAAGATGAACCCCATCATGATGAACGCGGTGATCGGCGGGAAGCGTTACAAGACTGAGACGGCCACCTTGTTGGCGTCGGACGCATACTGGGACGGCCACAACTGGGAACGACACGGGCGGAACACCTTCCTCTTCAAGACTCCCAGGGGAAACTACTTCGTCCAGCACCAAACCTGCTGGCAGGGCGAACGGGATACCCTGGAACCCCTGTCACAGGAAGAGGCAATAAGGCTATACGAGGACCTTCCCGAAAAGGAGGTCCCATTCGAGGAGGCTTTCCCGAACGTCAGGGTTGAGGACGCTTGACGTACGATCAGCGTACAATCAGCGGACGGTCGGCGGTGAAGGCGGGGTCTCTCGAATGATCCCGCCTTCTCCCTCCAAAAGGGAGATGATCGAGGGATGCCGTGGTATCGGTGCACGAAGTGCGGCAGGCGGTCCTACTCTGCGGCGGGTCCCGCCACCATATACCCGCACCTTCTGGTATGCGAGGAGTGCGGGTGCCGGTTGGCGACGGACGAGGATCGCGATGACGCACCGGGAAAGATAAAACCGAAGAAAACTAGGGGAAAGCGGAGAAAGAATGCAGAAAAGGTGCAGAAAAGGTGTAGAAAAGGTGTCCGGTTTTCGGGGTCGTATCTTGACATTTTCCCTGCTAGACCGAGACAAGCGTAACATTCCGTCCCCGGAGTGTGACACCGCTATCCCCAAGAAGGTGAGACTCTCTTCCGTTTTCCGCTGAAGTCCGCTGATCTCCGCTGATCGGCGGCGTTCGGCGGCGTTTTTCGCTGATCGGCGGGTCTCGGTCCCATATACGTGGGCGTTGAACCGAAACAGGCGAAACGAAACGAAACCCCGAAAAAAGCGTCTCGGTCCCAATGCGTGGGTTCCGAACCGAACGAACCCGGAGCAAAAAAGCGAACCGAACCGAACCAACCGAACCCAACCAACCCAACCGAAAAAAAAGGGTTGTCCACAAGTTATCCACAGGCACGGTAGAAGTATCGCATTCTCTGGGTTTTGGCTCGGGGACCGGACAAGACGCACCGTCGATCAGAGATTTCAGACCTCCAAAACCCCCAAACCCTCCAGAAGCCACGTAGAGGGGTTTAGATTCGATTTTCGCGATGGGGTAGGGCAATCGTATTACCCGCCTTCAAAAAACGTCTCCTGAGGCATTCTAGAGGCTTCCCTTTAGTCGGGTATGCCAGGGGGCCTTTAATCTCCAAGGTTCCACGCTCCGGGACCGGGCGGCGGGTCTCGCGTATGCGGTCGCAAATTTCGTTGAGAGGGGGGTTTGTTAACATTTGCGTCGATAAGTTAACAGATTCGGCGGGCGTCTTGTCGGGGGTGCATCAGGATATGTCCCGCCGACCCCGGATAATGCCGACAACGGATGCAACGTTAAACGGCAAGGTGCGGTGCGTGGGTGGGTGCGTAAAATGCGTTACGCAATTTGCGTAGCAAAAAAAAAGAACCTGCAACTTCGGAAATCCCATCTCCTTTCCCGGGGGAACCCGTGGTTTGTCGGCGTGCCTACGGGGATCCCATCGCGGGGATCGGGACGAACCCTTCCCAAACGGTTTCCAAACCCATGCCAAACCCATTCAGGACCCTTTCGACGGTCGGCGGGATCGTGACGGAGGGTTTCGGTATATCCTTGAAGGACCTTGGTATATCCTCAAAGGATGCCGGTATACCCTCTGAAGCCGCGTGATCGCACATGATTTCGCTCGACGTCACGGTTTCAGGTCGAATAAGCCTCCCGTCGGGGGTCCTCCTGAAGACGGCATTCGCTACGTCCTCGCCGAGTCTTTCGATCACGAGGGTTCGGTTAAAACGCCTCAAGGACGGCTTACCCAAGGCCTCCCAACGCCTCTTGACCTCGCTTATATCCGCGTCTCCGAAAACGAACCTGTCCCCCCGCATCCCTCCCGTCCCCGGCACCTTCGACAAAATCCCCAAAGCACAGAGGAGGTTCACCGCACGGTTAGCCACCTTCAAGGGTGCTTGTGCACGCTCCGAAAGCCACCTTGCGGACGCGTTCACTCCCTCAAGTCCATACATGGCTCTGATGAGTGCTTCACTGCAAAAAACCCTCCACACCCTCTGGATAACCGCTGAGTCTTCCTCACTATCCCTATTCTCATCCCCTTCGGGGTCTGGAAACAACGTAGTGAATATAATACCCCCACAGCTTCCCCCACAGCTTCCATAAGAGGGGGTTTGAAGGGGGTGTAGCAGGGAGGCCTCAAGTTTGGCCTCAGCGGTCTCAATCGAGGCTTCGACTTCGAGTGCTAAGGGTGTCCTGTACCCGAGCCTCAAAGCCAACTTCGCGAACCACCTTCCCGCTTCGTGGGGTTTCAGTTTCCTGACTTCGCCGGTGCACAACGCGTGGTAGACCTCACCGAGAAGCAGAAACTCGGGAGTCCCGTGTTTCGACGCGTGCCAGTCGTGATAAACGATGGTTCCGTTCTCGCCACGGCAAAAGGAGGCACTGGGTTTCTTGTCCGAATGCAGGATGCATCTGAAACCCTTCCCCAGACGCACGGGCCTTCTCCCCGCCAACCCCATCAAACCGTCGATGACCGCTTCGCTCCGGGTGAGAACCTCAAGGCTTTCGACGATTATCCCTCCGGGAAACAACTGGTGAATATAATCTCCCCCACGACTGCCGGAAGAGAGGTTTTGAAGGGGAGAGGGCAAGATGGAGTCGCATTCGCGTTCCTCGCAACCCGTCAAAACCTCGACGGGGGTTCGGTACTTCCCCTCCGAGAGGAGTTCGAGGACCAAAGCCGTGTCGAGGGTCTCGGTGTCGTTCAACGCGTCCGGGGATACGAATGCTTCCCGCATTCCGGTTTCGGGATGGAGGGATCCCGGCCACTTGATGAGTCTCGATTTCTCGCTCGACGGGAAGAATTCGCACTCGACACCGCTCCTTTCTCGAACGTCCTCTCCGAACGTGCGTGCTTGACGGACGGATACGGGGCTTTCGGGGAATACCCAGACGTGCCACCCTTTCATCCCGCTGAAGGAGACGAGGGGACAACAACCCTCGGGGAGTGCGGATAGGAGTCTCCGCACGTCCCCTTCCTCGCCGGTGTCCACGTCCCAAACGAGAACGCGGCACCTTCCCTTCGCGTCTACGGGCGAAACGTTCAAAGTTTGACCATCTTTGACGTTCGGGGTATACTGATTGTGAAGGTTGACCCACCTTCCGAAGGTGCGGACGGCGGAACGCTTCGGGGTCCACCACGGGCCACGGTACGCGACACCTTCCCGGAGGACTTCTGCAAGGGCGACGGCGGTCATGACGCGAACCCTCCGAAGAGCGAGGGTTGCTCGGGTTCGTCGAGGCACCGCCAATAGCGGTACGGCAGGTACATTCGGGCAGGGTGTATCTTGCCGACGCGGGCGACACAAGTTTTCGGATGGTTCTTCAACGCTCTGAGACTGATCTCGTAAATAACGCCGTCAACGATGTGGCGGACAACACAGTCCTCCGGCAGCGGGGGGTCGTAGCGGAGGTCAATACCTGCTGAACCCCTGATGCCGAGAATGTCTTTGGAGTTAATCTTTTGGATGAACGTCGGCGGGTTGTCGGCGACGAGGGATCCGACGACGACCCAACGACCGGCAACGCAGGCACGAATAGGAACCTTCTTCGGCTTTTCTCTCTTCAACTTGTGCACACTCCTTCGGGCCGGGCGGCAACCCGGCTTCTCTGTTTTATTGGCGTTGGGTTCGATTTAAGCCACTAACCTCGGCCAACCAGTCTGGGGGTCTAAAACCTCTTCGGGGTCTACCCCCAAGGCTTGTGCCAACGGCTCCCGCCACTTCTTGGGAACGTAGCACTGTCCGCGTTCAATTCGAATCAGGGTGCCTTCGTTGATCCCGATCTCTCTTGCAAATTGCCGAAGGGTCTTCCCCGTCCTCACGCGACGTAGCCTCAACGCGGTGACCATCTCTCGATCACTCCTTGACTTTTTGGGATTCTGGGTCTAGCATAAATATGATCAGACACGCGATACAATGCATATAACGTGTCACATGCCGTGTCGCTGACGGCAATGTGAAATATGGCGTGTCGCATGGCGTGTCGCATGGCGTGTCGCATGGGGGGATCGTGAAGATGAGGACCGTATTCAACGGTCGTTTGATTGACTCGTGGATCGACGAAGGGAAGTATCTCGACCCATCGGAAACGCTCTTCGTCTGGTACAGGGCCAACGGGGGTTATTACTGGGACGACAAAGCAGAACCCGGAGGGTTGTTCGGAAAACCGAAGGAGGGTCCTACGGCGGTCAAGCGAATTGCCGAAACATTCGGCTCTGAGGCTATGGCACGAGATGCGGAGGGACTTCCCGACAGGATCCCTCCCAGCACGCCTTATCTGATCGAGACTCCCGAGACGGACCTATTCGAGGGATACAAACCCCTCGAAGAACGACCGCTCCTGTTCCTCGAATTCGCCGGTCTAAAACCCACCAGGGAAGGCATCCTCGAATTTGCCAATAGGTACGGGATGCTGACGCGTGGCGAAGAGGTGCTGACTCCCGTTTACTCCTTCGAAAAAGGCCAATCCCCACCATGGAAACATCAGAATGTGTTGGGTCATTACGAATTTCAGGGCAGAGTATACGGCGGCATTTTCGGCGAAAGTCTTGATTTCTGGGTGAAGGAGATAACCGCCATGAGACGTCTGGTGCGGGTCTGGGAATGGCTCAAGGACGGAAAAGCCGATAAACTGAGGCTTGTGATCAAGTGGGCCGACGACGGCAGGGGCATAAGGTACTTTCTCGGCGATGAGCATGACTTGGAACGTTACGCCAAAGAAGGAGTGCGATACATTCAAGACAAGCGGGGCCGTTGGATACCCAACGTGTTCGGCGAGTTCGGCTGGCTGGTCGTGGCCGACCACTCCCCCGGGGACGAACGCATGTTGAAGCTCTTCCCTCGCGGAGACGTTGTTTTGCCGGCAAGGTACCTCCTGCAAAAGAAGATCAACGAAAAACTCTCGCCTTCAAAGGGAAACCCGGTGTACGCGAGGCTCATATGGAATGCCAAAACCTCGCGGCTGAAGACGTATCTCGTCCCGGACAACCTCCTTTCGGCCATATGGTTTCAGTTTTCCCAAGCGGTGACGGGGAAGAAGAACGTGAAGCGGTGTCCCAAGTGCGGGGAATGGACCGACATTTCCAATGAAAAGAACCCCGCCAAATGGAGGGGGCACAAGGAATGTCTCGGACCGGCTCGCTCGAAGAGGAGGAGGGAACGCGTCAAGGAGACCCTGCGGCTTTGGAGGGAGGGCGTTCCCGTCGAAGAGATAGAGAGGATTATGGCCGGGAAGGGTGCCAAACCCGGTTCCGTCAGAAGATGGATAGAGGATTTTTTAAAAACCTCCGAACCTGAACAGGTTTCTGACTGAAGACGTGGAATAACACATAGCACCGACACCATTTTGATCTTCGCCGAAAAACCGGTTCGGTTTTCTCCGGCAAGGGAAAGGTAACCGAAACGTCGGTTTAGCAGGGTGAATGGTCAAGAGGTTAAGACACCGCTCTTTCAAGGCGGTAACAGGGGTTCGATTCCCCTTGGGGCCACCAAAATTTTTTGGCAAGTACTTTTACCCTCCTTAACTGAAACGGATGATCTCCCTAGCGAAATGTTCCCAGGTCTTGGAGAAATATCCCCGGACCCTGCCGAAATTTCCCCGAGTCCCGCCGAAGCCTCACCGAGCAAAGCCTCTCCAGAATCTCGCCGAAGCCTCGCCTGAACCGACCACGAATATTGTCGTACGTTTTATTCCTCGCTCGCGAAGTTTGACAGACTATTTGCCCATCAAATACTACTATGTATACGGTGTCCGCGGCGGTGTCTCTGGAGACGTCGTCCGGCACCACTCCCAGCTTCGGGTTGAGGCGAGGATGGTGGTTATAAGACAAAAGGCTTTTTTATTCGCCCTTGGTATTCTGATCGGGCGTGCGAGACTGCTCGGGGGTCTTGCACCGTTCATTCCGGCTTATGTCATGGCAGCCGGTCTTCGGCACCCGGATGTTCGGATTCCGATTACCGCCGGGGTCATAATCGGCATACTCCTTGCCGGCGAAGACATTGGCGCGGGGTGGATGATAGCGGTAGCCATAGTTGCCCATCTGGCCGTCAGCGGTTGGCCGAAATCTTCATCGTCGGATAGCCGGTCCTCAGCCGGACCGGCGCTCGTGGTAGGTGGAATAGCATCAACCGCTCGATGCATAAGGGTGGTCGCAGAGGTGACGGGGCTATACGGGGCGTACGTGCCTTATGGGTACGACTTCGTGCCAGCCCTGTTCGATGGGGTTTTGGCGTTTCTCCTGACCCTTGTTTTCATGGACGCACTAAGGTATATGGATCGGTATATGCATCGAGGCCCGAGTTCGGCGAGACTCGTATGGAGTGCTTGGGAACGCGCCATCGACCGTGGGGTAGGGAAGGTTGAGTGCGAGCTCGGCAGAACGCGTGGCTTTACCATGGATGCTTTAAAGAGGAGTGTAGAAGAAGGTGGAGTGGAATACGACCTCAGCATGGCCATAATGCTGGGTTGTGCGTTGGCGGGGCTGGTGGGAGTTACCATTGGCCCCGTTCGCATCCAGGGGCTGGTCGTTGCAGTGGCCACGCTCCTGGCTTCATGGAGTCTTGGCGCAGCCCACGGGACGGTATGCGGATTGATGCTCGGCGTTATCGGAGTGTTGAGCACGGGAATGAGTCCTCAATCCGTGGCGGCGTTGGGCTTTGCCGGGTTGCTCGCGGGCCTTTTCAGAAAATGGGGAAGAGTCGCCGCTGCGACGGGCTTCTTGGTAGGCCTCGTAGTTCTTTCGTTGGCCTTCGCCCGCTCCTGGGAACTGATGAGTACCCTGTCCGAAGGATCTTTGGCATCGCTTGTACTGTGCTTTATACCGGCAACCCGGATCAAGGCATGGAGTCAAACCACGGGCGTCAATGACGTCGTCTGTGGCGGCGCGAATCTCTTCACGGCGGCTCACGAGGGGCCGGGTGGGCAAAGTACCCACGAAGGGAAACACCCAAACGAAGAACGCCCGACCGAAAGAAAGCGCTCATTACCAGAAGTCACCGCCGTTGACAGTGCTGCGAATGCCGTTGCAGCGACCACCGATCCTTTCACCGACAGGTTCCAGGGGGCAAAATCTGCGAAGAAGGAGCGCGGCTTGGACGGGACATTACCCTTCGAACGGGATTTAGGTCAGGTGTCTGAAACCACCGAGATTCCCGAATCACGTCGCCAGGTCGCACAAAGCGTTCAGCGGCTTGTACCCAGGTCGGCTGCGAAAAGCGAGAGGGGAACCCAGATACTTCATTACGAGGTGGGTATGGCATGTTACCCCGATCCGTCTTCGGGGGTCGTTTCGGGCGATTATTATGTGGCACGGGCATTGGGCGATGACAAAGTGCTGTTGGCCTTGAGTGACGGAATGGGTATAGGAGAGAAGGCGCTTGCGTGTAGCATGGCCACGGTACAAATGATCGAGACCCTTATTGGATCAGGGATAGGCTGTCCCGCGGCGGTCCGCGCAGCCAACTCCATCCGCCTGTTCGAGGGGGTCGACGATGCCTTTACCACGTTGGACTTGGCGGTAGTGGATTTGAAGGGGAATAAAATTACCATGTCCAAGGCGGGGGCGCCCCCGAGCTTCCTCAAGCGTGGCAGTAAGTGTGCGCCCATCAGGATGGAGTCGGTGCCTCTGGGAGTGATGGAGGATTTCGTTCCGGAGATTGAGACCGTCGACATCGAACCCGGGGACGCTCTAGTGATGATGACGGACGGTCTGCTGGAGCGCGGCGATCCTGCCACGGCCGAGATGTGGATGACAGAGGTTATAGCTGACCTTGAGGAATCGTCCTCGGCGAAAATGGCCGAGGATGTCTTAAGACAGGCGTTCGAAAGGACGAAGGATGAGGTGAAGGACGACATGACTGTGCTGGTCATAAAGTTTTCCGATCATGGATAATCCGATCATGCATAATCCGGTTATGCATGATAAGTGAATCATAGATAAATGACTCATAAGTGACTTACCGACTGTTCCATGGAGAGTCGGCGCCATAACCGACAATTCTCGTTCGACTTCCGGTTGAATGCTCGGTCCCAATTGAATTCTTTGCCTCTCCCAACCCCTGATTTGGTGTGGCTTAGCCACACCATCTTTTTGGTTGCAGAGACTATACAAAGACCTATAATTGCCCGGGGATAACGGTATAGGTCATAATGTAAAATGAACCGTAGCCGGGAACTGCGGAAGGCAGCCATGGCGGGCCGGAGTGTATAGGTCATAATGTAAAATGAACCGTAGCCGCCTTAGGCTTGTTTTCATGTGCTTTGCGGATACCGGCATAGGCCGTGATGTAGGCTGAACCCTAAAAAGAAGAGTTGACAGGCGGATTGAGGGTTTTATGTTTCCTACGCTATAGGCTATGATATTGGCCAAATAGCCGAAAGTCATTAATGGGCGGAGGCGCGCGCATGGGGCTCCCTCAGTCTTTTATCGATACTGTAGAAAAGTACTGCATGTTGCGCCCCGGGGACAGAGTAGTGGTTGGTGTTTCGGGGGGACCAGATTCCGTAGCACTCCTTGACCTCCTCATCCGAGAGAAGGAGCGTTTCGGCGTGAGCATTCACGTGGCACACCTCAATCATATGATACGAGGGGATGAAGCGAACGCCGACGAAGAGTTCGTGAGGTGCCTCGCACGATCCCGCGGGCTGAACGTCACTATTGGAAGAGAGGATGTACCGGGACTCGCGAGGACGGCCGGCCTTTCCATGGAAGACGCAGCTAGGGCCGCCAGATACAGGTTTTTCGAGGTGGTGGCTCTGAGCATCGGAGCCAACAAGGTGGCCGTAGGACATACCCTCGACGATCAAGCTGAGACGATCTTGATGAGGCTTATACGGGGCGCGGGCCTTGATGGACTGAGCGGTATACCGCCGGTAAGGCGGATGACGGTTCTTGTAGGGCCTGGGGGGGCGGAGTTCGTAGCCGACATAGTGAGACCTCTCATCGAAACCAAGAGAGCCGACGTTGAGGAGTACTGCCGACTTTGCGGTTTGAATACGAGGCTTGACTCCACAAACCTTGATCCGTCCTATTTCAGAAACAGCATTCGTATGAAGGTTCTACCGGTACTCGAGGAATACAACCCGGATATCAAATATGTCCTTGGCAGAACGGCTGAGCTTTTGCGGGACGACCGGGAAGTGCTTGAGTCGCTCGCTGCCTCGAAAGCGGATGAGATTTCCGCTCAGAAAGAGGATAAAGAGGACAAGGAGTCCATATCGGTCTCGCTTAGGGAGTTTACCGGCTTGCCGAAGGGCCTTCAGAGGAGGGTGCTGAGGCATATCCTGTCTCGCGTGGGTGCTCCTTTAGAGAGACTGGGATTCATACAGATGGAGAACATTGTCTCGTTTGTCGTTCACGGAAAACCCCGCGCCGAAATGAGGATACCCGGAGGCGTACGGGCTTATAGAGGTAGCGCCGTCGTGACCTTTTCGGCCGCCGGCGCGGGTGCCCGGTCGGCATGCGGCGTATCGCATGAAGTGCACACCGCACTCGACCAAGAGGCTCCAGATCTGGTCTCTGATCTCCGTGTAACTCCTTGCCCTTCAGGTGAAACCGGCGGTCCCGTACGCGAGGTGGACCTGAAGATACCCGGTGTCACGAGGATTCCATGGACCGGCCAGGTGATCCACGCCTCCCTGGCCCCAGCGGGTGAAGCGGGCCTTTGGCCCGAGCTAAAAATCGCAATGGAAAGAGAGGGAAACCGGCTCGGGCGTTTTGTGGCATATTTGGACTATGATAAAGTCTCTAAGCGCGTCGTCGCGCGTGATAGACGACCGGGCGACAGATTCCGGCCCTTCGGCATGAAGGGAACCAAGAAAGTCAAGGACTTCTTGATCAGTTCTAAAGTCCCCGTAGAGGACCGCGACGACCTCGTAATAGTGGCTTGCGAGGGCCGAAAAAAACCCAAAGGACGTGAGGGTATCGCGAACGGGGTGATAAATGACAGGATGACGAACGATAGGATTATGTGGCTTGTAGGTTATAGGACTGACGAACGCTTTCGGGTAACCGAAAAAACCCGTACCGTATTACGCTTGGAAGTCCTTCAATAGCAGGCTCGACTCGATGCGCCGTCAGCTGGTTCAGTAAGCTAGTGCAGTAGGCTGGTAAGCGGAAACTACAACACGGGCGGACGATAGAAGGGCGGAGGTCGAGTGCGGCTAAGGCGAGGAGCGTACGGATATAAGAGCTACGCGGCACCCCGGTCGCGTTGAGTTTTACACATGGGTATGCTACAATGGCAGAGCGAAGGGAGGGAAGATGGTGAACAAAGGGTTGCGGCACATAGCGTTTTACATTCTATTGCTATTTCTCAGCATATCGATAGCGAATATGCTTGCCGTCAAACACGCGCCCGCCAAAGAGATGACCTATACCGAATTCGTCGATAAACTGCACAAGGGCCAGGTGGAGCGGGTAACCATAGTCGACGGCAGGAGCGTATCTGGTGCCTTGAAAGACGGTACCGAGTTCACCACCACGATACCCGAGGACCCTTCCCTTTACCGACTCATGGAAGACAAGGGCGTCCTAATGGATTTCAAGCTACCCCCCGAGCCTCCATGGTGGACGACTTTGGTATCCACTGTGTTGCCGGTGATCCTTGTGGTGGGCGCCTTCTTTTTTATTATGCAGCAGACCCAGGGCGGGGGTAGCCGGGTCATGCAGTTCGGCAGGGCACGGGCTCGGTTGCATACGCCCGGCGACAAAAAGAGGGTAACCTTCCAGGACGTCGCGGGGATAGACGAGGTCAAGGAGGAACTCGAGGAGATAGTGGACTTCCTCAAGAACCCAAAACGCTACCTGGAGTTGGGGGCGAGAATTCCGAAGGGAGTGCTTCTCTTCGGTGCTCCCGGAACGGGGAAAACGCTGGTCGCACGGGCCGTGGCGGGCGAGGCGGGAGTGCCGTTTTTCAGCATTAGCGGATCGGACTTCGTGGAGATGTTCGTGGGAGTAGGAGCCTCTAGGGTGAGAGATCTCTTCGACCAGGCCAAGAAGAATTCCCCTGCCATCGTGTTCATCGACGAGATAGACGCGGTGGGACGACAGAGGGGCGCGGGTTATGGCGGCGGTCACGATGAGCGCGAACAGACACTGAACCAACTCTTAGTCGAGATGGACGGTTTC
>DUSP01000137.1 GCA_012842575.1 Clostridia bacterium
CCCGCAGCATCCGCTGCGGCCGGCGGGAGCAAGTCATGCCTATCTCCTGGGCCTATAGCAATTCGGCCTATCTATAGTAACTTGCCCTATAGTAACGGCGGAAGCCCCAGTGCGGGATGCCCCTTTTCCTCAAGGAACGGTAATATCTCGTCCACGGTGGTTCCGACGGTTTCATCCGCAATCTTGTCGATGAAGTCCTCGCCCAAGCCCTCCTCGACGGCCCTCTTCGTGAGGTCCTCCCTGAGGAACTCCTTGAGTTCCTTGGGCATCCATACCACCCGCGCCAGACCACCGTCGGCCTTTATGAACTTCTTCGACACGATGTAAGTTCGGCCGATGCCCATGAACCCGGGGGTCTGAGTCCCGCCGCCCACCATGCCGGCCAGGGTCGAAAAGGTCATTCCGAGGGGCGTCATGAGCTTCGACGACTCCCTTGTGGTTATGACAATGCCGTTGGCTTCCGGCAAGATTCCCATGATCGCCTCGAAGCACCCGCAAGAAGTCATAGGCTTCTCCATGAGCGTGTAGATGCAGACGCCGTCCACATTCCAGTTGGAGTGCTTGTAGACGAATTCGTCCACACTCTTCCAGACACCCTTCA
This sequence comes from Clostridia bacterium, assembly GCA_012842575.1. Classification (GTDB taxonomy): domain Bacteria; phylum Bacillota; class Sulfobacillia; order DUSP01; family DUSP01; genus DUSP01. The sequence continues at coordinate 602 of DUSP01000137.1, forward strand.
CTTCATCCAAGCATTCTCCTTTGACAATGGGCTGGTTGGGTCCTGCAGGATTTATCTGGTAAGACGCCTTCCCGTCAAGCCACGTAACGGATCCGCAAAGCCCCACCCGTTCCGGCGTGACCACGCATACGTGATTGGGAGCGAACGATTGGCATAACGTGCAAGAATAGAACTCTTCCACCGAGTCGTCGGTGAGGCCTTTCATCCGCGCATCCCTCGCGAGGTATGCCGCCCTCGCCTCCTTTAACTTCTCCTTCACGAGATTTTCGTCGGTGATTATGGTGACCTGGACCCGGTCTACTATGGAAGGGAACTCGGATTTGAACTTGGCTATCAGGATGTCGCCCAGGTGCTTTAGCCGGAAACCCTTCGAAAACGCCTCGTTGGAGATCCGCACCCATGCGATATCCCGCTGCGCGGTGTGCCAGACTCCTTCGGCGTAATTCAAAAAGTAATGAATCCTCCTCTCGAGGACCGGCTCGAAGTCCAGTTGCATCTTCCTTCCGTATATGTCCACCAGGATTCCGAGCGGCAACCCGCTGCCTGGTTCGATCTGGTCGAGGTCAGGACCAATGACCTCCACTTTCTCGTCCTCGATGGAATCCAGATCCACCATCTTGAGGTACTCGAAGGCCTGTGTCCGTCCGCCGCCCGCCTCCATGTACACGTCCGCCTTCCTTATGGTTTCGCCTTCGAAAGCGGGTCCGAAATTCACCGGGATGGGTATTTCTATGGAGGTGAGCTTAATTCCCCTCAATTCCAGGGCGAACTTCACCAGATCGTCGTAATCGGGGTGCGATACGTACCAGTCAGGTACTTCCTCGTCCAGGGGCTGGTCACAGATGACCGGGAATCCCAAGAAGATGGCCCCGAAGTGAGCGGCTACCTTGACTTCATCGATTTCTCCCAGCTGCAGCACAAAGCAACGAACGCGCCGCCTCTGGTAATCGCGTTGGTCATGGCGTTTTCCGGGGGGAATGCCGCCGAAGGCCAACCCTGCCCTCAGCGCGTAGTTCACGGCATGAACTACCTGGGTGAAGTTGCCTACCGGGAAGCAAATATAGTCTATCCCCATCTTCATGTCCACTTCGATGAGCTGCTCGATGACTTCATCGCTGAGGAATATCATCATGCCCTTGGACATCAGGTCGTCGACGATCTTTTTGGCATCTTGGGGAGACCTGGCCCTGCCCAGAATAACGGCCTGCCCGGGTATCGTCCAGTCCACGAGCTTTATTCCGTACATGCGAAGCACCGGGTCTGGCAAGAAACCCGTCCAAGGTATCACTTTTGGTTCATCTCCGTGAACGTAATGGATGGCTTCGATGATCTCCGCCGCATAGAGCGTGGCTTCCCCGGCAAGCCTGGCGTTCTCGAAGGTGAGTTCCTCTTTGATTTGGGATCTTATCCGGTTCAGTATCGGAGGGAGCTCTCCGAGCTTTGTCACCCGTTCACCGCTTAGAGCCGTAATGACGGGGAGGTAGTACGCGGTATCCGGATACGTGACTTGTTTGTCGGGGCCGTACATCCTCAAGGCTTTATTGAGGAGTATTTCCGCATAGCTCGTGGCGATGATGGCACCATCATAACATCGCTTGAACAGTCTTTTCGGAGCCTTGGACGGATCTTTTATGGCCCCTTCGAATATCTTGTCGAAATCGGTTATCCTCGGTTCCCACTTCTCGAGCATCTTTCTCCCCCCTTCCGATTTACCAGTTCACGGCCAAAGTCGTTTCATATTTCTTGCTGGCGTAACGGTGCACGCCCAGTTTCCACGTCCTGTAGTCCAGTGCCTCTATGATGAGTTCGGCGGCCCTTTTTGGATCTTGTTCGAACATGAAGTGTCCGCCGTAGACGTCGTGGGCGATTTGAGTCACGAGTCCGTAGATGAGTTCGCTACCTTCAATGGGAGGTACCACGCCCACGTGAACGGGAAGCCCCATGGCGACGCACCACGACCCTATCGAGACCGCTTTCTCGTGCATGTCCTCGGGAGCGCTCGCCGCGAACGGTACCTTGGGTATATCCACCCCCAGCTCCAAAGCCATGGCGACGCATAAGTCGAAGGCGCGGACGTTATCCACGCACGAACCCATATGGAATATGAGCGGCAGCTCATGTCCGAGGTCGGCTTTGGCTTCGAGGTCTTTGAGGAAAGACTTTAGCCCTTCGCCCGCATACGCATCCACCGCGGCGGAAGACATAAGCCCTGCCTTGGCAAAGGCCCCGGCTGCACAACCCGTCGCCAACATGAAGACGTCATTGGCGGCGAGGGTCTTTGCGATGGTAAGGTGGCTTTCGTCCTGCGGGATTCGGAGGTTGTTACAACCCGCGAAAAGACACACCCCTCGGATTTTCCCCTCCACGATCGCGTCCGTCAACACCTTCACGGGGCGGTCGGGGTTAAGTCCGGCGAATAGATCTTTCATGGCCTCAAAGCTCCACCCCGCGACCACTCGGCTCTTGTGCTTGGAAACCTTGATTTTGGACTGATCCCGTGACTTATATCCCTCAATGGCCAGTCGAACCATGTCCTTGGCGATCTCCAAGGCGTTTTCTTCCCGGAAGTCGAAGTGATATGAGGCAGGGATCTTAGCCTGCTCGGAGGTGGTTATGAAACGCGTATGGAAGCACTCCGAGAGCGGTTTCAGTCCGGGCATTATGCATTGGATGTCGACGATCATGGCATCCAAGACCCCTGTCATGATGGCAAGCTCCTGAGTGGCCTGATTTCCTGCCAGCGCTACACCCTTTCGCATGAGGAGTTCGTTACCCGTGCAGCATATACCCACGACTTTGATGCCTTTGGCCTGAGCCCTTTTGGCTTCGGGTTCCAAAGCACGAGCCGCTTGTACCACCATTTCGCTGAGGGTGGGGTTGTGACCGTGAGTGGCGATGTTGACGTACTCAGGGTCTAAAACGCCGAGGTTGGCCTCGGTGACTACGGGTCGCGGCGTTCCGAACACGATGTCACTTAGGTCCGTGGCGATGTGCATCCCCGTATAATCCGCCAATGCGGTTCGGAGGGCGCCGAATATTATGTTAACGGGATCCGCATCCATCCCCATAGCCGTCTGGGTCATTATTTGCACAATGGCCCGGTCTATGGTAGAGGGCGCTATGTCGCAGTGGGTGAACTTGGCTCTGCGCCCCGGCGTAATGGTACTCATGAGCCAGGTGCAAGGGGTGTCTCCGACCTTGTGGTAATCCTCCAGAGCCGCTAAAGCCACGCTTTTCGCGATCTCATTGTCGGATCTGCCCGTGGTGTCGATGCCGACGGTCTCAGCCACCGCACGGAGTTTAGCGGTATCGGTAATCGTATAGTCCTTCACTTTACCCTCGGCGATATGAAGCAGTGTCTTAGCGATGTGGTGGCCATGCTCGGAGTGACATGCGGCCCCGCCGGCGATCATCCGTGCTACGTTGCGCCCTACGATGGTGTAATCCGAAGCCCCGCATACTCCCTTTTTGTTTGCGTCGCTCTTTGCGGTTATCCTGCACGGCCCCTGTACGCAGATCCGGCAGCATATTCCGGTGAGGCCGAAGCCGCATTGCGGCTGCTGGGCGGCAAATCTGTCGAAGGCCGTCAGCGTTCCCGTTTCTTGCGCGACGCAGAGGGCCTCCATGCATGCGGGATCTACTGTCCTTTTGGGATCGACGATCTTTTGCCTCTGCGTAGCCTGGTCGCGGATCTCTCCGACTTTGATACCCCTAAACCTGGGCACCGAAACCCCTCCCTTGTGCAATCCTCTCCGCGGTCTTAAGTCTCTTGTGTCGAGATGGCTCTCCTGAGAATACTTACCCCGAGGTCGGCCAACACGATGAGGTCCTCCGTCGGTAGGTAAGCGGGCGCACTTTCATCGAACAGGACCGTCCCGGACGAAGGAATCCCCTCTTCGACACACCCCGCCCAATATACGAACCCCAAAGGGATCCTCGGCAAGGCCCGTACGAAAAAAGATATGTCTCCGATATCGCCAAGACTCCACACTCCCGACCCCGATTCCCCCACTTGACGCTTGACATTGGTGAGCCACGTCCTTGCTAAATCGTCATTCTTTTTGGTTCCGTCGAGGGACAGGAAGCCCATACCCTTTTCAACGATACGACTTAAGGGGATCAGCGTCCTCCTCTTGAACGCCTCTTGGTAAACCGCTCCCCCCGGAAGCTCCTTGATACTTATCCAACGATTTCTCGCCGGGACGCCGGAAGCATCCCGCAAATAGTGAAGAATCAATATACTGGAAACGTCGTCTGCCGGCTCGTGGTCCCCATTTTTAATGCCTGCCTCGGGCCAAGAGACCTTGTACGACTGGCCGAAAAGGTCCACGGTGAATTCGTTCCGGCATCCGTCGTACGGGACTCCCGCCCGGAGGGCCACCGTTTCAGGGTCGAGCCCTTTGAATGTTGCCCGTACCAAACGCAATGCCACGGCGTATCCCCGATTCGTCTCCTTCAGCACCACCCCGGGATATTGCATGAAAATTCAGTCCCATCTAAGAGAGAAACCAGGTACGTATGTCCTGGTTCTCCACAGTACTGTTCGGATTGTAAATCGAATCGGATCGCAAATCGGATACTAAAAGCTCCCTTCGGCGACCTATTGAAATACCCTCCAAGCCCCGCCCAGCCCCTTGCGTCGCTTACGTTATCGACCTGGGGACATAGCCTCGCCGCCGGCGTGAATGGAGCACCGCATCGTGCTGCGCAAGTTTGCCCGCCCCAAGCCGATTTGGTCGCTGATGTCGATTTGGTTGCTAATGCCGTTAAGAGAATATGCGGTACAAAGTTACAACGTACAGTGATGTGCGATCATTCTGAAGAGAGTGGAAATCAGGCTGGTAAGTCTATCTTTTAGTACTGCGTGTGGTGCTATAAAATTGAAATGGAGTTAAAAGAAATGGGTGCATTGTGAAATGTCACGCAAATTACCCAATTTCCAATTAATTATACCACAGAAGTTGCTAAAAAGTAATAAAAATAAACCGTGCCACCGATTCGTCTTAGCCGCATTCCATCCTCTCAGGACTTCGGTGCTGGTGGTATTTTGGCCCAGTCAGAATGAGGCAGTATACCGGCTTACTAAGGGGATATGCGCCCCGCTTTTCTTTTCAAAAACTTCCCCATGAGGTACGCCCCGGCAATAACAACCAAGCTCGCGCCTTGCGCCACGCTGAGAAACGGCGTGATATGCGGGACGTCCCTCCAGTATTCGACGATGAAACGGATGACCGAATAACCCACAACATAATCGAGGAACAACGCGCCCGGGAAAGCGATGCGGTCCCTCTTCCTCCACAGGTAGATAAACAGAACGAGGTCCAGCAGCATTTCGTAAATCTGGGTGGGATGTCTCGGCCCCGAAGCCAACCTGGTAAAACTGGCCCACGGTACTCGGGTCAAGACTCCGTAGCAACACCCGTTCAGAAAACACCCGATGCGTGTAATTGCAGTACCGAGAGGGACCGAAGGTGCCAGAATATCGGCAAATCCCCAAAAAGGGACCTTGTATCTCCTCGAAAACCAAATGCCCATCAACATGACCCCGAGAACGCCGCCGTGAAGCGACAGTCCCCCTTCGGTGATGAATAATACCCGCCAAGGATTGCCCGCGAACTCGCTTGGATCGAGTAAGACGTAAAGGAGCCTCGCACCGATAAGTGAAGATACGACCGAATATGCGGCGAGATCCACCACGATCCCGGGATCATAACCCCGCCTGCGCGCCTCTTTAGCGGCAAGCCACGTCCCGACGATGAAAGCGAGGGCAAACATAGTGCCCCAAGAATATATATGAAAAGGGCCGATTGAGACCAGTACCGGATGCAATAAGAGGGCCTCCCTGGTTCTTCGTTCAACAATAGGTAAACATACACCAAAACACTCGCAGGCAACACTTTACCGCTGCAAACGTTATTCGTTCAACAATAAGTAAACATACACTCACAAGCCCCGCTCGCAGCGTCAAGTTCTTCGTTCAACAATAGGTAAACATAGACAGGACCCGGAGCAAGAACTCAGAATATCGAGAAACCAACGGGGCAATCCTTTTTCCAAAACCGTTACAATTCTTCGATAGAGGTCGAAAACAGGATCGCCGTCCGGCCCGTCGAACCTCAGGTAACGCCCGAGTTTACGCGTTACCCAAGCACTTCCGGATCCGGCGTACCTGGCGCGGTCATCTCAACACGGCGCCAACACGCAACCGGGACAGCATGGTTACTTGAAGTATACTGTACCCAACAAGCGCACGTCAGCGCCAACACGCAATTGAGATAGCATGGTTACCGCCCGCATCCCTCCTGAGGGATCAGCTTATTACGGCGTCAATGCGCCTCTTTATTTCCGACTTGGGCATATAACCCACCAGGCGTTCCTTTACCTGGCCGTCCTTGAAGATCATAAGCGTCGGGATGCTCATGACGCCGTATCTTCTGGCCGTGCTCTGGTTTTCGTCGACGTTGAGTTTTGCGACTTTGAGAGTCCCCGCCATCTCTCTGGCGACATCTTCTACCACTGGAGCTATCATCCTACACGGCCCACACCAAGCCGCCCAGAAATCGACCAAAACCGGAACCGGGGAGTCCAATACCTCTTCCGCAAAGGTCGCATCCGTGACGTGGATAACCTGACCGTCCGCATTCTCGACCAAAGCCCGACACCTCCATTGAAATCCACATTACAAAGGGTCAATTATTTTTGAGGGTCAATTATTTTTGAAGCCCAGGGACGCCTTTCCACTCATATACCCCTAGGGGGTATTTCTACCGAAACCAATCTTAAGCCAACTCTTCCCATCCGTCAAGGGGTGCTTTCCGAATAAACGCGTACCCCACGTACCCCAGGCCTATCCTTATTCTGTCCGCTTAGAGCGGTCTCTACGAGAACCTCATAAAAACCTCCGTGGTATACTCCACGAGGTCGGCCGGATCAGCACCCTCTTTGATGTTCTTAGCCAAACATAGCATGAAATGCGTCGCAAGCATTTTCATCCCCGCCCTGTTTATGGCGGCCCTCATAGCGGCCATCTGCACGGCGACGTCAGCGCAATCACGCCCCTCCTCCAACATTTTCGCGATACCGCGTGCTTGTCCTTCAATCCTCCTCATTCTGTTGATAAGATCTCTTCTCACCTTGCCCATATCGTCGTTTTCTCTTTCCGCGGCGGGTTCGCCGGCTTCC
>DUSP01000043.1 GCA_012842575.1 Clostridia bacterium
CGTGTTTGCCGTCCTTCCAAGGCTCCTCGAGCGGGCAGGATCGTTCACTTCCGGCAGCATCACCGCCTTTTACACAGTCCTCGTGGAAGGAGACGACTTAAACGAGCCGATTTCCGATGCCATGCGGGCTATACTCGACGGGCATATAGTGCTTTCGCGGAAGCTGGCATCGAGTGGTCTTTATCCGGCCATAGACGTGCTGGAAAGCGTGAGTCGTCTCTGGCACGACGTGGTTCCCGAAGAAAGGCGTCAGACGGTCAACGAGGCCAGGAAGATATTATCGACCTACCGGGACGCCGAAGACCTCATCAACATAGGCGCATACAGTAGAGGCTCAAACCCCGATATAGATCGCGCCATTGAGCTCATAGGTCCGTTGCGGTCCTTTTTGTCTCAAGGAATGTTCGAGCGCGACACCATGGAAGGCGCCCACCTCCGTCTCGCTTCCATCCTTCGAGGGAGTAAACCTGTATGAAAAAGTTCTTTTTCCGACTAGAAAGGGTGCTTTCGCTGAAGAGGCAGTTGGAGAAGGAAGCTTCCATGCGGGTGCGGGAAGCCGAGGGGTGGCGGCAGAGGGCTCTAAACGAAGTGGACTCGAAGCGGAGAGCGCAAAAGGAGTTCTCCGGGCTGTTTTTCGCCCATTTCGAAGAAGGGCGGTTCCAGGTGATGGGTTGTGAGAGCTACCGGATGTACTTCGAGCGTCTTGCCAAGGACAGAGCCAAGGCGGAAGAAACCCTGATGCGGATTACCAAGATGTGGGAAGAAAGACGAGAAAGTCTGATTCGGGCTACGAAGGCCATGAAGGTGCTAGAGCGGCTGAGGGAAAGTCAACGGGAGATGTACGAGAAGGGAGTCATGTACAAAGAGCAGGTGGCGGCGGACGACGCGGTGGCGGGACGCAAAGCCAAGCAAGACATCGCGTGACCGATGTAACGCCACAAACGGATGAACCGGGATAAACCGGGCATGGAAGAGTTCTAATGAAATAATTGCGGCGAAAGGAGGTGAAAAAGCATGGTTCTGTGCGGTGCAAGATTACAGTGCGGCGCCAATGTAGGTGTTGATCGGGCGAACGAAAGGGGGAGCGGATACGGGAGGCAGATGGCCGTCAGTGGGCGTTCTATAACCGCTCATACCAGGAGGGCAAAGAGACCCGAGTCCTTCGGTCCGGAATGCGCGGCGAGTATAAGAGGACCCGAGCAGTCGTGGCCGGAGGTTTTACGGAGGGTCGAGACGCGAGTTCGTGGGTCAGGTACTGGACAGGCCGTGGTGAGCGAAGATAGGGCGGGCCCTGCGCCAAGAGGTGCGCTAAGGGGCCCGGAGGAGGGCCCGATACCAGCGAGTGAGTGTGGGGAGGACCGCATCCGTTCCGGCGAGGGAAGCGCTCAGTACGCGACGACGGTGGATGTCGGATCACTCGAAAGGGTTTCGGCAGAAGCGGGGAAGGACGAGTCAGGTGTTAAGGGCTATACCGATGAGCATGAAGACGGTTCTCGGTGTACTCCGGAAGGAATTATGTGTGCCGGCCACAATTTGGGGGCGACATCGGACGGTGACCGTATGCTTTTTGGTTTGAGGGGGTTTCTTGCCGAAAGTGGGGCCGGTGGCGGCAACCCTCCCGGAAAGGCCCCTTACGGACCAAATGGCGAGTACGGCCCGGAGGTAAACCTTACGGTAAGACCCTATCCATTGGGTGATGCCTCCGCTGGAACCGGACGGGAAGTGCTGCAAGAAGCGGGTGTCGCCGGGGAGATTCCGCCCTTGGGGGCAAATACGGCGTTGCCACGAACGGATGAAACCCCATCGGACGTATCGGACGAAGCCGTCCTCGGAACCACTTCGAAGGAGGGAAGGGTGTCCGGGTTTTCGAGGTTACCTTTAGAACGAAGTCAGGCGGGGTCGACGGCTGCGTACGGTGACGATCTGCGGTCGACGGGACCTTACCGGTCCGACGGGTTGCGGCAAGACCGTGGCGTACCCGATGAACACCACGCACCATCTGAGCACCTACACCTCCCAAATGGCGACGGTTCCAGACCGGCTTTGCGCGTCACGACTTCGGAGGGAGTACGGCACGGGACGGCAGCCGAAGGACGATTTTGGGTCTCGCCGATCGGGGGTAACGAAGCCACTCCACAACGAGGCACTTCGCTTACGGGAGAGTCGCCATCGCTGACGACGTCGCACATCCCTCTACAGGAGGAGGACGACGTCGGTTCTTCGGGCGGGTACAAGGTAGCTGGATCTGACACAAAGTTTCGCCCTGTTCTATGGGAAAGCCACCCCGGGCTCCATACGGACGCTAAATCTATGGCGGTGAGCACGTTTCGAAACGATGTGTCATCGGATCTAGACGCCACGTCGGTCATAGACAGTATGGCTCGGGCCATAAAGAGGGCATATGATCGCGGGGTGGATCGAATCACCGTACAGGTCAGGACGGCCGATAACCCGAAGGTGACCGTCGAAGTGTTCGCGCACGGCTCGGAGGTCACCGCAAGGTTCTCGAGCCTCGACGAAAGGGTTCTAGTCCTCCTCGAGTCCAACGTCAACCTATTGAAGGAATCATTGGCTGGCCAGGGATTGATCTTTACAGGGGCCCAATTCACTCTCCACAGGGACGGATATCGAGGAGCGTCAGA
>DUSP01000010.1 GCA_012842575.1 Clostridia bacterium
GAGGAGATGCCGGGCGAGGAAGGATATCCGGCGTATCTCGGATCGCGCTTGGCCGAGTTCTATGAGAGGGCGGGACGGGTCATATGTCTTGGTAGCGACTACCGTGAGGGAGAGCTCACTGCGGTGGGAGCCGTATCTCCGCCTGGCGGCGACCTCTCCGAACCCGTCACCCAGTCCACGCTCCGGATAGTGAAGGTGTTCTGGGCGTTGGACGACAGGCTGGCCGCCAGGAAACACTTCCCGGCCATAAACTGGTTGACCAGTTACTCGCTCTACGCCGATCGCCTTCAGGAGTATTACAGAATGAACGTGAGCGAAGAATTCCCGGATCTCAGGGCCGAAGCCATGGCGATCCTCCAGGAAGAGGCGGAACTGGAAGAGATAGTGCGACTGGTCGGGGTGGATGCCCTTTCGCCGCTTCAGAGACTTACGCTCGAGACCGCCAAGTCCATAAGGGAGGACTTTTTATACCAAAACGCCTTCCACGAGGCGGATACGTATACTTCTTTCGAGAAGCAGTACTGGATACTGAAATTAATCATGCTCTTTCACCATAAAGCCAAAGAGGCATTAGCCGAGGAAGTCCCCATGTCCGAGATCGCGGAGCTTCCGGTCAGGGAGAAAATAGCCAGGGCCCGTCTCATTCCGGAAGATCAGCTTAAAGAGAAGTTCGGTGAGATCGAGGCCGAAATTGAGTCTCAAATCCGCTCGCTGTATAACAAAGGGGATGGAGGTTTCTAACGAAGCCTTCTCGGGACTTCCGAGGTAGGCCTCTCGGGAAGGGTTCCCGAGGGAGCTCTTCGGGGGAAAGCGTTGTTGGTTCCCCTAAGTGTCCCGAATGAGATACTATCCCGAAAGGGGTTCGATTGGAGGGAAAGCCGTGCTCAAGGAGTATATGACGATTTCCGACGTCATGGGCCCCCTCATCGTGGTAGAGCAAGTGGAAGAAGTCCACTACGATGAACTGGTGGAAGTAGAGATGGCTTCGGGGGAGATAAGGCGAGGTCGCGTGCTGGAGGCGTCGCAGGGCCGGGCGCTGGTGCAGCTGTTCGAAGGCACGAGGGGCCTTGACATAAAGAGATCAAAAGTCCGCTTTTTGGGGAAAGTGATAGAAATCGGGGTTTCCACGGACATGCTCGGTCGCGTGTTCGACGGTTCCGGTAGGCCAATCGATAAGGGTCCTAAGATCATACCCGAAGCGAGGCTCGATATAGAAGGAAACCCTATAAACCCCTGTTCTAGGGCATATCCGTCCGAGTTCATACAAACCGGTATTTCCGCTATAGACTGCATGAACCCGCTGGTGCGCGGACAAAAGCTCCCTATCTTTTCGGGTGCAGGGCTTCCGCATCCTCAGATGGCCGCTCAAATAGCGCGTCAGGCGAAGGTCTTGGGTGCCGAGGAGAAGTTCGCGGTAGTGTTTGCGGCCATGGGAATAACCTTTGAGGAAGCGGATTACTTCATCAGCGACTTCCGGAAGACGGGTGCCATTGAGCGGGCTGTACTCTTCATAAACCTCGCTGACGACCCGGTAATCGAGAGAATCGCCACGCCTCGAATGGCGCTGACGGTGGCCGAATTCCTCGCCTTCGAAAAGGGGATGCACGTCCTCGTCATACTCACCGACATGACCAACTACTGCGAGGCGTTACGCGAGATTTCCGCGGCGCGTAAGGAAGTCCCGGGCAGGCGTGGTTATCCCGGATACATGTATACGGACTTGGCATCCATCTACGAACGCGCGGGTAGGATTATTGATAAACCGGGCTCCATAACTCAGATGCCGATCCTCACGATGCCCGAGGACGACAAGACCCACCCGATACCCGACCTCACCGGTTATATAACCGAGGGGCAGATCATCTTGAGTCGGGACTTGCACAACAAGGGCATCTACCCGCCGATCAACGTGTCGCTGTCGCTGTCAAGACTAAAGGACAAGGGTATCGGCGAGGGCAAAACCCGTGAGGACCATGCGGGCGTGTTAAACCAGCTCTCGGCGGCCTACGATAGAGGGAAAGAGGCGAGGGAGCTGGCGGTGGTATTGGGTGAAGCAGCGCTCACCCCGCTTGACAAGAAGTACCTGAAATTCGCCGAGGCTTTCGAGAACCGCTTTGTAAAGCAGGGAGATCACGAGAACCGGAGCATCACAGAAACCCTGGATCTAGGCTGGGAACTCATGACGCTGATACCGCGCAGCGAGCTCAAGAGGCTGAGAGATGAACACATCGAGAAGTACCTCCCCGCCAAGGCGGCTTCTTGACGCTTAATACGAGCTTGATGCGGGATTGAAGGTGGTCCGACCGATGGAAATCAGGGTAAATGCCACCCGAATGGAACTGTTGAAGCTCAAAAATAGACTTAAGATGGCAAAACGCGGGCATAAACTCCTCAAAGACAAAAGGGACGAGCTCATGCGAGAGTTTTTGGGCCTCGTACATAAAAACCGCTCTTTGAGACAAGAAGTGGAGCAAAGGATGGCTGAGTTCTACAAGCAGGTCGCGTTGGCCTTCGCCTCGACCGGGCCGGACGCATGGGCTTCAGCGCTGTCGTTGCCGGAGGCGAATTTGGTGGTGAAGGTGGACTACAAGACCACGATGAACTTACGCCTTCCACAGCTCGAACACCGGTTTGAAGGGGAGATCTTCCCATACGGCTTCGCTGAGACTAGCGGAGACTTGGATAACGCCATTTTGGTCTTGGCCCGGACCGTCCCCGTACTTCTCGAACTCGCCGCGGTGGAGAGGGCGGTGGACCTGCTCTCGCAAGAAATAGAGAAGACAAGGCGGCGCGTAAATGCCTTAGAGTATATATTAATACCGGAGCTCGAAGCAAAGGCGGCCGAAATTACCATGCGCCTTGCGGAATTGGAGAGGTCTGGCATCTCGAGACTGATGAAGGTAAAGGATATCGTGAGGGCTCACTAGGTCGGAGGTAGCGAATTGCTCAGCATCAAAGTGGAAGGGGGCCATAGACTCGAGGGAGAGGTCAAGATCGAGGGAGCCAAAAATGCGGCTCTTCCCATTCTCGCGGCATGTATTCTGGCAGACGGCACGAGCGAGCTTCGGGGCATCCCTCTCTTGGACGACGTCCAAGTGATGATCCGAATGTTGGAGGCCTTAGGGGCGTCTGTTACTGCGGCCTCCGATGCTATCCTGGTTCGATCGGGTCCATCCGATGAATACAGATGCCCCAGCGATCTCGTATGCAGGATGCGAGCCTCTCTCCTGACAATGGGACCGCTACTCGCGCGCCGCGGCCGCGCTGTTGGCGCGTTACCCGGGGGTTGCGCCATCGGCGCAAGGCCAATCGACCTTCACCTCAAGGGTTTTACTGCGCTTGGAGCGCGGGTGAAGATGGAGCACGGAATGATCGACATCAGATGCGACGGCCGCTTGACGGGTGCGAGGATATACTTGGATTTTCCCAGTGTCACCGCGACCGAAAACATAATGATGGCGGCGACCCTCGCGCGTGGCACCACCTATATCGAAAACTCCGCCGAGGAACCGGAGATCATCGACCTCGCGAACTTCCTCAACGGAATGGGAGCCCGGATTACGGGCGCTGGCACCCACGTCATTAGAGTAGACGGCGTGGATAGCATGAAAGGCACAAGCCACGTCGTGATTCCCGACCGTATCGAGGCCGGAACCTTCATGGTTGCCGCAGCCATTACGGGCGGGGAAGTAAAGGTCAATAACGTCGTACCGGACCACCTGAAGTCGGTTACGGCAAAACTAAGGGAAATGGGGGTGGAGGTAAAGGTCGGGGATGATGAGACGTCCGTCTTGGTTTCAAAGAAGAGAAAACGCCTCAAGGCGACTAACGTGAAGACCATGCCGTACCCCGGTTTCCCCACCGACATGCAGGCCCAAACAATGGCCCTTCTTTCACTGGCCAAAGGGACTTCCCGCATTGTAGAAAGTGTCTTCGAAAACCGCTTCATGCACGTCGCTGAACTCAACGCCATGGGAGCAAATATATCCGTCGAGGGGCGAGGGGCTACCGTCCGCGGAGTAGAGTACCTAAGCGGGGCGGAAGTGAAGGCGACGGACCTCCGCGCCGGTGCGGCTTTGGTCCTCGCGGGCCTTGCCGCCAGGGGGGAAACCACCGTCCTTTACGCGGAACACATAAAGAGGGGCTATCTCAACTTCGCCGGGAAACTGAGAAGTCTCGGCGCGGTGTGTTGGGAAGAAGAGGCGGAGTGATAACCCGTTGATGTGGCGCACGTCCGTGGCCGGCACCACTGTGTGTTGGGAAGAAGAGGCGAACTCACAACCCTGCGGAGCATCTTTGCGATCCCCGCCGTTCCCCGGTGTGTTGGTGAAGAGGCGGACCGCAAGAGACAGACTGATAATCCACCTGGATTTACCAGCCGCATCCACCTACCTCAGGTCATATGCCTACCACCAGCGGAATACCTATCTTAAGGAAACGCTATCGTCGGTGAATAGCACCGAGAAACGCTGTCGCCGCTGGATACATCCCGGGGCCGACGAGGAGATCTCGAGAATTGATGCGCACGCTCCTTTGGGGTTTTATCGTCTTCATTCTGGTGGTCTTCGGTATTCCTCTGCTCATGGCCTATTCCAACATCTCCTCCCGATCTGACGAAAGGACCGGCCAGACGACACCGGACGTCGCCATAGACGTCTTTATCGAGAGCGAAGGCGCTATTCAAGCCATGCCGCTGGAGGAGTATTTGAAGGGTGTGGTGGCCGCTGAGATGCCGGCCTCGTTTCACGAGGAGGCTTTGAAGGCCCAGGCCGTGGTGGCGCGCACCTACGCGGTACGGCGGATGAGGATATTCGGAGGCCCTGGAAGCCAAGAACATCCGGGTGCCGACATTTCTACAGACCCCGTCCTCGGGCAGGCGTGGATATCGAAGAAGCAGTGTCGGCAGAGGTGGGGATTTTTTGGCTATTTGCGCTACTGGCCGAAGATCGAGACCGCGGTGCGCGAGACCGAAGGGCTCGTTATAGTCTACCGGAATCGTTTAATCGATCCCGTTTATCACTCCACTTGCGGGGGGCATACCGAGGACTCTGAAGACGTATGGTCGGGGCAGGAGCCTTACCTTAGGGGAAAACCGTGTCCATACGATATCGGTTCGCCCTATTACGGGACGGTTCAGGACATATCCTACGATGAAATGGCCGCGCGGCTCGGCTTGGATGCGCTGGCGTTGAAGACCGGCCGGGAAGGCCAGGATACGTTCATCCAAATCCTGAAAGTCGGCCGCGGGGGTCACACCAGTATGGTCCGGGTGGGAGACAAGGAGATGACGGCGAACGAGTTTAGGCTCGCATTAGGGTTACGATCTGCGAAGTTCACGTGGCGTCTTCTACCGGACGGTGTCCGCTTTGTGACCGACGGCTACGGACACGGCGTGGGGTTGTGCCAGTACGGCGCCGACGGGATGGCGCGCCGCGGGTACGGGTTTGAGGAAATCATAAAGTACTACTATACCGGCGTTCAGGTCGTTCCCATGTTCAGGGAATGACGTCTGCAATTAGGCCATGCATAACATAGGAAAAAAATGGGGATAATTGACCACGGGGTGAAAAACAAATATGCGTTTTTATCCGTGGTCTTTTTTTGCCAAAATCAAGAAGTCGCCGCTGATACGTAAAGCCCTACGTAGGGGAGTCGCGATAGTGCTCACACTCGTGGTAGCTGCGGGGGTTTCCCTATGGGTCGCTTCCGCTCGGACGGGGATACCGGTGCGGGGGATCTTGGCCATGCTGATTGATCTTTCACGGAGCAGGGACAGCATAGCGCCCTATGAGGTCGACAACGACGTCGGCTCTATCCGTAAGGGTGATGAGGGCAAAGAGTGGCCGGCTGGACCTGAGCGCGGCGAGACCGGAGTCGAACCCAAAGCGCCTGAAGATGGGGACGAGGCCGAAGCTCCCGCGAAGGCCGAAGCACCCGCAAAGCCCGTGAGAGACCAGCCCGACACCGGCGGGACGCGCGACGCGGGCGGTGGTTCGAACATCGCATCATCCGGGAACGAGGACCGGGAGAGCCCAAACGGGGGTGCGCTTGCGAGCCCAGCGAGCGAGGGTGCGACTGTGAGCTCCACGACCGGGGGTGCGACTGCGAGCCCCACGACCATGGAGGCAGTGGCCGTTCCTCATTTCAAAGATTTGGTGTCACCCGTAGAGGGAGAAGTTGTCACGGAGTTCGGGTGGGTGTACTTTCCGACTTTCAAGGATTGGCGATTTCATCCCGGTTTGGACTTCAAGGCCGGTAAAGGCGAACCCGTAAAAGCGGTCTCGGACGGCACTATCTTGGCCATCGAAGAGGACCCGTTCAAGGGACTGGTTGTAACCCAGAGTTACGAGTCCACGGACGCTGTGATCCGGTATGCCGGCCTTACAAAACCAGTGGTTCGCGCCGGGGATACCGTGAGGGCTGGAGAGGTTTTGGCAGAGGTTGGCGATCCAGGGCTTTGGGAAGCCGAGTGGGGACTTCACGTCCATGTCGAAGTCCGCCCCAGCATGGAAGGGGAAGCTATCGATCCAACGGGTCTGTTCCGGTGACGGCGACCTTGTCGGTACCGGTGCCTGCGGGCGGGGGACATGAACCCTCGCCCGGTCATTTTGAAAACGCTGGAGCGGAGAACGCCGTTTGCTCCGGACCACTTCGCGCCCTACCCTAACGCTTTACGCCAGTGCGGTGACGACTGCCGATCGGAGCGTCAACGCTTCGTACACCCGGAGAAATTCCGTCTCCTTGCAGGCCTGGCACAAGAGCTGCCGGTCGGATCATCGACGCTTCGCACCTCCTACCCTAATGTTTCACCTACATACGCTCATATGCGTTGGACCGGCCCACATATATATCTAATAAAGCCCAAGGGAACCGCGGTCCGTCCCATACCGGACAAAGCGCCAAGGCACGAGGAGAAAACCCGGTTGAGGGAACCGCTATTAGGTCTCCCGGTGCGGGTCGAACGGTGTAACGCCTGGGTGAAGCAAAGGGGGCCTTTCCGGTGGACCATGACGCTATTGTACAGAGGGTCAAAGAAGTGGCCGCATATATCATACGAAATGGGGCTACCGTCCGGGAGGCTGCGGCGGAGTTCAGGATTTCAAAGAGCACCGTCCACAAGGACGTAACCGAACGGTTGATGAAGATAAACAAAATCGAAGCCGAGAAGGTGAGGAAGGTCCTCGAAAAGAACAAAGCCGAACGCCATATCAGAGGCGGCGAGGCGACCAGAAGGAAGTACCAGGAAGTCGGCAAGGGCGCTAAGAAGACGAAGTACGATGCGGTCGTGGGGATTTGAGGGGTCGGTCGGGCAACGAAAGGAATAGCTTAAACGGTGTAGAAAGCAAATGCTAAGGACAAGCTTCCGCTAGGGGGACGCCACATGGCTGCAGACATGGGTATCGATTTGGGAACCGCGACCATTCTCATCTACTATGTGGGTAAGGGCATAGTGCTCAGGGAACCGTCGGTGGTGGCCATAAACAAGGATACTGACAAGATAATGGCCGTAGGGGAAGAGGCCCACTCCATGATCGGACGGACGCCGGGCAACATAGTCGCCATCAGGCCCTTGAGAAACGGCGTGATCGCCGATTATCGTTATACCGAAGCGATGCTGAAGCATTTCCTTTCCAAAGTGTGTGGGCCTCGCGCGTTTTTCAGGCCCAGAATCATGGTTTGCGTCCCGTCGGGCGTTACAAGCGTCGAAAAGAAGGCGGTTCTCGAGGCGGCCATGCAAGCGGGGGCCAGGAAAGCGTACGTGATAGAGGAGCCTTTGGCGGCAGCCTTGGGTGCCGGCCTTGATATAAGCGGGCCGAGTGCCAACATGGTTGTGGATATCGGAGGGGGGACTACCGACGTAGCGGTCCTGGCGCTTGGCGGGATAGTGGTCAAGGAGTCCATACGCGTCGGTGGGGATAAGCTCGATGAGGATATCGGAAGGTACGTCAAGCGAAACTTCAACGTGATGATAGGTGAACGTACCACCGAGACTGCGAAGATCGCTATAGGAACGGTAAAACCCGGCCACAGGAACCTCTCCATGGAAGTCCGGGGGAGGGACATGCTCACAGGCCTTCCGAGGACCGTTCTCTTGACCTCCAACGACATCTATGAGGCTACAAAGGATACGGTGGCCGAGATAATAGCGGCAACCCGGAGGGTATTGGAACGAACGCCGCCGGAGCTGGCAGCCGACATAGTAGATAAGGGCATAGTGCTTACTGGCGGGGGCTCGTTGACGGATGGCATTGATCTCGTAATGGCCGAGGAAACCGGTGTGCCCGTTCAAGTTGCAGAAGACCCGGTATCGTGTGTGGCCATCGGGGCCGGGCTCGCCCTCAGCTATCCCCAAGTCCACCAAGACCACCTGGAGATATTTCCGAGAGTAATGTGGGCGCCGAGGTGAACCGAAGAACATGGAGACGGGAGGTTGGAGAAGAAACGGAAATGGTCACAATTACTTCCCTCTATCCCGGACCCCGTAAGTAGGGCACCCCCCGGAAGCCATTGAAATCGTCGAACCCGGTGGGCGCTCTATCCCGGACCCCGTAAGTGTGGCACAGGCCGAAGAGCGTAAAGGCGAGAGATAAAACGAGGTAAAAAAACAAAGAATGTATTAAACCAATAGTATAGAAGGAATCGTCTTCCTCGATATTGAATATTTGGATTACATTTACGAGAAGAAGTATAGAGTACGTACCCTGTGGGCCGTTCGGTCACGAAGCTACTCATGAGTGCTCGTGAGTGCTCGAAAGGCGCAGGGCCAGCAGGGTGTCATCCAAACCGTCCGTCGAAATGGCAAACCCATCGAAAGGTGGGGGCGCAAAGCCACGGGTCTAAAGCTTCCCCTGGGTAGGGGAGAGCCAAGATAGCCGGGTTGCCGAAACAGGCGGTCGTCCTGTATTCGCCAGGGCGTCTCGAAAACGAGTCGCCGTTTCGGCACCGTCGGCCTGGCGGATGCAGGCTTTGTCTTTTCTATCGGGAATCATTCTCGAATCATTCTCGCAGGCGTCCGTTTGAAGAAACACGCGTTAAGGAATAAGAAAGTGTAACCACGAACAACGGCGGAGCATGCGATATACGGCGGAGCACGCGATGTAATGTACGGCAAGGAGGTAATGCTTGGTGATAAGGGGGATCTATTCCGCTGCGAGCGGTATGATGCTCGAAAGGGACCGGTTGGATGTAGCCGCCAATAACCTTGCCAACGCGAGCACGTCTGGTTTCAAAAAGGACGTCCCCGTCGTAGAGACACCTCTCCCGGTCCGCATGTACAGGGTAAGGGACCCGGTACCGGTGTTACCCCTGGGGGCCGTCTTGGGAGGCGCCAGCGGAGTAGTGACGTGGCGCCGTGAGGACCAAAATGCCGGTGGGTTCTCCCGGATGCTTCGAGAGGCCTTGTTTTCGGGTGCCGGGGCGGCCGGGATCTCGAGTGTTTCCGGTGTTTCCGGGATTTTCGAAATCCCCGAGCTTCCCTGCATTTCGTGGGCGGCGAACTCCCCGGTCCCTATAGGGAGGCTTCAAATGGGATCCACCGTCGGTAGCATCCATGTCATACACACCCAGGGACCTCTTATCGAGACCCGTGAACCCTTGAACGTAGCGTTGAAAGGCCCGGGTTTTTTCGAAGTATTGACCCCGGCAGGCTTAAGATACACCCGCCAGGGGGTTTTTACACTCCTGCCCGATGGGACCCTTGCGACGATCGACGGCCATGTGGTAATGGGAGATGCGGGCCCTTTGACGATACGACAGGGTCAACGGACACAGGTAGGGAACGCGGGCGGCACTGAGAGTACGGGGATCGTGATATCCTCGGATGGAACGGTCAGTGTGGGGGGAATCGAAGTAGGAAGGTTACGGGTAGTCCAATTCGACGATACTTCGCTGATGTTAAAGGAAGGAAACTCTCTGTTTGCACCAGGCGGGGCTACGGAAATTCCGGCGGCACTTGGACGATCGGAGGCAGGTGGGACCGAGGTCATCCAAGGATTCATAGAAGGCTCAAACGTGAACCCTGTCGAGGAAATGGTGGAGATGATCACCATCATGAGGGCGTATGAAATGGGGCAAAAGGTCATCCAGGCCCACGACGAAACGCTAGGTAAAGCGGTCAACGATGTCGGTAGGGTATAGGCGATATAGATCACTTCGAGGGAGGGTTCCGTTAATGATAAGGGCTCTTTGGTCTGCAGCTTCGGGAATGTACTCCCAGCAGATGGCGGTAGATACGATCTCCAACAATTTGGCCAACGTCAACACCCCAGGATACAAAAGGGTTCGTCTTGAGTTCCAGGATCTCTTGTATCAAAATCTGAGGCCGACGGTTCCAGGCGGAACAGGGCTTCAAGTTGGACTCGGCGTGAAATCGGCTGCGAGCGGGAGGTCCTTCGGTGTGGGTAACCTACAGCAGACGGACAACCCCCTGGACCTCGCCATTGAAGGCGCTGGTTTCTTCGAGGTGGAACTACCCGACGGCCAGCTGGCCTACACGAGGGACGGGAGCTTTAAACTGGATGCGGATGGGCGGGTCGTGACCACCAGCGGTTATGTCGTGCATCTCATGGGTTCGGGTAAAGGCGGGGGTACCCTGGAGATTCCCGAGGGCTCAAGCGAGTTGCGAGTGGCAAGGGACGGGACGGTCACGATTAAGGACAAAGACGGGGACTTTGATGAAATAGGTCGTATACGCCTCGTCAACTTCGTAAACCCGGCGGGTCTTGAGGCCATCGGCGAAAACCTCTACAGAGCGACCCAGGCGTGCGGTGACAGTATCGAGGGTAATCCCGGAGAAGAAGGTTTCGGCGGCATAGCCCAGGGATTCTTGGAGATGTCCAACGTCCAGGTCGTGACGGAAATGATAAACCTCATAATGGCTCAACGGGCCTATGAGTTGAATTCCAAAGCGATCCAGAGCGCCGACGAAATGCTCGGAATTGCCAATAACTTGAGGAGGTAAAACGTGGGGAACCTGCCAATTCTATTCTCGGGCGCGTTACCCGATCGATATCTCTTACCGCCGCTTCAGCCGTTTCGCCAGCTTCCCGGCGAGACCGTCGCCCGTCTCCGCGCCTGGAGCGCCGGTGAGGGAGCCGAGTCTCGCCGACTTTTCGGTGAAATCGTCACCAGCCTCTCGAAGACGCCCGGTAAGGCGGTCACCGACCTGTCGGGGACGTCCGGTAAGAAGGTCACCAACCTGTTGGCCACGGAAGATGACGCGAGGCTCAAGGCGGCCTGCCGGGAATTCGAAAGCATCTTCATAGCCGAACTCATGAGACAAGTATTGGGTCCGACCATTCGACGGGCGTTCTCTTTCCAAGGGGAAGAGGGCGGTCTTCGCGGAGGGGCGACCATCTTGGCTGAGTTGATGGTGGAAGGGTTCTCCAAAGAGATAGCGGCCAGCCTTGACGTCGGGCTAGCGGAGAAGGTATATGAAGCCGTCAGTGGTCGGGAACGCGTACAAACCGAGGACGGAGGTAACAATGTTGAAGGGAGAGCAGAAGAGCGAAGATAAAGAGGAAGAGAAAAGCGAAGATAGGAGCGAAGGTAAGGAAGATTTGGAGGGTAAGGAAGATAAGGAAGCTAAGAAAGATAGAACTAAGGGCAGGGGTCTTGGCCCCACGGAGATTCAGAAAATCCTTCCCCATCGCTATCCGTTCCTCTTGGTGGACAGGGTTCTCGAGGTACAGGAGGGAAAAAGGGCGATTGGCGTCAAGAACGTCAGCGCCAACGAGCCTTACTTCCAGGGGCACTTCCCGGGGTGCCCCGTGATGCCAGCGGTCCTCGTCGTAGAGGCCATGGCGCAGGTAGGCGCTGTGGCCTTACTCAGTAAAACCCAAAGCAAGACCCAAAGCGAAGGCCCGGAAAGGCCTCTTGCCGTATTCACGGGAATCGACCGGATGAGGTTCAGGCGCCCGGTTCAACCGGGAGACACGCTCGTGATCGAGGTCACGATCGAGTCCATGAAACGGAATGTGGGCAGGGCCGCCGCGGTCGCCCGGGTTAAAGACGAGGTGGCTGCGGAGGGCACGATATGGTTCTCATTGGTAGAGCAGGTTGACACGTGGTTGGGGTGATGGTACCATAATCGTCGGTAAATCGAATATCGTATAACACTTCCTCATCAAGAGCGGACGGAGGGACCTGGCCCAAAGAAGTCTCGGCAACCGGCGGACGTCACATCGACGCAGCGGTGCCACGCCCAGCAGAAGTGTTATATCGGGTAAACCTCGTACCCGGCCATGCGGTAGCGGCGAGGGTTGATCATATCGACTATAGCCTCCTGCCAGCGGTAACAGTGCCGGCAAGGGTCTATGATGATGGCCGATTGCGACGAAGGCGGTCTGGGGCTTGGCCGTGATCGCAATGGCCGCAGTTCGGGGCGGGTCGGGGGCGAGTGAATTGCCCGTTATTTCAGTTCTGGGGATGAGGTAAGCCTTGTTCTGGGCCTCTTCTAGGGATTGGAGAGGCCTACTCGTTTGAGAAGGGGGTTTACAAATGGACGAAGCCTTCCGATTGCAACCTTCATTCAGAAACTCCTTTCTTTTTACGTCTGAATCGGTGACCGAAGGGCATCCGGATAAAATGGCCGACCAGATATCCGATGCGATCCTCGATGCCATACTGGCGAAAGACCCCATGGCGAGAGTGGCCTGCGAGACGTTGCTCAAAACGGGACTCGCTCTTGTGGCGGGGGAGATAACCTGCGAGTGCTATGTCGACATTCCGAGGATAGTACGGGAGACCATCAAGGAAATCGGTTATACCAGAGCGAAGTTCGGCTTTGACGGGGATACGTGCGCCGTCTTGACTTGTATTGAAGAACAGAGCCCCGACATAGCCCTCGGGGTTGACACGAGTGCCGAGGCTAAATGTAAAGGCGGAGCGGGCGGCGACGGTGACGTGGACGAAGCGGAGAAGATTGGGGCCGGCGATCAAGGAATGGTTTTCGGTTTCGCCTGCCGCGAGACGCCGGTCTTGATGCCCATGCCCATTTACCTGGCCCATAAGCTCTCAAGGAGGCTGGCTCAAGCAAGAAAGTCGAAGGAGATCCCGTACCTGAGACCCGACGGGAAAACCCAGGTCACTGTGGAGTACCGGGACGGCGTTCCGGTGCGGGTGGATGCTATCGTAGTATCGGCCCAGCATAAGCCCGACGTGAACATGAAGGTGCTGGAAAGGGACATCATGGAGAAAGTCATAAAGGCGGCCATACCGGAGGGCCTCCTCGACGACCGGACCAAGTATTTCATAAACCCGACGGGCCGCTTTGCAATAGGTGGACCCCAAGGCGATACCGGCGTGACGGGCAGGAAGATCATCGTCGATACCTACGGGGGGTACTCCAGACACGGCGGAGGTTGTTTCTCCGGTAAAGATCCGACCAAAGTGGATCGCTCGGGGTCATATGCCGCCCGGTATGTGGCGAAGAACATTGTGGCCTCCGGGCTAGCCTCAAAATGCGAGATACAGGTGGCTTATGTGATAGGTGTGGCAAGACCTGTTTCCATAATGGTGGATACGTTTGGCACCGGCGTCCTTCCGGATGAAGAAATCGCCTCTCTGGTGTCAGAACTCTTCGATTTACGGCCCGGGGCCATCATAAAGAGGTTCGACTTGAGAAGACCCATTTATAGAAGACTTGCCGCCTATGGGCATTTTGGCCGGGAAGACCTGGATTTGCCCTGGGAACGTACGGACATGGTGGATGCGCTCCGTCGCGCCGCGGGAATCGAGGACGACGGATTGGGTCCCAAGGCAGTCAAGCCTGTGGAACATGTAGGGCTGGTGTAAAAAGGGACGGCCCATTCGGCCTGCGGAGACGGTATGAGGGTCCACGGGGGATGAGGAGATCGTAAACGAAATTCCACGCGAAGCTGGTGCAAAAGCGGGAATAACAATGTGCGGCAGGTTGTGGCAGACTGCCACCACCCTCTCTCTTTGGGATGATCCGCAATGCCTATTATAAGTACTCTGAAAGCCTCTTGGGCCTCGGAGATCGGAAGGACATTCTGCCGCGGACTGCTTAGCCTCGCATTTCCCCCTGATGATACGTGCCCCATATGCGGTTCCCGCTTTACCGGTCGCGTTGGGATTTGCGACGCCTGTTGGGAAGCGATCCGTCGGCCCTTCGACAACATATGCATCCGATGTGGCCTTCCGTTGAAGCCCCAGATCGGTAGTGCAGGTTCGTTTTTCCATACCACGAGTGGCCCGGCGACGACCGTTGGCTCTACTTGCCTTGCTTGCAGGACTTCCCCGCTCGCGCGTGGGGTGGCTGCTCCGGCAGGCCACACGGTCTTTGCCCCGTTTCAGGTATGTGCGGAGTGCGCCTCTGATCCTCCCGTCTTTGAGCGTGCAAGGTCCTTTGGGGTATACGAAGGGCGTCTACGGGAAATCATCTTGAAACTGAAGTACGACCAAGAGTGGCACCTTTTTGAACCACTAGGGCAGGCTATGGTGTCCGTCGCCTCCCTTGAGTTACCTCCTGCAGACGTCGTGATACCCGTTCCCATGTACGAACTGAAAGAAATCGCCCGAGGCATGAATCACGCATACGGCCTTGCCAGGGTGATCGCAAAGGCCCTAGGCCTGACCTTGCTGAGAGATGGTTTAGTGCGAACGAAGAACACACCGCCGCTCTCCGATTTGACTAAGCAGGAGCGGCAACAGACCGTTACCGAAGGGTTTAGAGTGCCCGGTGAAATGGTGAAAGCCATCAAAGGGAAGCGCATTTGGCTCGTGGACGACGTTTTGACCACTGGAGCCACGGCCGGCGAGTGTTCAAAGGCGCTCCTCAGGGCAGGTGCTCTGCGCGTTTGCGTTATCACGGCGGCAAGATCCCTCAAACACACTTGATGTGAGTCCCGCTCGAATAGCGGACTCCGCTCAAATACCCAAATGACGGTGAAAATACCTAAATAACGACGGTGAACACAACCGGGCCTCCCTCAAGTTTGACGGGGTGCCGGGATATAAACCTCGCTCAAATAATGGTGAACGTTCCCTGTTCCACGAGGAAAGCCTTGGCCCTAGAAAGATAAACCCCGCTCAGATTATAGTGAACGTTCCCGCATGTAACCGCGAATATATTGTTGGGATGTTTCGTTATGCGCATCATGCGCAATTGTGTGTTTGGTCACTGTCATGTCGAATCTTAGTACGTATGGCTCTGTTATAACTATGGCCCTGTTATAACGACGCTACTGACCGTGTATCGAACTCTCACTCCCGAGGGGTGCCGGTTCATGATAATTTCCCAAAAACAGGCAGAAGCGGTGCTATCGGCTTATCGGGCACGACTTGCGCGAGCGGGCCTTGAGCCCATGGAGAAGTCGAAATCGTCCGAGGTTGCGTCTTCATCTCGCTCCCGTTCGGACACGGAGCGTCAGGTCCAAAACGCCCCCGGCGGCTTTCCCGGCGACCAAGTGATAATATCTTCTACGCTCCGGCGCATTACCGAGGCGGGAATGGCTGCCGAATCGTCGCGGCGAATCTCAGAGGTGGACGCGGCGCGTCAGGTTCGGGTAAAGGAACTCAAGCGGCTTGTCGCGGAAGGGCGTTACGAAGTGTCGTCCGAGGAAATCGCTGAGAAAATCATAGCGAGGTTGATCGCCGACGAACTCCAATGACGAGCTAAGGACGGACTGCAATAACGAGCTGAGAGAGTATCGTGCCAATCTGGAAAGATTAAACGGCATCTACAAGGATCTGCTTGCCTTGGCGAAACGCAAGGAAGAGATCCTGCTCAACCACGATTGGAAAGGCCTCGAGGCCCTCGTCTGCGTCGAGGAGAAACTCGTTTATCAGGCGGGTATCGCAGAAAGGGCAAGACTTGAATCCCATTCACGCCTCTGCGGGGCCATGGGGCTTTCCGAGCAAGAACTCACCGCTGATAGGCTGAAGAAGGAGTTCCCCGATGATGCCCACTTAATCGCCCTCATAGATGACCTCGCGGGTACGGTGGACCTCCTTCTTCGTCAGAACGACTTAAACAGGGAATTGATCTCATCTTCTCTTTCGTACGTGGATTTCATGTTAAAGGTCATAGCCGATGCGAAAGGCGGGGCTAAAGATCCTGCGCCGACGTACGGAAGCGACGGGAGAACGAGGGCTGCGGACAAAGCCGTGGCGCATCTGCTCGATACCAAGAGGTAAACGACTGAAAACCTTCGTTCTCGTTACGGGGATGGTTCCGAATGCAAAGCGCAAAGCGTCCCCATTGGATCACGTTTATGCGAGTAAAAGCATTCGTTACAGGGGCGGGCAAGAGATCGGGGTGATAAGGTGGAAAGCACGTTTAGAGCTTTACAGGTTGCACGGAGCGCCTTAAACGCTCACAGAAAAGCGATGGACGTCGCGGCGCACAACGTCGCCAACGCCAGCACCGAAGGGTATTCGAGGCAACAGGTGGTTCTGACGGCCACTTCGTCGAGTTCACCCTACTATACCGGGCAGACGGGCATAACTTACGCGGGGTACGGCGCTCAAGACGCCACCAAGGGGGCCATAGGTTATTTGCTCGGCACGGGCGTAACGGTCCACACCATTACCAGAATGCGCGATGCCTATCTGGATCTTCAGGTGAGGAACGAGTCCACAAGGTGGGGTTACTGGAAAACGAGGTCGCAAGGCCTCATGCAGGTGGAGGTCATATTCAACGAGCCGTCCGAAAGCGGCCTCGCCTCCATAATGAACCGTTTCTGGGACGCATTCGAGCTGCTGGCCGCAAACCCCGAGAGTTCAGCCGCCAGGAACACGGTGATCGCCGAGGCCACTTCCTTATCGGAAGCGTTTCAAGATGCGTCGAGGAAACTGGACGACCTGGCGGGTTCCATGGACAAAGCTTTGGAAGCCAGAGCTTCGGAGATCACGTCCCTCGCCAGGCAGATCGCTCATCTCAACGACGAAATAGCGGGATTGGCCGGCACGGGTGCTGAACCTGGCGACCTCCTTGACCGGCGAGATCTCGCATTGGACAGGCTTTCGGAGCTCGGCGACATCGAGGTGTATAACGATCACTCCGGCGGGGTCAGCGTAATGTTCGGCGGAATCGACCTCGTCAGGGGTACCGACTGGAGGGAAATCCGTTACGTGTCGCCGGGGTACGGCGTACGCATGGAAGAGGGACCTGTATTTGGCCCCGGGGGCCCCTATTTCGTGGTGGGAGCCGGGGGATCCTTCGACGGTGGTCTGGTAGCGGCCGAAGGAAACACCCTCGTGCCCGTCAGAGTAAACGGGGGAGAGACCAAGGCATACCTTGACATGCGTAAGGACTACCTGCCCAAGATAGCCGAAGATCTCGACGCCTTGGCGGACGCGCTCCGCAGCAGGGTGAACGAGGTGCACCGCGCAGGCTATGGACTTGATGGAGTTTCCGGGCGCCAGTTCTTCGCCGACGGATCCGGGGCGAGGGACCTGAGACTTCATGACGACGTCGCCCTTTCCCCGGAAAAAATCGCCGCTTCCTTATCCGGAGCGGTGGGCGACGGATCCAACGCCTTAAGCCTCGCAGCCATCAGGCGCGAAGCGGTCTGTCAAGGAGCGACCCCTGGCGACTTTTACAACTCAATAGTGACAGGGCTAGGGGTGGCTGGACACGAAGCCAAGCGAATGTCGGAGAACCAAGAGGTCCTGAGGTCACACGTCCTCGATCAAAGAAGCGGGGCCAACGGCGTGTCTTTGGACGAAGAAATGGTAGAGATCATCAAGTCCGAGCACGCATACCAGGCCGCGGCGCGCGTGGTGACCAGCGTCGACGAGATGGTGTCCACGATAATCGATCGCATGGGACTGGTGGGGAGGTAAGGTGAGCCAATGAGGATCAATCCCAACGTGGTGGCCGCCAGGTTCGTGAGGGATCTACGAGTGAGGGAGGAGAACCTTTCAAAATACCATCACCAGCTCTCCTCCGGCAGACGTATCGAGTGGCCCTCAGACGACCCGGTTGCCGCGGGCGAATCGTTACGCCTCAGAGCAGCGTTGAGGGAAGTGGATCGCTATATGAACAACTCCGAGGAAGCGCGGAGCTGGCTCGAAGTGGCAGACTCCGCCCTCAACGAGGCCATAGCGACCATGCAGCGCGTGCGGGAACTGAACGTTCAAGCTGCCAACGGCACCCTCTCCACGGATTCGCGGAAAGCAGTCCTTGAGGAAGTGAAGGAACTGTCAAACCACCTTGTGCAGGTTGGCAACAGTATGTACGGAGACCGGTATATTTTTGCCGGACAGAAGACGAAGACCATGCCCTTCGATACGGCTGGAGGATACCACGGGGACGACGGCACGCTTTTGAGAGAGATAGGGCCGGGCGTTAGGCTAGTGATCAATGTTCCCGGCGACCAGGCTTTCGGCAGTGCATTTGCGGCACTCGCGGATCTCCAAGCGGCCCTGGAGGCTGACGACGTGGGCGCGCTAGGTGGATCTTGTCTCGAAAAGGTGGATAAGGGACTCACGGATCTGCTAAACGCGAGGACGAAGCTCGGCGGAACCCTTTCGCGCGCCGAGATGAGTTACTATCGTCTGAAAGACGACAGGTATTCAATTTCGAAACTCCTTTCGGATACGGAGGACGTTGATATGGCGGAGGCCATTTTCAGGCTCCGTACCGAGGAGAACGCATACCGCACGGCTCTGGCGGCGGGAGCCCATATCATCCAGCCGACGATCCTTGATTTCCTCAGGTAGGGTGATCGTCGCCTGGGGGATTGGTGCGGTTAAAGTGGTCTAGTGAGTGGTCCGGTGCGTACCAAAACTATTTGCCCCTGCGGGCCCGGTAGACAGGAAAGGTTTTGAGGTGGTGTACTGTTGCGTGTTCCTGGGACCATGAGCGCGACATCAGGGAGCGGGTGAATTAGGAAAGCTTTTAGGATAGTGCATTCGTTGACAAAAGCGTCCGATACCTAAGGAGGAAGAACGACATCGAAAACAGGGAGATTGTCATCGTTCATTCCCAACGATTCGGAGACGTGAAAGTGAACGCCCGCGACGTAATCACATTTCCCGACGGAATCTTAGGCTTTCCGTTCGCTAAGCGGTTCGCGTTGCTTTCGTTTCGTCAGGACTTCCCTCTATTATCTTGGCTTCAATCCCTTGAAGAACCCGACCTCGCCTTCGTCGTCATTAATCCTAAGCAAGTGAGACCCGACTACCACCCCTCGGTTTCCAAGGATGACCTCGCGGCGTTAGGGCTAAAGGATCTCAGTGAGGCCGAAATGTATGCCCTGGTTTCGGTGAGCCCGGGCGCCAAGCGAATCACCGCAAACCTAGTTGGCCCCCTGGTAGTCAACAGGCGCCTCGGCATCGGGCGACAGGTGGTATTAGTCGGTGACGATTATTCCGTAAAACACGACATTTTGGAAGAATGGCGACTATACGCCAAGGAAACCCTAAACAGCAGGGTCAAGAGGAAAGGCGCCTAGAGGGGTAGGCGGCGGCTCATTACGGCGAACGGCACCTGATGCGGTGTTGTGACAGCATTCAGGTAACCGGGGCTAGCTGATATGTCTCGTCCTGCTGGAGCGGTGACCATATATCGCGGCTGACGTTGTAAAACGGCGCCCGTCTTGCTCCGTCATGGAAAAGGGGCCATGCAGCAGACGCCGGTCTGGAGACGTCAGTGGTACCGCGGGGAGGAAACCCGATGCTGGTCTTAACCCGAAGGGTCAACGAACGGATCATTATCGGTGAAGACATCGAGATCGTTGTAGTAGACATAAGAGGGGAACAGGTTAAGATCGGCATAGAGGCTCCGAAAGACACGAGGGTCTACCGTAAGGAAGTGTTCGAAGAAATCCAGGCGGAGAACCGGAGGGCGTCGGAGGCCAAGGAGATCATCGATAAGGCAGCGGAGCAGATGGCACGGCTTTTCAAAGAGGCCAAAGCAGGTGAGGGCGAAGAGGATGCGTCCGACCTGCCGGAAAAACGGGAAACTACAGTCGAACCAAGGAACGCAGTCGAACCTGACGGTGCTGGCGAGCGGGAAAGCGCCAAGAAGCATCTACAAGAACGCTGAGACGAGCGGAAGAGTAAAGTAAGATTAGGATCAAGCTGACTGCGTCGACAAGCGGCATCAAGAGCTTAATGAGGTAGGACAGCTGGAAGTCACAGTACTGCGGGACGCGACCCGAACCCAATCCGGATTAGGATAGGGTTCGGGTCGCGTCCATTCAAGGTTCCTCCCTTGGACCTCCTTACACACTTTGGACCTTCTTGAGCGAATCGCGCAGCCTGATGTCTTTCTGTAGTTCGATCCTTCCCGTTCAAGGTTCTTCTCTGCGGAGCTCACGGCATGATCGCGACTCGACAGTGAATTCCATGAACCAATTGTACGATACCATGTATGGAACCCTAAAGCTCTACCGAGCGCTCGGGAAAGCACCCCGACCGGTCCCTAGGCTCTCACGGAGGCGTACGACTCCGTGGGAGCCGACGGGAAAAGAGACCGGTCAAATGAGGAGTTGCAGAAAAGAGGGGCATGGACGCCCCAAAAGAGTATCAAGGAGGATGGTCAAATGGGTCTTCGGATCAACAGCAACATTGAGGCGTTGAACGCCCACAGGAACCTCGGCTACACCACAGATCTCCTATCGAAATCCATGGAGAAACTCTCTTCAGGCCTGAGGATCAACAGGGCGGCCGACGACGCGGCAGGCTTGGCGATTTCGGAGAAGTTGAAGGCACAGGTAAGAGGATTAAACCAGGCTATCAGAAACGCGCAGGATGGCATCTCGCTCATCCAGACGGCCGAAGGTGCCTTAACTGAGACTCACAGTATTCTGCAGAGGATGAGAGAACTAGCAATACAGGCTGCCAACGGTACGTTGCAGACCGAAGACAAGCAGTATATTCAGTCAGAGATTGATCAGCTGATTGACGAAGTTGACAGGATAGCCAACCAAACCGAATTTAATAAAATGACTCTCCTCAATGGTAGTGCCTCACTTACTTTCCAAATTGGTGCAAACCAGAACCAGACCATTACCTTTACGATCTCTTCGGCTAAAGCAGTTGATCTCACGATTAGCAACATTGACGTGGTGCAAAGTGCCCAAGAGGCAATTTGTTATTTAGATGATGCTATCAAGGCGGTCTCCGAGAGCAGGGCCGATCTGGGTGCGATCCAGAATAGACTCGAACATACTATAGCGAACCTCGGCGTTGCTTCGGAAAATCTACAAGCCGCAGGGTCTCGTATCCGCGACGTGGATATGGCCCAAGAGATGATGAATTTCACCAAACTCCAGATCCTGCAGCAGGCGGGTACCGCCATGCTGGCACAGGCGAACCTGTCCCCGCAGGCAGTACTACAGCTTCTTGGATAAGCGCGGTAAGGGCGCCAGACTCAAATCGGCCGGTCGGGGGTCCGACCGGCCGATTTCCAAAATAAACGGGTCCACAAATTGGCGGAAACATAATTATACAATCAGGAGAAATCCAAGGCCCACATTGCCAGGACATATACTCGTCGGACAAATGACCTGTGGCAGTTTGTACCAAGAGATCAAGCGAGGTTCCTAACCGGCAACTCCTGATGACGGCTAAACGCTGTCGTCACCGAGCTTGAGTGGCTCCGGTAGCAGGTCGCTACTGCCTAAGGGGGAAAAGGTCAGAATGACTTTAGGGTCGGGGTGTAAAGAAACGACGAGGAAGCCGTTCAATGGAAGACATCGAAGTCTATCTGTTTGCATGATAGTGAAAAACGAGGAAGCTAATCTTCCACGGTGTCTCCAAAGTATCAAGGGTGTTGCTGACGAAATCATAGTAGTGGATACAGGTTCTACGGACCGGACTGTCGCTATAGCGGAGCAATACGGCTCTAAAATTGGAAGATACATCTGGGACGGAGACTTTAGTAGGGCGAGAAACGTCTCCCTAGAAATGGCGACAGGCGATTGGATCTTAATACTGGATGCAGACGAAGAATTGCCCAGTGGCGAAGGCGAACGATTGAGAAGGTTGTTGACATCGACTAAAGATGCCGACGGAGGTCCCGAAGGGTATCTTATCACCGAAGTGAGTTACTGCGGAGATGCACTTGAATGCGGTGAAGTTGCTCACCTCACCTGCCGCCTTTTCAGAAACCGCCCCTATTACCGTTTTTCGCGTGCTCTTCACGAACAAATCGCTGCATCTATCACAGAAGCAGGCGGCAAATTGGCTTTCTCGGATATAACTATAGTTCACTACGGCTACCTGAGACACAAAACGGATCTGGACTCCAAGATTTGGCGCAACGTTTCCATCCTGCGGGTGGAGGTCAAGCGTAACCCAGAGGACAGTTTCAACCGCTTTAATCTCGCCATGGAGTACATGAGGCTGGGAATGTACTCCGACGCCCTGCGAGAACTTAAAAAGGCATTTGCCGCATTAAAAGACCTGAGTTTGGGGTACGCTCCCAAGCTCGTCAATTCCATAGCAATCTGCCTTATGAACCTCGGACGTTATGACGAAGCCTTGGTAATTCTTGACCAGGCGTTGGAGGCGTACCCCCGTTATACTGATTTAATATATCTTCGGGCTCTCACGGAGATGAAGCGTGGTAGCCCAAAAAAAGCCCTGGAGGATCTTGAACGCTGTTTGCGTTGTGGGGACGGCAACGCTGTTTTTGGATCCGAAAGAGGGTTGGGCAGTTACAAAGCGCTCACAGCAATGGCTGCGGCCCATAGGATGCTAGGTCGTAAGGAAGAAGCTGTTGATGCGCTAGTGCAGGCTTGCCGTCACAATCCACGCTATGGACCGGCAGTCCTCGCCTTGGGCCGTGAGTGGTGCGAGCGCCCCGGGTGGACCCTTGCGCGCCTTATCGAGCTGCTCGAAGAACCTGTGCAGGAAAACGACAGAGAGTATGATATCCAGGATGAACGAGAAGCGCGACAAGCTGCTTCCGCCTCGTCTGGCCTGCAATCAGCGTATGGCATCCGGCGGGGAGAAGTCGGCCTCGCTGAGGGGTTAGGCGAAGGGCAGTCTGAGATTCCACCGATCAAGAGGACGCACGTCGGAAACAACCGTGGATCGATGCTACCGCCAAGGTCCTTGGTTTGGCTGTCATATGCCTTCGCGGATGCTGAACGCTATGATGATGCCCTGCAGGTACTCAGTCTCGCTCTCGAACGGGGTCTCGATAAGGCCCGGTACTGTTTAGAAGCGGCGAAGGTCCTAATGCGCCAAGGTCGGTATCCGGAAGCCAAATCGATGCTTCAGTCGGCATATTATGGCGAGAACGCGAGTGCGGTAAACGAGAACACAGGCACGGCGGACGTCGGGAATCAACCCATGAGTACGCTTCAATCTACATATGACGGCAAAAACCCGGCTCCAGCCATTGCTTCAGCCACTGCTTACCAACTCAAAGAAAAAGATGATCCATGGGCGGATGTACGCGATGGGCTGGAAGATGAGACTGCCATGGGTCTTGCGTTTATTTCGACCTTGACTGGGGACTTCGAAGCCGCAAGGAGTATCATATCGTCTATGGAAGCGAGGAACCCGTCGGCCAAGGAAGTAAGGGTCTATCGTGCCTTGACAGACTTACTGGAAGGCCGGGAACTCGAGCCTCTTGAGATTAAGGGCATAAACGACAAAATTGACGACGGTATCTTCGAAGAAATGGTCCTTGCCCGCATTCGCCAAGGGGTATGGGAGGTCCTCGGATCCCTCCTCACTTTAAAGGAGTTCGAGAAGTTCGAGACAGCATTACGGCTTCTAGAATGGTCGGGTCAAACCGGACCGGACGCGAACGTACGCCTCGCCAGACTCTACCATTCCAAGGGATACCTAGAATCCGCGGCAGAGGAGATTATGGCCGCCATAAAGCAAGGTAAAGAGGAGCCCTGGGGTTATAAGCTGCTGGCGAGGGTCGTCATGGAACGCGGTCTCGAAGATGAGGCTGAGGTATTCTTGAAAAGGGCCTTGGAACTTGAGCCCAGAGACATCAAAACCAAGGTTGACCTGTTTGGACTGCTCTTCAAGAGAGGCAAATATCACGAGGCCGAAGAGGCCGTTTCGCAGAGTAGCTCTTGCAATTAAGTGAATGATTAACGGTTTTTGCCGTAGGTTGCAGGAATATAGTGATTGGAGGCGGCGGTGGTTAATTAAGGTCCTGTACGCCACGACCGAAACGATCACACATTGGTGGCAGTCGCTTTGGATGCGTAACATCAGTACGACGGGGCGAGGAGGGTTCCAGGCGGCCGGAGGTCGGGGTGGCTTGCGGTGGTTCACGTTCTGAAAACGGGTAGGTGGTCCTTTCGTGAAAATCACCGCGGTATCTCAAATCCTTTCTTCTGAGGGCGTTAAAGGGCGGGAGATATCCGATCCCGCTCTCTCGGGCTCAAAAGCCGTAGAGCAGGCTTGTGGTCAACCGGGGCTTCAAGAAAGCCAACCACAGGCGCTCTCCGGCAAAGCTGGCACGGGGTCAGCTTGTCAGGGCTCCGCGTTACCTATGTCAGACGAGGAGTTCTCGGCGGTCGTTAAGGAAATACTGGAGAGGCTCGATAAGATCTTGGGAAAGGTCCCTGTACGATACGATTACACTATCCACCCGGAGACCCAGACGTTGGTCCTTAGAATTATAGACCGAACCACCCAAGAGGTCATTCGGGTGATTCCCCCTGAAGAGCTCCTCGACATAAGGGCGAGGATCGAGGAACTCGTGGGGCTGATCCTTGACGAGAAACGATAGGGGCAGGTCGGAAGAAAGGGTGGGAGCAGACAGGATCGAACGGGAGCCGTGGAGGTTCAAATCGGGAGCTTCGAATGGGTAAGCGGCTTTTAGGCAGCGGAACCTGTAAGAACGGAACACAATCGGAAGGGGAGGTGCGCGTATGTCCACCTCGTCTTTGATGTCAGTGAGCGGGCTGGGTTCGGGTCTGGATTGGAGGACGCTGATCGATGAGATTATCGCCATTGAAAGGCGTCCGATAAACAACCTCTTGGCACGTAAGGATGGGATCAACCAGAAGAAATCGGTGTGGAGCGATATTGCGACCAAACTGTCGGCCCTAAAATCCAGCGTCGACCGCCTTTCGGACCCAAGTGCCTTCGAGATCAAGAAGGTTTCGTATTCGGTCACCGGGGTGGTTGAGGCGACGCCTTCATGGCAGGCGACGCCCGCTACGTACAATGTGACTGTCAACTCCTTGGCCAAGGCTCATACCATCGGATCCGACGATTTTGCAGACACAGGTACAGCACTGGGATTGACGGGGACTTTCACCGTAAATGAAAAGCCGGTCACTTTGGACGTATCTGATACGTTGCTCTCGATAAGAGACAAGATTTCCGAGGCGGCGGGTGACACCGTTAGTGCGCAGGTGATCGATGGCACGCTGGTCCTAAAATCCCTAAACAC
>DUSP01000081.1 GCA_012842575.1 Clostridia bacterium
CGAAAAAAGAGATAAAAGACCGAAGAAAAGCCGAGCGGATCGGCAGGTCTCCCGGCGCGTGCTCCGCGAAAAAAGAGATAGAGATGGAGGAAAAGCCAAGAACATATACAGAAGAAGGGCCGGGGGAGGTGGATGATCTCAACATGAAAAGCGCCAAAGATCTTACATTTGGTACGGACGGTTGGAGAGATGTAATAAGTGACGGTTTCACCTTCGCGAACGTAAGAATTGTAGCACAAGCCATCGCCGAGTATTTGCTGAAGCAAGCGAGAAATGAGGTCCAAATCCCCCTCGAGTGCGGCGGGCGACCCGAAAACCCTTTGAGTGTCGTGGTAGGTTACGACACCAGATTTCTTTCGGAGAGATACGCTCGGGAAATCGCTTGCGTCTTGGCGGGCAACGGGCTTTCCGTGCATTTGACATCCTCTTTTTGCACGTCGCCTGTACTCTCTTTTAGCGTTAAGATGCTTCGGGCAGGGGGAGGCGTCATGGTCACTGCAAGCCACAACCCGCCTGAGTACAACGGGATTAAGTTCAAAGGGTATTACGGTGGGTCCGCCCTTCCAGTCATGAGCTCCGAAATAGAGCGGATAGCGCGGGAGAACTCCCGACTGGAAAAGGAACCCGAGTTCCTCCCTTTTAAAGAGGCGGTTTCGACCAACAGGATCTTCCTGTTCGACCCGCGCCCGGACTACCTGGCCGATATTTCTCGGATACTTGATGTAGAAGCGCTCAAAAACCTAAAGGGACGTATCGTGTTCGACCCTATGTTCGGCGCGGCTTCGGGGCTCGTGGAAGCGTTCTTTTCCCGTCACAAAATTACGTCGGTACAGGTCGACATCATCCGAGGTGACAGAAACCCATGGTTTGGCGGGGTAAACCCCGAACCCATAAGGAAGAACCTCGACGCTCTGGTAGATCGCGTGCAATCTTCGGGCGCGAGGGCGGGTTTCGCTTTTGACGGGGATGCGGACCGGGCCGGAGCGGTGGACGAAAAGGGAAACTTCGTTGACTCTCACCGTCTGTTCGGTCTGATACTCGTTCACCTTTGCCGAAACAGGGGTTGGCGGGGAGCCGTAGCCAAAACCTTCTCCACCACTATGATGGTGAATAAAATCGCCGCATCCTGCGGGCTCGAAGTAATCGAAACGCCTATAGGGTTCCGGCACATCTGTAACCTTATGGTCGGCGGGGACGTTTTGATTGGAGGCGAGGAAAGCGGCGGGATCGGTATAAAAAATCACATTCCCGAGAGAGATGGCGTACTGACCAGTCTCCTCGTTTTAGAGATGATGGGTCGCACGGGCAAGAGCCTTAGTGCCCTTGTGGAAGATCTTCTTTCCGAATTCGGCCCCCACTACTACGAGCGGGAGGACGTGAATATAGACGGCATAAAGATGACTGACGTCCGCGAAGCCTTAAGAAGGGCGTTCGGAGCTCTAAAGGAGAGCTCAGCCGCAAGGAAAGGATTCGGCCAAAACTCGATACCGATATCAGACATCAAAGACCTCGACGGATACAAAATCCTTTTCAATGACTCTTCATGGATCCTCTTCAGGCCTTCCGGAACCGAACCGGTGTTGAGGGTTTATGCCGAAGCTTCGACGCCGGAGGAAGTAAAGAATCTCCTATCGGACGGCCGTGCCTTCCTGGAAAGCATATTACCCAAAGGATGATCGAGATGAAAATAGTGGAAAAGCCCTGGGGAAGGGAGATATGGTGGGCTTTGACCGACCGCTACGTGGGAAAGATACTCGAGGTCAAGGCCGGTCATAGTCTGAGCCTCCAATATCACGAGAAAAAACATGAGACCATGATGCTTTACGAGGGCCAAGCTCGCATGGAGCTCGACGGTAAGTCGTTCCCCATGCCTTATCGTGAAGGGGTAGTTATAGAACCCAACCAAAAACACCGGATCGTCGCGGTTACCGATGTTACCATCTTCGAGGTTTCCACTCCGGAAACCGAAGATGTGGTTCGAATCGAAGACGCTTATGGAAGAGTGTAGAAATAGGCCTAAGTGATGCCAACCAAAGAGATACCAACAATAGGGGGTGTTTACATTGGGGGTAGCCCTGATCATGGCCGGGGGGAGAGGCGAGCGTTTCTGGCCGTTGTCTCGGGAACGTTATCCAAAACAGTTTCTCAGTCTTAACGGACATAAGACGATGATCCAGGAAACCGTCGACAGGGTGGTACCCCTGGTCGGCATCGAAAACGTGTATATCGTCACGGGTCAAGTATATGAAGATCGAGTACGAAATCTGCTCGCAGGAATTCCGGCCCAAAATATAATAATCGAGCCTGAAGGCCGTGATACAGCACCCTGTGTTGCGTTGGCTTCGGTTTATATCGGAAGCATACTCGAACAAAAGTGTGCCAAACGTCGCGCTGTTAGACAGGCCCAGACCGGTTCGACCCATAGTCTAACTCACGTGGACGCAGACGATTGGCTTGATCCGGTTATGCTCGTTTTGCCCTCGGATCATTACATCGGCAACGTCCCGAGGTTCCAGAAGACGGTTGAGGTGGCCATGAATGTCGCGTCCAGTACCGAGGGCCTTGTAACCATCGGTATCACTCCCACGCGTCCGGAGACGGGTTACGGTTACATCGAGTGCGGTGAAGAACTGGTTGACTTTGCGGAAATGGCGAAAGAATGCGGATGTCCGAGAAGGGTTTTGCGCTTCAGGGAAAAACCCGATCTCGAAACCGCTCGGCAATTCTTGTCCAGCGGCCGATACCTCTGGAACAGCGGTATGTTCGTGTGGAGGCTCTCGACCTTCACTCGGGCGCTGAAAAAACACCTTCCCTCCGTATACTACGCCACCCAGCGCCTGGTGACTGCGCTCAATACGCCTTTCGCCGCGCAGGTTCTGGCCAAAGAGTACAGTCGCTTGCCCAAAATATCCCTTGATTACGGGATCCTCGAAAAAGCCGAAGAAATTTATGTGGTCCCGGGAGAATTCGGGTGGGACGACGTCGGTTCATGGTCGGCCTTGGCCAGACTCCACCCTCTCGATGCAGGGGGAAATGTGGCCGGCACATGGGTCGGATCCAGGGCTAAAGGACATATTCGGTCTAAGCCCGTGCTGGTCGATACCAAAGACTGTATCGTGTACAGTACTGGGAGATTGGTGGCTGCAGTAGGCGTAGAAGACGTCATCGTGGTGGAAACCGAAGATGCCGTTTTAGTCTGCAAGAAGGGCGAGGATCAGCGTGTCAAAGAAGTAGTGACGAGACTAAGACATGAAGGACTGGCGGATTATGTATGAGATTAGAAGCCGCAGTATGAATTGGGGCCGGACCTGTGAGACAGACAGGTCCGGTTCTGCTCACAGGCTCTGATCTCGGCGGCTTGTCGTCATCGTCCCGACGGAGTTTGAAATGAACTTTTCCGCCGATATCAAATCCATGAGGTGCCTTCTCAGTTCGCTTATGTCCTGGCGCACCTCGGCTTTAAACTCACTTATCATTTGCCTCATTTCCGCTCTCAATTCCGACTGCATAGACTGCATTTCGGATCGTATTTGCCGTTCAACGTCCAATTCTAGGTGTTGAAACGTATCGAGGATTTCAGGTACGCGTGACTGGAGACACGCATCCATCTCTTTGTGATTCTTCACGTACTCAAGAAGGCGCTTCTCCCTCACCCATGACGACCAGACGAAGAATACGAGAAGACCGAGAAATAATGCCACGGAGAACGTATCGGCGTTATAAGCCAAGGCCTTGAAAATCTGCCATATAAAGGTCTCCATGTAGGCACCCCCTTTTACTCGCTACATAATATGCTTAAGAGCGAGTGAAGGGCTATTGCCTCGGGTCTTCAGGTGTTACAGAAACTCCGTAATGGTCGATAGTCGATTAAACCGACTTCCGCTCTCTTTCTCTGACTTCCCCGCCAATCAACGCGCGTGTTAGGCTTTTGGGCTTTCCGCCGTTTTTGAGCATATTCTTGGCCTCGTTTTCGGCCGATCAACGTTTTCCACTTTTACGTGGTCTTCTTCGGATCCTGCCCTTAATGCCGTCGCCTTCGAACCCGGAGTCGTCGGGGCTCTCCGTGGCTACCGAAGAAACCGTGTCGGGAAGCCCTTCGTCCAAGTATTGGTCCATGTCGTCGGGGCTATCGACACTGACCACATTAAAGGCGCCGCCCTCATGGCTTCCCCTTACCGATTCGTGATCCTCCGCACTTTCCGTTGAATGTGAAGTGGGCGCTCCACCCTGTTCCCGACCGGATTGACGGACGCCGGCTGTTCCGTCTTTGAACCCGCGGGGCTGGGTTTTACTGCGCTTGGTCATCGTACGAGACAACCTCCTTTTAGTTACCGATAGTTGACGACGAGCCACCCTCGGCGGTTTGGTGGACGGTGGTTTTATCAGCTTTTTAGTTAACGATAGTTAACGACGAGCGGCCTGGTCCACTGGTAAAGCGGTGCTGTCCACCTTTTTAGTTAACGATGGCTAACGACGAGTTTCGCTCACGGCGCTATGGGAATGCTTTAGCCGCTCAACACTTCCCACGGAGCGTCAATTATGCTAAAGTGCCTATGGATATTGTGCCCACAAGGCGGCTTTCCCTGCATTTGGCACGCACAGCAGGCCCAAAGTACTCCGTGAAATTCGCAGGAAAAGGAAATCCATTCATGACCGAAGAAGATAAAAAGAGCGACGAACTTCGTGACCGCCGGCGTACCATATTACGCCTTGCCTGGCCCGCAATACTCGAAATGGCCTTCTACATGCTCGTCTGGATCGTAGACACGGCCATGGTAGGACGCCTGGGCGCAGCTGCCTTGAGCGCAGTGGGGTTGGGCGGGCAGTTCTACTGGACCGTAACGTGGGTATTCGGATCCATAGGCATAGGGACTACGATCGTCGTCGCAAGATATGTCGGAGCAGCAAACTTCGACCGGGCAAGAAAGGCCGGAGAACAGGCCCTAGGGATGGCCTTCGTGATCGGCTTGGTCGTCTGGGCAGGTGTATGGTATTCAAGCCCATGGTTCTTCCGGTTGTCGGGCGCCGAAAGCGTAGTGGAAATGTCGGGCACCGTCTATATCAGGGTCATATCCCTTTCAACTGCGCCTTGGATAGCGGGTTACGCGGCAAGTGGCGTATTGAGAGGTTGGGGAGATACCCGTACACCCCTCTATATTGCGGCGATAGGTAATGCCTTGAATGTCGTTGGAGACTACGCTTTGATCTTCGGCCGGCTGGGGTTCCCCGCTTTGGGGGTCTCAGGCGCCGCATATGCGTCGGCGGGATCCATAATAGTCCGTTTTTGCTTGTCCTTGGTGGCCGTTCTGAGGAAAGAGAACGGTAATGCCAGTAATGCCTATAATACCTACGGCCCGGGGAATATCGCAAGGCCAGGCCTCAGGTTCACTCGGATCTTCAGTCCGGATTTCGGCCTGATGGGCCTCATCGCACGGTTAAGTGTCCCGGCGGGCCTGGAGGCGTTCTTGGTCGACGGCGCGAGGACCGTTAATATGGTTTTCCTCACCACCCTCGGAACCGTCGCATTTGCAGCCCACCAAGTAGTAATAGTCGCTGAGTCCCTTTCATTTATGCCGGGGTACGGATTTGCGGTGGCATCGACCGTCCTGGTAGGACAACGTCTGGGAGAGGGAAACATACGTCGCGCGGAAGAAGATACCAAAGAAACGGTGCGATTGTCGTTGATGCTCATGTCGTTAACCGGGGTGCTTTTGGCCGCCTTTCCAGGTCCGATACTTCGCCTGTTCACCGATGAGGCCGGCGTTATTGCTCGAGGCATTCCTTGTCTCATGCTGGCCGCGCTGGAACAGCCATTACTCGCGGTGGCCGACACGCTGTCGGCGGCACTGAAAGGGGCGGGGGATACCAAAGGGCCGTTCTACATCGCCGCGGTGGCATCATGGGGTTTCAGGGTACCCCTTATGTTCTTGGCCGTCAGGGTTTTAGGTTATCCCCTACCCGTTGCATGGATCATCATAGTGGCCGGAGTCGGGTTCCAGGCAATTCTCATTTACCGGCGCTACAGGAAGGGTGATTGGAAACGGATCAAACTGGAATGACCGGAGCGAAGAAGCCGATACCTACCCGGGTCATCATCGGTATCACGGGGGCAAGCGGGTCCGTCTACGGGGTATGTGCCATTCGCGTGCTCCTCAAGATGGGAGTCGAAGTGCACCTAATCGTTTCGGAGACCGGCGAGAAGGTCCTTCGATACGAATGCGGCATCGGTGCCGATCAAATTGGAGAGGGCGTGAAAAGACATGACGTCTCGGACCTGTTCTCTCCCGTGGCAAGCGGGACCTATCCCGTGGCATCCATGGCAATAGTGCCTTGTTCCATGAATACCCTCGGCATGCTCGCCAACG
Organism: Clostridia bacterium; assembly: GCA_012842575.1. Lineage (GTDB taxonomy): Bacteria > Bacillota > Sulfobacillia > DUSP01 > DUSP01 > DUSP01. The sequence goes on from DUSP01000081.1 coordinate 6,366, forward strand.
GGCTCGCGCCCAACCTGCTGTTGAGGTGCGCCGACGTCACCCTCAAGGAGTGCCGCCCGCTTGTCATAGTTCCGCGAGAGGCTCCTCTCAATGCATCGCATCTTGAGAATATGTTGAGACTCGCCCGTATGGGAGCCAGAATCGTCCCATTGGCGCCCGCTTTTTATCACCGACCTACGAGCCTCAGGGAACTGATAGCGCCTACCGTGGCACGTATCGTTTCCATGCTGGGAGTTACCGGGCTTAGGGCGCCCGTTTGGACGGGAGGAGTACAAGTGGGCACCCAAGAAGATGAAGATGCGGTTGGACAGTTAAGGGATGTCTTGAGGGCTCATGATGCGTCGGTGCCGGGCTGGGGTTCGTACCCTGATCCGGCCTTAGCCCCGGGTCAAGACCAACGCCCAAAGGTATCGGATTACCGGGATTTTGTCCTGGACCTCATCGGTGCCGTGGTCGAAAGCCTTTGCCCAAATGATCACTGACCCAATAGCCAAGAAACCATATCGCAAATCGCCGTGGTTGAAAGCCTTTGCCTACTAAAATAGGAACTCGGCGATAACCGTCCGGTGATAACCAAAGGAACAACCCACAATCAAGGGAACAACCACTATCACAGTCAGGAGGTCAACTGCTATGTCGTCTGAAAGCGGCTGTACCGGCATAAAGCCCAGCGAGAGAAAGACCATTGAAGAGAAGACGTTACGCGAAGTCCTGGAATGGGTGGCGTCTGACGATCCTGCACCGGGGGGTGGAAGCGTAGCGGCGCTTTCCGTAGCTTTTGCTTCCGCCCTGGTCGAAATGGTTTCCCGACTCACCATCGGCCGTCGCAAGTTCGCCGATGTAGAAGCCGACATGAACCGGACCTTGACGGGTGCAATGGATGTAAAAGGGAAGTCGTTGGCCCTATTTGACCGGGACGTGGAGGCATTCCTCGACGTAATGAAGGCATACGCCCTCCCCAAGGAAACCGAAGCACAAAAAAGCGCCAGATGCCTGGCTATAGGGAAAGCCCTTTTCGGCGCTGCACGGGTCCCCCTCGATACGCTCCGCAATGCGCTCGAAGTCATGAGGCAAGCCGAAACGGCTGCGCTAAAAGGAAACCCTAACGCCATCACCGACTCGACCGTGGCCGCCCTTTTGGGTGAAGCTGCCCTCCTCGGTGCAGCCTTTAACGTGAAGATAAATCTGGCGGGTTTGAAGAAACTCATGTCGAACGCGGAAACTGCAGAGGCTCTGAAACGGCGAGGTCCCGGTGGCGCCGATCAAACTGTAGCCGATCTTGCGTCCGATCAGGGTCCAATCGATGAGGCCGCAATAAAAGCGATACAAGATGAACTGGACACCTCTCTGAAAGAAGCGAAAGCCATCAAAGAGCGCGTACTCGCCAGACTACAAGAGGTCATCGAGGGGTAAGACTGTTGGTCCTCGACAAGTGACTTGCTGAGAATGGATTTGCTGATTCTTTACAGCCAGGCGGTTCGGTGCTTGCCAGCGCTTGCCGGTACACTTAGTACTCAGTAGTGCTCCGGCAGAGTTAAGGGAGCACGAGAGGCTATTGAAGGCTATGGCGGCCAAAGCCTTGCCTTATGATCTTCGCCGCTTCGGATCCTGCCGCCGGTATGAGCGCGAACGGTATCACTATGAGCCAGTCGCTCCCCTTAAGCGGCACGAAGGAAAAGAGGAGGGCAAGCGGGGGCGTGTACATCACGAGGAGCATCAACCCGAAGGAGGCCCCTGTCGCATAGAGCATGTATCGGTTTGTCGTAAACCCGATTTTATATATCGGGTACATGTCCGAGCGGGCCGAAAACGCCCTCAGGAGCTCGGCCAGAACGAGGGTGGTGAGGGTGACCGTTCGGGCGTAGGCAAGTCCCGGGAAGGTCTCGAGCCTGGCACGGATCTTCATGGCAACGGTGTCGCTCATCACGTCTCCGGAAGACCCCAAGATGTGCGCGATCCCGGAGGGTATCCAGTCGGCGTCCGCCCACGGGAAACAGACTTCCGCGGCGATGGGGCCTAAAACGGCGTGTAGCGTATACCAGAACACCCCGAGCGTCGCCACGGCTATCAGGGCGCTTTGAACCGCGATCCCCACCCACCTCGACGCGGTTATAATGGGCTCCCCGGGTTTTCTGGGGGGCCTTCGCATTATGTCGGGGTCTCCCTTCTCCATCCCGATGGCCAGGGCGGGAAAGGAGTCGGTGACCAAGTTCAGCCACAAAAGATGAACGGGCTTCAAGGGAACCGGCATACCCGCCACCATGGCAGCGAATATGATGAGGATCTCCCCTATGTTCACCGAGAGGAGGTAGTAAACGAACTTCCTTATGTTGGCGTATATGATCCTCCCCTGCTCCACCGCGGCCACGATGCTCGAGAAGTTGTCGTCGGTGAGGATCATGTCGGCGGTCTCTTTCGCAACGTCGGTGCCGGTGATACCCATGGCGACCCCGATATCCGCCCTCTTTAAGGCCGGAGCGTCGTTTACCCCGTCCCCCGTCATGGCCACCACGTGGCCGCGCCTCTTTAAGGCGTCCACTATGCGCATCTTGTGGCCGGGCGAGACCCTGGCGTACACCCGAGTGTCGTAGGCCACCTTCTCGAGGTCGTCGTCGGAGAGGTTGTCGAGGTCACGCCCCGAAAGCGCCTTGTGGCGCGTGCGGTCGTATATCCCCACCTCGGAGGCGATGGCCACGGCGGTCTCCGGGTGGTCTCCGGTGATCATGACGGGGATGATGCCGGCGCCTTTGCACACCTTCACCGCTTCCGTCGCCTCGGGCCTCGGCGGGTCAATCATCCCCACGAGACCTATGAAGGTGAGGTCGCTCTCGA
>DUSP01000045.1 GCA_012842575.1 Clostridia bacterium
CATGACACGATAAAGCTCATCGGTGTGCGATCGACTCATAAGAGGGTTCACAGCATTTGACCACCCATGACTGGTGGCCGCAAAGGCGATGCCGGCCATGCTGCCCTGGAGGGTTCATAGCATTTGACCACCCATGACCGCGGAGAACAGGCATATTTCGTCGCCGTCTGCCACCGGCTGATCCAGATCGGCTCTCTTGTTGTTTACCATGACCAGGGTGAACTTTCTTTGTTTTTCATCTCCTAAAAGATTGCGAAGATCAGGGTACCGCTGAAGCATCGCCGAGAGCAAGGTGTCAACGTTAGCTGGCTCGATGAGATCGAGGGTTATCTCTCGACGGTTTCCACACATCTCGTAAAAAGGGCCAAAAAGTCTCACTTTTACGCTAATCGCCATAGAGATACCTCCTGGTTAACACTTGCTTACGCACTGCTATGCTCTGGCTTACGCACTGCTGACGCTCGAGAAGGAGCGGGCAAGTGAGCCCCCAATGAAATGAATTGAGCGGAATTACACCCCACTCGCGTTGCCCTTTTTATAATGGACTCCGCAATGGTGTAGAGCTTCCCGTTGCCGGGAGCTGCAACAGCGGGTTGCCCTTTTTATAATGGACTCCGCAATGGACACTGAAACATAGACTTGAAATACGAGATGATCTTACCTTGCCTTTCTTGCAATGGTAGGGTAAGCGAACTCCCCATTCCATCGCCTGATAGGCATCCGCCCTCGCAAGCGAGCATCTCGATAAAAGATCCCAAACCGTGATCGTGCCCTGATGCCGCGGATTCTACGTTTGCTAGAGTTTCAATGACTTGGTTCCAACCGGAGAGGCTGTCCACTAAAACTGAAGCTCTGGCCCAATCGGGTGTTTCTCCGTCAGGTTCACTTGGGAGGAAAGAGGCGAGATGGAAACCAAGTTTTCTGAAGTACATTCCAAGGTCGTCAAAGGTTAAAACTAGATCGGGTGGTGTGCCGCCGGTCGCTGCCACGCGCTCCGCTTCGCTTCTTTTATGAGTGCAGGGCCCGATGAAAACCACCACGCAATCATTACCGTAGCGCTCTTTAAGAGAACGTACGTGGAGGGACATCGGAGAAAGGCGCGGGACCAGGCGTTCCTCAAGTTGAGGATAACGCTCCTTGATAAGCCCCGTTACGCGCGAGCAAGAACTAGACAATAATGGCAGCGAACGCGGATTGCTGTCCCCAATGGCTTGAAGTCGTATCTTAACGACTTCCTCCATGACCGACACCGTTTCCTCCACAATCGAGAATCCTATGGCCCTCAACGCCGAAATCACCGATAGAGGCTCTGACACGTCGAAAGCCGCCGGGTAGGAAGGGGCGAGACTGGCGACCATCAAACGCCCTGCCGCCCTGGCCCGTTCAAATAAATGGAGGTAAGGGGAATGAAACTGGACGTGACTTGGATTGCGCATTTAATCAGGACACCCCGGCCGTCGTTCCGTGGACATGCACCGCTTTATATAAGTCTATGCTCATGTACGCCTATAGAATATTACGCCAACAAATGTCGTGTTCCTACTGAGATTATAGGATTGTAGGCCGTGCGAGAAATCGACTACTTAAGTTTAAGTTTAAGTTACGTCAGCGAGTATGGGATCGCTGCTTAACCATAGCATTGATAAGAAACCCTATTGATGCTCAGCACTGCGCATGATGCCACAGGGTCGCGTGCCCAACACGCAATCCGCACACGGCCTATTGATGCTCAGTACTGTGCATGATACTCTACAGCCAATAGAGGCATTACGGTGGCGGGCGCCAAAAGATAACTTTTAACGCAGCGAAGGAGTAACGAAAGGAGCTCTCGGAACATGACGGACGGGGATATCATCATGATTAAGGGACTTACTATTTGGGCGAGGCACGGAGTCTTCCCCGAAGAGAACAAGTACGGGCAGCGCTTCATCGTCGATCTAGAGGCGGTTACGGATGCGACCGAAGTTTGTCTCACGGACGACATTTCAAAGGGAGCCAGCTATAGCTATCTCTTTGAGTGTGCAAATAAGGTCGTGGGCGGCGAACAGCATAAGACCCTTCAGCGGATAGCCCACAGGGTTGCTGAAGAGGTACTTAAGGACGAACGCATCAAAGAGGTACGGGTGACCATCAAGAAACCCTTCGTTCCCTTGGGAGGGATATTGGATTACTCGGGAGTATCGATAGTACGCCGCAAATACTGACGCGTTCACCTAAATGTTCGACTCTCAGGTCTCGTTCGAGGCATCCGCCGGCTTTCCGGCGTCGGGTTCCTTGGCGAAGAAGCGGTCGCACAATAACAATGCGAGATTGACCGCTGCCAGGGATACGAATCCTGCCAGCCCCAAAGTGCCGGTGAGCAGATCGTTACCACCCTTGATAGTCATGATCGACAACGCGTAAGTGCCGTTAAAGGTCCTGTGGAAGACTGCTGCCGCGATAACCGATTTCGCCTTCAATCTGATGTAGCCGAGAATTGGCAACATCAATAAGGCGCCTATTATCATCATGAACACGCCGGCGGCAGGATGCCGGGGGTAGTTGTGTCCTTGAAGGATGAGAGGCGCATGCCAGATACCCCAGATGAATCCTACGAGAGCGGATGACCGCCAAAACCCGAGCCCCATAAGGCCGAATTCCCTTTGGAGAAACCCTCGCCAGCCGAGTTCCTCGCCGAATGCGGCAACGGCGTTGGTGGTAATGCCCGCGACAAGGCCCTGTACCAAGAGGTTGGTACGGCTCCTCCGAAGTTGACAAAAAAGTCCTTTGTGATCATCCCGCGCAGCTCTGATCACATTGTAACCTAGGCTTCCCGTCCTTACGAATTTCATCGTCGCCGAAACCCATGCTCTCATCTTGGCGAAATTGGGTCATGCGCTTGCACGATCATGGCTAGACGGGTTGTGTTGGCCTGTGGAGAGAGTGACAGCGGAAGACGGGAGGCGGGCCCGGAAAATAATTATAAGCTACGTAGACAAGGATTTCTCTTATACTGACGCTACGACTTTCGCCGTCATGGAACGTTTGGGAATCAGGACCGTCTTTGCTTTGACAGACACTTTTCCCAGTTCGGTTTCGTTCTCTGGTCTTGAAGGTTCTTGAGGGGTGCGGCAAAATCCCTTATTCGTCACATTCCAAAGTCCGCTTAAAGCTTACCAGCCAGACCCAATCGTTATGCTGCCTCCGGATTCGTCACATTCCAAAGTACACTTAAAACCGACTCGCGCGATCTCGTGCGCGTTAAGACGCTTTAATTCGTCACATTCCAAAGTGCACTTAAAACCTCGCTCAAACTCCTCGTTTACACAAGTCATGTCGTTGGGGTACATTATGGTTTGGGTTCATGGCGCTTTTTGTCGATAAGAAGAGTCTGTCGATGACGAGGGTCTCTTGCCAAACTTGCAGATGTTTATGACGTTTCATGGCGACGAGGAGACGGACCTCGTGGCGCCGGACCCCCTATGCGAGCAGCCTTGTACTTCACCGATATCTATTCTGATAGGAGGGGAGCACTTGAAAGCCAATTCGGCCAATGGCAGCATGGATAAGAATGGCAATAAGTATCTGAACCATTGTTCCAGCAGACCGAACCATTGTTCCAGCAGACCGGACCTTTTGTCGAGTATGGCTGTAGCCTCAAGGGAAAGAGCGCCGGATGTGATCATTCAAAACGCGCGCCTAGTCAACGTCGTTACCTCAAAGATTGAGGAGGTGGACGTACTCGTATCTGGCGGATTGGTTGCGTGGGTCGGGCCGAGAAACTCGCATCGGCTCAAAGCGACTCCGTCGA
>DUSP01000012.1 GCA_012842575.1 Clostridia bacterium
AACGGGTGTGTAGGTGGAGGCGGCCAGCCGAGGAGTGCGGACCCGGAAGCACCGCACAAGAGGGCCGAGGCTCTGTACCGTGAAGACCGCGGAAAGAGACTCAGGAAGTCTCACCAGAACCCGACGGTCCAGTGGTTGTATCAACACTACCTGGGAAAGCCCGGGTCCGGCAAGTCGCACGAGCTCTTGCACACCCACTACACCGCGAGGGAACGTTACTAGGGTGGGCCCGGCCTGACGGAGCAATCTTTACGGGGGTGCCTTTGAAGTGGAAGCCATGGATCAATTCAAAACCGAAGGAACGTGTGCGTGTGCCTCGATGGAGGACCCGCGCTTTGGGGAACTGGATACCGTAATAGAGAAGTACAAGGGTTCGCCGAGTGGCTTGATCCAGGTGTTGCATACAGCTCAAAAGCTCTTCGGATTTCTCCCCGAAGACGTTCAGAGGTATGTGGCCAGGAAGCTCGGCTTGCCCATGAGCAAAGTGTTCGGAGTCTCGACTTTCTACGCCTTTTTCACCTTGGAACCCGTGGGGCGTCACAGGATCCAGGTCTGTATGGGAACTGCGTGTTACGTGAAAGGCGCTGCGGATCTCGTGGAGCGACTTGAGAACGATTTGGGAGTCGCGGTGGGGCGTACGACACCGGACCGGAGGTTCTCGCTGGAAGTCGCAAGGTGTATGGGATGCTGTGGACTGTCTCCGGTCATGATGATAGATGGAGAAGTGTATGCCAAACTTAAGCCGGCGGATCTGCCGGGGATTCTATCGAAATACGAGTGAAAGGTTTGCTCACCGCGCTGAACCGCTAAGTACGAGAAGATACGAGGATTCTATCGAAATATGAGTAAAAGGTTTGCGCCACGGGGCGATGGCTTCGATAAGGCGGGGGGCGGGGGGCAACCCTCCTCCGCCTGTTTTTTGTTTCGCTCCATTTTCTCCGTAGCGTTCACTTGGGAGGCCAGAATACGCCCAGAATAATGAAGCTATTGGGGTATTTCCTTGTGTTGCCGACGTAGAAGTAGGAATCCCTACTAGGCGAAAACATCTCTTCAAACCACTCTGGGATTTGGGTATGCCTTAACTGTTATCAGTACCTCCTTTTCCTCCCAGCCGGGGGTGATTAGATTCAAAGGTGCACCACCTCAACTTTCGTATTCTTACTTAGGTTTTGAAGTTCCCGGGCAATTAGTTGTCTGTGGCAGATTTCCGGCTTTTTTTCGTAGCAAAGCAGGCAGCATCTGCGAGTCTCTATTAGGTCCTCAATGAGCAATAATTCGGAGTAGTGGCCTTTCAGGTGATTCATGTAACCCTCGTAAAACTTTATAAAGTCTCCTGTGCTTTTTAGGTAACGACGAATTTCGGACGGACTGCCCAATGCGGGAATATGTTTGTATTCTATACCATTCTGTCTTAATGCGTCCGCGAGACATCGTTTTGAAAAACCGGATTTACGACTAATGGCTATTTCTCTTATATCGAGTAACATCTCAATGCCTTGCTTTTTCAGTTTATCTATGAAGGCCCCGATTTCCAGACCTTCGTATCCTATGGTGTATATACTCACGTGATCAGCCTCGGTATTCACAACACTTCCTCCTCTGTATGCAGAAAAGTGAGGTCCGTATTTCTTATTTTTTATTATTTGGTGCAGCGTGTCTCAGTCTTCTTTCAGGGATATTCCGAATTCTAGACATCGCTGTATGATTTGTATTGATATACGTATCCGCGTTTTCATAAACAGAGCATAACGCTCACACTGCGAGAACCAAACCCCCAGCTTTGTAGAACAATTCGACTTTCCAAGCATTTCCTCCTCCTCCTCCTCCTCCCCTATTATGATGTTCTTGTAGGGCTTCTTTAAGATAAGAGAGAATTACTATACCGTCATGTCAATTGTCGTATTGTCGGCGGGGGTGTTCGGGTGATAGAGCTCGAATGGAAGGGGTCGCCGGATGCAATACCTATAGAGGCGGAATGTATCCGGCCGGAATTGATGGCGAATCTCTCTGCGGACGAGATACGGAGACAGGAGGTCTGGCATGGCCGCGAGAGGCTTACTCTTGGAGACTTTTTCGAAGTTAAGGGGGGGTATTCCGAAGAAGTCTACGTAGTCGGCGACGTCTCCAAGGTCAAATGGATTGGGGCGGGCATGACCGGCGGGTCCATTATTCTAGACGGTAACGCCGGGATGCATCTTGGGGCGCGGATGAGGGGCGGGATCATCACAGTTCGAGGCGACTGTGGAGATTGGTTGGGGGCCGAGATGCAGGGAGGCCTCATCCATATCCACGGAAATGCGGGTCACATGGTAGGATCCACGTACCCCGGGTCAAGGTTTGGCTGTAACAGAGGGACGATAATAGTACATGGAAATACGGGCCACATGACCGGGGCGAGGATGCGACGGGGCTTGATCGCCGTCGGTGGTAAAGCGGGAGACTTCGCCGGAGCGGAAATGATCGCCGGAACGGTGGTACTTTTCGGCGGTTCGGGGTTATACCCGGGGGCTGGCCTGAAGCGGGGCAGTGTTGTGTTGCTCGGGCCCTGGGAGGGGGACCTCCTTGACACTTTCGAATACGACTGCCGTCTCCGATCTCCGTATTTTGGGCTACTCTTCAAGTATCTGGCGAGTTTCGGGATGCCCGTCACGGACGAGTTCGCTCGAGGGGAATACCGAAGATACAGTGGGGATACGACTTACTTCGGAAAAGGGGAACTGCTGATACCGGTCAGTAAAACTCCTGACGGCGAGGGATAGCGAGATTGTCGGGAAGAGTGAAAGCGGTGCTCCTCGGGGCAACATCCTGTCAGTGAGGCGTAGCGAGGCCATTGCCGGCGCTTCTTTCTTCGAAAACTCGCCTCTTGGGGTCGTCGTGCGCCCGGGGCAAAGGTACAGCCAAGGCCGAGTGAGGGACTAGGAGAGTACGGTGTTGGACAAGCGATCGGACGAGCTTACTGTAGGGATTCTATCCAGCGACGACTCGTGGCACGAGCGGGTGCTATGTGAAGCGCTCTCTAAGCGAGGTATAAAGCCGGCTAGGTTTAACCCGAAGCGGTTTCTTACACGCATTGGCCTTGAGGAAAGCGATGATGCCGAGGACGACGTTTCCCGGCACGAAGAGACCTTATCCCAATGCGATATATTGTTCGTCAGAGCGTTACCGGGCGGGTCGCTCGAGCAAGTAGTCTACAGAATGGACAGGCTGTGGGCCCTCGCGGAGAGGGGCACCTTCGTCGTAAACCACCCGAAGACGATTGAGCGTACCGTAGATAAGTGTTATGCCTCGCTCACCCTCGAAAGATGTGGCCTAAAAACACCTCCTACCGTCGTCACGGAGAGGAGCGCAGAGGCCCTAGAGGCCTTTGAACGTTGGGGCGACGTAGTGGTCAAGCCGTTATTCGGTTCAAGGGGCAAAGGGATGTGCCGGATTACCGACCGTGATGTCGCCCTGCGCGTCTTTGCCGCGCTTGAGCTGGGCAGGTACGTCTACTACGTACAGAAGTTCATTCCGCACGGTTCGGAGGACATAAGGGCCTTTGTTGTGGAAGGAGAAGTGGTTGCGGCGATGGTGAGGAAGTCGGATAGCGGCTCGTGGAAGACAAACGTGGCGGGAGGCGCCAGGTCTTTCCCAATAAGACCGGATGCGGAGATCGAGGCTATTGGAAAGACCGTCGCCTCTGCCTTCGGCGGACTGTATCTCGGCATAGATATCTTACCTGCCTCCGATGGCGGCCTGTTTGTGAGCGAGGTCAACGGGATTCCCGGATTCCGCGCTCTTACTGAAGCGACAGGACTGGATGTAGCCGGGTTGGTGGTAGACGCCGCTCTCGGACGCTACGGGAGAGAAAAGGGTTGAAACCGTTGCCGGGGAATTTCGGAGCTTTCAGTCGTCTATTGGTATTGGGTTACTGTACCAGGCCTTTGGCGGATGCGATACGGCGGTCAAGGATTTGGTCGAAGGATCGGTTTGTATTTCTGGACTTTTTCGGCGACATGGATCAAAAGACGTCCGTTCAGAACTTCTCGCTGGCGAAGGATTTCGGCAGGGGATTTTCCGAGACCGACCTGAAGAAAACCATAGAGGAACTGACATCCAGATTTGGTCGGTTTGACGGGGTGATATATAACTCCGGCATAGAGAACCGGCCGGGCCTACTGGAATGGTTAAAAGAGCAAGGTGTCGCCATATTGGGTAACGACCCTGATGTATTAAGGGCCTCAAGAAACCCAGATGTGATTTTGCCTCTGGCGGCGCGGCATGGAGCATATGTCCCCGAGACCTTTGCCGTGTCCGAGGGCGGGCCTTGCCGCAGTATCCATTCCATTCGAGACTCCAGGCAAAAATCCTGCCGCCGCTGGCTTCTGAAGCCGACCTTTTCGGCCGGCGGAAGCGGTATCAAAGCGGTTCCAGATGGAAGCGATGTCGCCACCGACGGTGGTCTCGGCGAAAGCGGCGTAAAGGATAGTCGTGAAGCCCCCGCCTACGTAATTCAGGAGTACATTGAGGGCATCAGTTGCTCAGCCGTGTTCGTCGCCGACGGCCGCCACACCGAGGTGCTCGGAGTGTCGCGTCAACTCATCGGTGATGCGGATTTTGGGGGCCGGCGGTTCGCGTACTGCGGTAACATAATCCCGCTGGATGTGCCGATGGGTTCGGCCGCGGAGAAGATCAAGCGGCTGTGCGCGGGGCTTACCGTCGATTTGGGACTGAAGGGGTTGAACTGCATCGATTTCATCCTGAAAGACGAAGGAATATGGTTCCTCGAAATCAATCCGAGATACTCTGCGTCAATGGAACTGCTTGAGGCTTTCCAAACCCCCACGTTGCCGTTGATAGAGATCCATTTACGGGCTCTAGGCGTCGATGACGGCGAAGACGTCGATGACGGCGGAGATCTTTCGTTGCCGAGAAGAGAGTTTGAATGGGCGTTTCCTTATGGGGAAGGTACCCCAGATCGGACGGACGGGACGGGCGGCCACCGGCTATGGGGGGCCGGAAAGCATGTATCACCCTCATACGACAAAGGACTGCCACCCTATTACCACCAGCCACGGGCGGCCGGAAAGGCCATCGTCTATGCCACGAAGGAAGTGACCGTTCCCGACGATGTCCCAGAACGATGGCTTGCCAGGGGAATAAGAGACGTGCCGTTCCCCGGGGAGGTTATCCCCGCGGACTCTCCTATCTGCACGGTGTTGGCGCATGTAACAGCACGTGATGCGGGGAACGCGGGTGAGGAATGTATGAGGGCGCTACGGATCAAGGCAGCGGAAGTACGACACGACCTCGGCCTGAGCGAGTGAAAATCATATGAAGGAGAGGATGTAAATAATAGGGCGAGGGGGTCCGTGTATCCCCTCAATAAATTGAGTGGGATTACTGCCCCCTCGCACTCCCCCGATTTTCTAAAACAGCGACTTGACTGCCTTCACTATGTCGGCAGTGCTCGGAACCACGTAGTCTTCGAGCCTCGGATTGAAGGGCACGGGGCAATCGAGCGCAGCCACCCTTACGACCGGTGCTTCGAGGTCGTAGAACATCTGCTCGTGAATGAAACTTGAGATTTCGGCTCCGAACCCACCTGTCTTGGGGGCTTCGTGGACCACTACGGCACGCTTGGTCTTTGAGACCGAATCGAGTATGATTTGCCTGTCGTAGGGAATGATGGTCCTCAGATCTACGACTTCGGCGCTAATGCCCTCATTGTCAAGGATTGCCGCAGCTTCGAGCGCTTGGTGCACGGTCTTCATGTATGCGATCACGCTTACGTCCTTACCCGGCCGCTTTATTTCACCTTTACCGATGGGTATGGTGTACGGTTCTTCGGGCACCTCTCCCTTGAAATTGTAAAGCATCTTGTGTTCGAGGAAGAGCACCGGATTATCGTCCCGGATCGAAGAGATGAGGAGCCCCTTGGCGTCGTAAGGCGTTGACGGCGCCACTATGAAAAGGCCGGGAACATTTACGAACCATGACTCGATGCTTTGGGAGTGTTGCGGCCCCGCGCGCATGCCTGCGCCCACCGCTGTTCTGATGACAAGGGGCATCTTGAACTGACCTGCGTACATGTACCGCGCCTTGGCGGCGTGGTTTACGATCTGGTCGTAGCACTCGGTCATGAAGTCTCCGAACATGATTTCCGCAACCGGGCGCAATCCGGCCATCGCGGCGCCGTTGGCGATGCCGGCTATAGCGGCTTCCGAAAGCGGGGTATCCTTGACCCTCTTGTCACCGAATCTCTTCCAGAGCCCCCGCGTGGCTCCGAAATCGCCACCTTGTCTTGCTACATCCTCACCGAATACGAATACCGTTTCGTCCCTCTCCATTTCCTGGTGAAGGGCTTCATTTATCGCTTCCAGCATGGATATGGTTCTCATCTGGCGGCCACCTCCAAGCCATAGTAAACATCTTCTACGGCTTCTTCCAATGAGGGTTCGGGACTTTCGTGGGCATACTTTATGAGCTCGTGGATTTCTTGTTCGACCTCTTCGCTCATACGCTCGAAGTCCGCCTCGCTCATGATCCCTTCGCTGATGAGCCGTTCCTTCATTCGCTTGATGGGACAACGTGCCTTCCAGTATGCTACTTCTTCTTCAGGCCTGTTGGCGGCCGGGTCGCCGACGAAGTGGCCCTGCCACCTGTAAGTCTTGAATTCTAGGAAGTACGGGCCTTTCTTCGATCGGACATGTTGGACCGCCCTGGTCATCGCCTCGTAGACGGCTACGGCGTCGTTTCCGTCGACGACTTCCGCCGGAATGCCATACGCTCTCGCCAGGTCTGCTATATCTTCCACCGCGTGGGCCTCTCGGTGGGGCGTGGATATGGCGTACAGGTTATTAGCGCAGCAATAGACGATGGGGAGCTTCCAAACGGCGGCCAGGTTCAGACCCTCGTGAAACTCGCCCCGCCCGGTCGTGCCGTCGCCGAAGAACACGGCGGTTACCTGATCTGTACCCCTTATCTGGGATGCAACAGCCGTTCCCAGAGAGATCGCCAGGTTAGCCCCTTGAATTTCGTTGTTCCCCATGTTGCCGACGCTTTTGTCGGCGATGTGCATTTCACCGCCTTTTCCTTTGCAAATCCCCGTCTTCTTTCCGAAACACTCGGCCATGACGGCCTTGGGGTCCGTTCCGGCGATTAGTGTCATCACCTTATTGCGGTGATCGTAGAAGTAATAGTCGTCTTTGCGGAGAGCCCAATGGCAGGCGACCTGTATGGCTTCTTGGCCGATGCCCAGGTGACACCACCCCGGGATATTCCCGGCTTTAAACTCTTCCTCGATGTGCTCCTCGAACTTCCTCACGTAAACCATCTGGCGGCACATCTTTATGAGATCCTCATTGCTCAATGCCATCGTTTTTCCCCTTCCCTCGGCAATTGTAGGTCATATTTATCCGGCTAATCATATTTGCCCGGCTTGAAGGCACGTACGACAAAAGACCGGGCAGTTAAGTACCATCAAACCAAATGGGTAATTCTATTAATGTAATGGATTCTCCTTTCTCTGGGCTCTTGGCACCTTTTACGTATCCCGAAATTTACGTATCCTACAACTACGATCCCAACCGGCCGAACAGGGGCTGGCCTTATGCGCCTCGCGCGCTGCGGGAATGGGGGTACCGCACACGTCCGGTTTGCTACCCGGGGAGGAGCAGAATCGCGCACACATGCGAAGGAATGGTCGTTCCGTTCGTCGAAACACCTAGTCCATGGCGATTCTTATTGGCAAGAGAATAGTGCGATTCCATACGGTCACTTCGACCAACGATGTTGCGAAAGAAATGGCCGAGGGCGGCGAACCCGAAGGCACGGTCGTAGTCGCTGGGCGTCAGACAGCCGGTAAGGGGAGACTCGGGCGAAATTGGGTTTCGCGGGCCGGCGGGGGCTTATGGGCTTCGAT
>DUSP01000078.1 GCA_012842575.1 Clostridia bacterium
AGGGCGACGAGGAATGAAACCCGGTGCCTCGGAGGGATTCGGCGGGAGAGATTATCGATGATCAGGTGGCGTCGTATGTCGGGAGGAGTCGGAGAAGACGGGTACGCCGTGGCGTCGGTGGTGAGAGGTGCGGCCGTGGGTGCGGTGTTTGGGTCGGACATTTTGAGTGTTCAACTCCCTCCGGTTCTATGATCAAGGCCCTGGGTAACATGGCCGGGCGTCAGTACCAACGCCGTCATAGACGGCTGTCCCTGCGGTTTGGCGTCACCCAGTCAGGCGTCACCGCTTGCGCCCGTATCAGCTACGACTACCCGTAACTGCACTCACAGAAGTATCCTATCATGGTTTTTCGTTTATGTCTGTTCCTATTAACCATGTTTTCCCCTGTTTTTGCGACGTCGGCTTTGGCAATTTGTTTCAATTGCGAAAAGGAATATCCGAGGGCGAACGGCTCACACCACAGTAGCTAAGACGAAGCGAAGCCATGGCTCTGATCGATCCCCATTCCTCCCCTCCCGTACGCTTACCCTATGGTGCCGCTCTCTGTCGGCGGCACGCGAAGGCTTGTCGTGCAGCGCTATTTACCTTGAGCCTACATAGAAGGACTTTGGCCAATGGAGGAGAATAGCCGTAACCAGGGTTCTTATGAAGAAAGGGGCTGCGCTGATTGCTTCCTGACGGTGGAAAGCCTCCCGAAAAGAGTTCTTCCGGATGCGATACGTCAAAAAATGAAGCCTCAAAGATCAAAGCCGTCCCACAGGACGTGTCGCACGAGGCGGACCTTGTGGCGCGGGCTCGCCGGGGCGACGTGGACGCCTTCGGGGCCCTCGTCCGGACCCATGAGAAAAAGATATATAACATGGCCTATAGAATGTTGGGAAATACCGAAGACGCCTTTGATGCATCTCAAGAGGCCTTCACCAAGGCCTTCTTTTCTTTGGAGTCTTTCAGGGGCACATCGAGCTTTTCGACGTGGCTATATCGCATAGCCGCCAATATCTGCCTTGACGAATTGAGGAGGAGAAAGAGAAGTAAAATACTTCCGCTTGATGCGCCTCTCAGTCTATCGGATGGTGAAATCCTGCGTGAACTTCCGTCACAGGCGGAAACGCCCGAACAGATCCTCACGCGAAAAGAACTGCTTCGGGACATCGAAAGGTCGATTCTCTCTCTGTCTCCGGAACATCGTCTTGCAATCACCCTAAGAGACATCCAAGGACTTTCGTATGAAGAAATAGCGGATCTTACCGGTGCCTCCTTGGGTACCGTTAAGTCGCGTATCCACCGTGCGCGTAATGCCCTAAAAAACGCCATATTGTCAGGGGAACATTTGCCCTCCGAGGTCGTCTCAAGGGCTAGGAAGTCTCCCGGTACGGGGGATTCGGACTTCGAGGTGAACGACGAGACAGACAGCGGGTTCGAGAGGGGGGAAGGGTTGTGAACTGCGAGCAAGCTTCGGAGTTGATGTCCGCGTATATTGACGAAGAACTCACCCCAGGAGATACCGAGGATTTCGAAAAACACTTGGTAACCTGCGAGAGGTGTAGATCCGAGCTTCAGGGTCTTCGAATCGTCGTCGACGCAGCCAGATCCCTTCCCGAAGTGGACCTTCCTTCAGGGTTCCATGAGCGCCTCCTCGAACGCTTGAAGGCTACGTCCGGCCAAAGGGGAGTGAAGGGCCAAGAAAGGGCGATAAAGGTGCGCCTTGCGAAAGCGTGGCCTAAAGTCTATGGAACCGTCCGAATCGCCTACCGCGCCTTTTCCCGAAGCCCGTATAAGGGCGTGGCAATTGCAGCCGCAGTAGTACTCGCTTTTTATCTGGGGTTCATGGGAGGTCGTTTTGGGCCCCAGGGGGTCCCCAAGGCCGATACTGCCATGTACGGGGGCCAACAAATGGAATCGGCCGCCCAGGCCCCCGCTGTGAGCGGCCGGGGCGGAGCCGATGCTGCCGGGGAGGGAGAGCAAGGCCTTCGGGCAAAGTCGGATGAAATGGCACCTGCCTCGGAGCAGATAAGGGCCATGGCCGACGTCAGAGGACTCGAACCTGGGGCCGGGGCTAAAACCTCAGAGATGCCTCCTGAGCGTATGTCTAAGGAGATGGCATTGCCTGCGGCGGGTATGGGCGGCGGGGATTCCGACGTCGTCATGCGGGTCGAGCGAAAGATCATCAAGCAGGCGGATCTCGAGATAGTAGTCGCGCCGGGGAAATTCGGCGATGCTCAGAGGGAACTCGTCGTGATCGCGGAGAGCAATGGCGGATATGTGGAAGAGTCTTCGGTGTGGCTTGAGGGTCAAGACCAGGATATAGTGTTGCCCGGGTTTTCCGAAAAAGGGTACGAACCGGATGCCGGTGCTCCCGTTATGCCCGGCGAGAAGGCGAAGGACCTCGACGCCGCCCGGCGACAACCTGGCCAAAGGCGGGGTGGGCGGTTTGTGCTCCGAATACCTGAGGACTCTTTCAGTAAAGCGGTTAACGCCGTAAGAGCGCTCGGCGAGGTCAGATCGGAAACCATCGGGGGCAGGGACGTCACTTCACAGTTCATAGATCTGAATGCCAGGGTCGATGCCCTTCACATACAGGAAGATAGGTTACTCGGAATACTCGCCCAGGCCAAAACCGTGGACGAGATGCTGCGGATCGAAAACGAACTCTCGCGCGTCCGAACCGAGATAGAAAGCCTTACCGCCCAGATGTCAAATCTTGATAGCCTGGCGAGACTCTCGACGGTGGTGGTGACGGTAAGGGAGTACAGCGAAGGTCTCGGCGGTATGATGAGGCCCACGCTCTTTACCAGGATGGTGGCTTCGTTTATGGATACCCTCTGGAAGATGTGGGAACTATGCGCCAGGATCATCGTTTTCTTGTCGGGCGCTGTGCCGGTTCTGATATTGGTGGCCGTTCTATGGTTCGTGATCCGTGCGTCGAAGTCGAAGCCAAGAAAGATCAAGGAAAGCGAATGAGTGAATGACCGAGATAACGGACCGAGAAGCAAAGCCCCGAAAGCCTCGCCCTTCGACCAAGGGCCTGTTCCTATTGGTCGACGGCAATAGCCTCGTGAACCGGGCCTTTTTTGCTTTACCCCCGTTTACCACTTCTAAAGGTCAACCCACCAATGCGGTTTACGGATTCGCCAATATGCTCTTCAGGCTCCTCGACGAGAGAAACCCGTCCCATATGGCCGTCGCTTTTGACAAGAGCGCGCCCACGTTCAGGCACGTCGAGTACGAGGGATATAAAGCGCATCGAACCGGGATGCCGGACCCCCTAAGGTCGCAAATACCCCTCGTGAAAGAGGTACTCGAGGCCCTGAGGGTTCCCATATTCGAACTTGAGGGATACGAAGCGGACGATTTGATAGCCACCTTAGCGAAGCGGGCCGAAGCGGACGGGTTTGAAGTGATCATCGTGACCGGTGATCGGGACGCCGTGCAGCTTGTCTCGCCTCGGATCAGGACCCTGATCACCAAAAAGGGCATAAGCGAGATGGAAGAATACGACGAGGGGAAGGTGTTCGAACGCTACGGCATCCCTCCCGAGCGAATCCCCGACCTGAAGGGGCTTATGGGCGACTCAAGCGATAACATTCCGGGGGTCCCCGGTATAGGGGAGAAGACGGCGGTAAGACTCATCCGCGAGTTCGGGAATCTCGAGGCTCTCCTCGAAAGGAAGGCGGAGCTCACGGAAAAACGATTGCGCGAAGCCCTGGAGGCTTACGAGGAACAGGCGGTGCTGTCGAAGAGACTGGCCACGGTGGATACTTCCATTCCCATCGACGTGGACTGGGAGGAGTGCCGTAGGGGAGATCCCGATCGCGATGCACTTCTTCAGCTGTTCAAAGAGTTAGAATTCCGTAGCCTCATGGGAAAGGTGGCCGGGCTATCCAAAGGTGCGCCTGGTCCGGGCACGTCCGAGGCCGGCGAACTGTTCCGCGGTGACGAAGAGGGAGAGGGCGGAGAGTACGTGCGCCTCGGAGAAACCATCATGGAGCGACCTGAAGCGGCGTTGGTCGTAGAAGCCTGGGATCGCGCGGCGGTGGTCGAGGCGTCGAGGAACATAAGAGCGGTGTTGGATAAGGCGGCCGCCGAGGGGGCCTCCGAGCGGGACGGGACAGATCTAATCGCCTTGTTCCATATGGAAGGAGGAGGCATTACCGCGAGTCCATCGGGGGTATTCCTCGGGGTGCGCGATGGCTCCCATTGGCTCCGCTCTTATTATGTTCACGGCCCCGCCCTCGATGCCCGGTGTCGAGAGAACTTCCTCGAATTCCTCGCGGGCTCGCTTGGTCTAAAAGTTGGTCCAAAAGATTGGGAGAGGTCCGGGGCGTGCGTCACGACCTCAAAGTGGCATCCGGTGACGGGATATGCCCTCAAACCCGCTTTGGTATTTCTACTTCATGAAGGAGTGCCGGTCGACCCGTTGTCCTTTGCGGCCTTTGACGCTGAGATAGCGGGATACCTACTCGATCCGACCAGGTCAGGCTACCGGCTGGAGGATCTGGCACGCGAACACCTGGATGTGGAGATCCCCGACCTCGAGACCCTTGCCCTAAAACCCGCGGGAGAGAGGGAGTCGGACGTCGATGGCGGCCCTGCCCCGAGCGCGCGCAAGTCCGCGCGGCGTTATCGCCCCGGGAATGTCGTCTTCGAGACGCTCCCTCCGGGCAAGCAGGCCTGGTTGATGGAGAAAAGAGCGGATGCCGTGGCGGCACTCAGAAAGGTGATGACCGATCGCATCGCCGATTCAGGGATGGACTTTCTGTTTTATGAAGTGGAACTTCCGCTCATGGGCGTCTTGGCCGACATGGAAAACACGGGCGTACGCGTCGAGCCAACCGTCCTCGACGAGATGGGAAAGGAAATCGGAAGCCGGCTGGCCGAGGTGGCAGCCGCCATTTACCGGATGGCGGGTCTCGAATTCAACATCAACTCCACGAAGCAGTTGAGCGAGGTTCTCTTCGAGAGACTGAAACTGCCCGTAGTCAAGCGCACCAAAACGGGGTACTCGACCGATGCCGAAGTGCTCGAGGTCTTAGCGGCGCACCATGACATCGCAGTTTCACTGCTCGAGCACCGTCAGTTGATGAAGCTCAAGGGGACGTACATCGACGGGCTTCGGGATGTCATGCATCGGAAAACCAACAAGATCCATAGCACCTTCAACCAGACCATTACGGCCACGGGCCGAATTTCCAGTACGGAACCGAATCTCCAAAACATACCCATTCGTTTGGAATTGGGTAGGAGGATCAGGAGGGTATTCATACCCTCGACGCCCGAGAATCGTCTTTTAGCCGGCGATTACTCTCAGATAGAACTGAGGGTTTTGGCTCATGTGTCTGGAGATCCCGTCCTCACCGAGGCCTTCAAAGCGGGAGAGGACATCCATCGGCGCACTGCTTCGGAGGTCTTCGGAGTCCCACCGGAGGAAGTCACGCCCGAGATGCGTAGCAGGGCGAAGGCCGTCAATTTCGGGATAGTGTACGGAATGAGCGACTTTGGCCTGTCAAGGGACATCGGGGTCTCCAAGTCGGAAGCCGCCAGATACATAGAGAATTACTTCAACAGGTACAAGGGCGTAAAAGACTATGTGGATCTAGCGCTGGTCAAGGCAAGGGCCACTGGTTATGCTACGACCATCCTGAACAGACGTAGACCCATCCCCGACATCCATTCGCGAAACGTCGCCCTGAGGAAGCTCGCCGAAAGAACCGCCATCAACACCCCTATCCAAGGAAGCGCGGCGGACATCATCAAACTCGCTATGGTGCGGATTTTCAAGCGCCTCCGCGAGGGCGGATTCGGTTCCAAGATGATACTCCAAGTCCACGACGAACTCATCTTTGACGTTCCCATAGCCGAAATGGACGCCGTCAAAGAACTGGTTAGGAAGGAAATGGAAGGCGTCTTCGACCTGAATGTTCCGCTCAAAGTGGATCTAAAATCGGGGGCCAGTTGGTATGATATGGAGGAGGAGAGGTGAAGAAACCAAAAGAGTGAAAGACCATGCCTGTACGTAGGTGAACTCTGCGCTTCCAATAGCCCGCATAACTGCGTCCGCCTCGAGAACGGGTACCTGGACTACCTTTTGCAACGCGCTTGCCGCGAGTGTGCCCCGAAATCCGCGCGAAGCGTTATGCCTTGGCGGATAGGATCGCCGTCACCGGAGCCAGGTGGATCCCCCTATATTCCAGCAAGAGATTCGTTCTCATAAACCCTCTCGCGTGTGAATGCGCGGACAAGCACCGATACGATCTCGCACCAATAGAGTGACTGGGGAGGCCGAAAGCGGGTCTCAAAGAGACACAAAAACAGACGCAAAAAGATATAAGTCAACACACCCAGGTTTGCTCCGGTCGAGAGGTGAGGTGCTTTGTTCGGTGTCGTATACGTGCTTTCCTTAGTCGTAGCGCTCAGTGTAGACGGGGCCCTTGTAGGGTACGCCTATGGGACAAGAGGGATCACCTTATCCATAGGCGTTCGTGTCTTAGTAAGCGTGATTTCGGGTTTTGTCATGGTAAGTGCCGTGCTGCTGGGAGCAATGACCTCCTCCTATCTAGCGCCGAGGGTTGAAAAGATCGCTGGCGGCACGATCCTGATCGCCATAGGGCTTATCACCGTACTGAAGGGTTCGCGCCGCCATGAGAATTCTTCGCGCACGACCGGTGGGCCCCCGTCGAGCGCCTTCTTACGGGTCTTGCAGGACCCGGAGGCCGCGGACATCGACAACTCAGGATCCATCAACTCCTTTGAGTCTCTCCTCCTGGGCGTCGCCCTGGCCTTGGATGCTCTTGGCGCTGGAGTTGGGGCCGGTCTTACGGGCCTATGCCTGGCAATCCTGCCGTTTGCCGTGGGTCTTGGCATGTTTGCGGCACTGAGTATGGGAACGATCTTCGGGTCGTTGGGTTCTAAATGGAGACTGCCGAAAAAGGGTCTTTTTCATCCCGCTTTACCTGGTATACTGATTATGGCGTTGGGTGTCGCCTCCGTCATGAGGGCCTTTCCTAGGTAGACGGCGAAGGAGGAGCGTTTCTTGCGTGGTCGTAATCGGTATAACGGGAGGATACGCCAGCGGTAAGTCGGTAGTTACGAGAATATTGCAGGACTTCGGTGCCTTCGTCGTGGACGCGGACGAAACGGCAAGAGAGGTCCTGTCCGTCGGTACTCCTGCTTGGCGCCAAGTGAAGGAAGCTTTCGGCGAGGATGTATTCGACTCCGAGGGGATTGTTGACCGAAAGCGGCTGGGTCGTATCGTGTTTTCTGATGAGGCGCGACTCAGAGAACTTGAGCGTATCACTCACCCTCATATCATCAAGATAATCAAAGAGAAACTTCAAGGGGCGATGAATTCCGGTTACGATTTGATCGTCCTCGACGCTCCGCTCCTCATCGAAACCGGGTTGACTTCCCTCGTGGACTATGTATGGGTGGTCTATGCCCCGGAAGACCTTCAAATACGGCGCGCTATGGTCAGGGATGGCCTCACCCGCGACGAGGCCGTCTCTCGGATACATTCCCAAATGGACCTAAAGGAGAAGGTAAAATATGCGGACGTTGTGATAAACAACGACGGAACGCTCGAAGATACCAGGCGGCAGGTGCTCAGGGCCCTCGAGAAGGTCTTAGGGCCTGGGGCGAACTCGTAATAGGATAGGCATCGATGACTCCCACCGCCCCTTGTAACCTCGAAAAGGTCTTGAGGCAACGGCGAACTCGTAACAGGGGGCACTCGCAAGACATCGGGTGTCGGCTAGTAAGGTCGTAACATATCAGGTGTCGGGGAGTGAACATGATTCAATATGCTTTGAGGCATCAGGGACATACCCTGAGACATCGGCGACGAGCGGCCTTGCGCGGGCAGAGGCGTTCGTGGATATACGCCACCCTAGGGATAATGGCCCTGCTTTTACTGGCGGAAAGCGTGTTTTGGAGAGCGTATTACCCCCTCTTTCACGTCCGAACCGTGGAAACGTACGCAAGAGAGTACGGGCTTGATCCGTTTCTCCTTGCAGCCGTCGTGAGGGTGGAAAGCGGCTACGATAGATGGGCCGTTTCTTCGAAGGGAGCGAGGGGGCTCATGCAGGTGATGCCCGAAACGGGCTACTGGGCGGCGGAAATCCTGGGTATGAAAGGATTCGATCCCGACCATCTCTTCGAACCCGAGGTCAATCTGCGTATAGGTACGTGGTATTTGGCGCGGCTTTACCGGGAGTTTGACGGCTCAAGGGTCCTAGCGCTGGCTGCATACAATAGCGGGGCGACTCGCGTTCGTGAATGGCTTGCCCAGGGCGATTGGGACGGCACCGAAAAAGGAGTAAAAGATATACCATATCCGGAAACCAGGGAATTCGTAATAAAAGTCTTAGGGCACGCCGAAAGATACAGGAGATTATATCGAAAGACGATTACGTTTTAGCCTGTAATCACTCACGAACATGCCTTGTAACTCGCTATCAAATGCAATTACGATGCTATATTGATGGTGCATTCAGGCGATATGCTGATGTTGATGGTACGCTTATATGGCACATCATGGTACATTTATATGGCACATTTATGATATCCACGGTGAGCGGTGAAGGGGGAAGCCGCATGGAGAAGGTGACCGTGATCACCACCCATGACTTGGACGAGCGCCTGATAAACAAAATCAGGAGCGTTGACCCTCGAATAGACCTGATCGTAGCGGCCGATCGCCAAGGGGTGAAAGATGTCATAGAAAGCGCGGACATCCTTTTTGGCGCCAGGGTGACCCGCGAAGCGCTGCGCCGTGCGAAGAGGCTCAAATGGATCCAGACTTCGAGCGCGGGCATTGAGAGAATCCTCTTCCCGGAACTGGTCGAAAGCGACATCATTTTGACCAATGCGAGGGGCATGCATGCTTCCACGGTGGCCGAACACGTCATGGCCTTTGCCCTCGTGTTTGCGAGAAACCTTCATATTTACCTGAGAAATCAAGCCTCGGGTATATGGGATAGGGCGCCCGGACTGCCCGGTCTCTCCGGAAAGACCATGGGAATCCTCGGTATCGGAGGAATCGGGAAAGAGGTGGCCAAAAAAGCCAAAGCCTTCGACATGCGCGTGGTCGCCTTGAAGCGAAAGGCCGTCGACACGCCTCCAGCACACGTAGATGACCTGTTCTACGGCAAGGACGGGCTCCTGCAACTGCTCGAATTGTCGGACTACGTGGCGGTGACTCTCCCGTTGACGAGGGAAACCACGGGACTAATAGGAGAATACGAACTCAAGCGTATGAAACGGAGTGCGGTACTCATCAACGTCGCGAGGGGGGCCGTAGTAGACGAGGAGGCGCTGATTTTCGCTTTGGAAAACGGTATCATCAGGGGGGCGGCCTTGGACGTCTTTTCGACGGAACCGCTTCCCTCTGACAGCAAGCTATACTCGTTACCCAACGTCATACTGACGCCCCACGTAGCGGGGACATTTGAAGCCTACATGGAGACGGCCACCGAGCTATTCTGCGAGAACCTGAGGAGGTTCCTCGACGGGAGACCGCTTTTGAACGTCGTTTCAAAGGACGAGGGATATTGAAACCTGACCTCATTAATTGCGTGCCAACTGGCGAAGTCACGGCTCAAGCTTACGAATCCGTTGAGGACGAAGGACAGCAAAGACCACTCCGATCGCCATCGATGAGCGCCCAAACTCATGACAGAGCGGCGCCAGCCCAAACCCGGCCGGCGCCGCATGCATTCCGGATCGCGCTTGGTCGCTACCTCCGCAAGGTCATCGGGATGGACCTCCAGAAGTCGGGGGTCTCATACCCCAGCCGCCACATTGCCATTCCGGCGAGGTTCAGTTTATGAACGAGCTCGAGCTTATACTCCATGGACTTGGCCGTATTGTAGTAGACTTTTCGCTTGATCCCCTGGGAATCGGTGTACTCGAACCAGCTTTCTCCCGACGAAGGGTCTAGTACGGGCGTCTTGCCCATTTGTCTCGCCAGATTTTCGGCGTTCCTCGCAGTGAGAGCCCTGGCGTTTTGGCCGGCTACGAGGGGCCAGTCGTAACCGTAAGCAGGTATCCCGAGGAGGAGCTTGCTCGGCGGTATATTGGTCAAGGCGTAATTCATGACGCTCTCCATCCAGGCGAGGTCGCCTATGGGGCCTGGAGGGCCTCCCTTCCAGTGCTGATCATAAGTCATTATGGCGATGTAATCCGCGAGTTGCCCCAACCTTTGGTAATCAAAGGCTCCGACCCAGTTGCTCGTGAGGTTTTCCTTTGTCTTTGCCGGTAGGGAAAGGGTAACCAGGTAGCCCTCGGGCTTCAATTCGGCGACCAGGCGTGCCACAAAGCGGCTGAACAATTCGCGATCCCCCGCGGGAACCCATTCGAAGTCGAGGTTGATACCTGAATAACCTCTAGCCATCAAGTTCTTGATGGACTGTATGGCTTGGCTTTGGACCTGTTCATCGCTGAGTATCTTGTGGTTCAAATCGAGGTTATGGTTGCCGAACATGGCGATGACGGGTTTGTCGTGGTCCTGCCCCCACTTGAGGGTCCTCGGGCTGTCGTATCCGTAGAGGTTGCCGTCCTGCCCGATGAAATAAGAGGTGTAAATGACCATGTCGATGTGATCGCCGTTGGAAACCAGCGACTGGTAAGCGTCATCGGTGTTCGCGTAATAAACTACTGCGAGTTTCCCTTTTGGCATAGGTCTCACCGGAGGCTTCGGAATCCATGGCAAGAGCTCGAACCTGGCGTTCAGGAATCGCTCTATCATCGTGACGGCCTCGGCCCTGGTGGTCGTGTCGAACGGCGCATATAAGGCGAGGGGCTTACCGGGCCGTCCCAGTATAATATGCTGCTTTATCGCGGCGGATGCGTCTTGGGCCCAAGAGGGTATCTTGTCTCCGTCGGCGAAAGTCTTGAAGTACCGAGGTTCGGGCGTCACGCCCATCTTGATGAGACCGCGGCCGAATATGACTCCCATTTCCGCCCTGTTGATATTCGCCAGGGGTCTGAATGTTTTATCGGGGTACCCGGTTATGATCCCCTCCTTCAGGGCGGCAAGGATGTAGCCCTTGGCTTCGTCGGGGATGGAGTCCATGTCTTTGAACGGGGGTTCCTCCGTAGGACCCGGTTCTTCCTTGCTCAATTCGAGAGACTTGGCGATCCAAACCGTAAAGTCCAGTCGTGTGACCGGCTCGTCGGGCCGGAACCGGCCGTCTTCCGGTATATCGAGTATACCTCCCATGTAGAGTGACCTTACGAAGGGCTCGGCCCAATGACCGCGGAGGTCGGTGAAGTCGGTGGCGCCTTGAGCATGGGCCCGACCGATTTCTTTCCAATAAAGACCGGAGGCGTTGCCGAGGCAATGCCAGACATGGCCGCCTGCGACAAAAGGTGCGGTGAACGGCAAAGACGGTGGTAGAGACAGCGAAGCCAGTATCAGGGTTAACAAAATGGTCAGAGCGAATTTAAGGGCAATCCGTCTCCTGACGGCTGATCGCGTCGGCTTCGGGTTGGAATGGGTCTTTGGTGAATTACGCATGATCTATACATCACCTCGGAGAGTTTTACGTCGGCCCTTGGCGAATCTACTTCGCCGTGCCGAATTGCCGGCAGAGCATTTCCTTGGCTTCCTTGGCTAGCCTTTACAAACTTACCATGCGTTGGACGTAGTTTTCAACCCGAAGTTACTCGTTTGAAGTAACATCGTTGTCGAATGAGGTAAAAAAGTGGTAACAAAAGCGTAACTTAACGTAACGAAAGGATGGGCGGAGGTGTATGGTCAAATGACGAAAACTTTGTGGCTGTCCGTGCTGCTGCTCACAGGGGGTTGCTTTGCTGTTCAGGGAGTAATAAACGGTAATCTGGGCAAATATGCAGGGCCGGTGCAGGCGGCTATGATCTCGTTTGGCGTCGGTACGCTGACGCTCGCACTGGCTTCGGCTTCCCTCGGCAGCATGGGCCTTCACGTCATCGGACGCGTTCCATGGTATCTCTTCACGGGCGGAGTTTTGGGTGCGGCCGTGGTGGCTTCTATGGCAAAGACAGTACCAGTGCTGGGGTCGCTTGCCAGTCTCACCGCCATGATTACCGGGCAACTGATTACTGGGTTGGTCCTCGATCATTTTGGTATACTGGGAATACCTGTGGTCAAAGTAACCTGGCCGAGGATGATCGGCGTGGTGCTTCTCATCGCGGGTTTCCGTTTAATTACTTGGAAATGACCGCGAAACGGCCGCCGCAGGCCCCGCCCTTAGGGCTGGGGATAAGTCGGCCAAAAACTTTTCGTGTGCTACGGTTAATCGCCGCTTGTAGTAAATTA
>DUSP01000104.1 GCA_012842575.1 Clostridia bacterium
GTGCGCGCGAACTGCCCGGGACCAAAAGTGTGGCCGAGATGGCAAAGGGACTTCCAAAAGAGGCATGGCGTACGGTTGCCCGGCGGGAAGAAGAAAAGGGTGCTCCCCGGAGTCGATTCGCGGCCGTGCGGGTACAACCCCAGTACTAGAGGGCGTATAAGCAAAACGGAAACGAACCCGTTGCAGAGAGGCATGCTTCCTTCCCGTGCTCAGCCGATTGCATCATAACCGACTCTTAGAAGCTATTGTCTGATAAGGGATGTCCGCGTGCTTTAACTGTAGGAGCGCCAAGGCCACGAGGAGGAATAGTAGACCAATTGCGATGAATACCGACCTTAGCCCAAAGGTGAAGCCTACAATGCCCGCGACCAACGGTCCCGCGAAGTTCCCGAGATATGAGGCCGCCGAGGAAACTCCGTATACCGTACCCCTTGCGTCGGGCGCAGTGCATTTAGCTAGTAGAGAGTTCGAAAGAGGGAACATCCCGCCGGCTGCTATTCCTGCGAGCACTC
Organism: Clostridia bacterium; assembly: GCA_012842575.1. Taxonomy (GTDB): domain Bacteria; phylum Bacillota; class Sulfobacillia; order DUSP01; family DUSP01; genus DUSP01. The sequence continues at coordinate 513 of DUSP01000104.1, forward strand.
TCAACGCATAAAGATGAGTCAGGTCATGCACTGCGGCATGCAGCATGTGGACCAGGGCGCTCAAGATCACCATGGCTACAAGCAGAGTCAGTGTCCTGCGGCCATTGCCTAAAGGTCCCATGAGCGCCGATGAAACGGCTGCCGAGATGCCCGTTGCGGCCATCAACCCCCCGGCCGTAGTTGAAACAGATCCCAGCCCCACTCCTTCAATCTTTTCCACCAGTTGGGGTAGGACCGGGATCTGAGCGTTCGTCGAGAACTGGGCAGCAAAGACCACAAGACTCATGAGGAAGAGACTCCTGTTCGATAGAAGATCCCTCAGGTTAGAGATCATCCCAGAGCCTTTTTGGGCGGACGTCGGTCTCTCGAACTCTTCCCTCACGAAAAACATCACCAACAAGGCACCGGTGAGGAGAGCGGCTGATGCCAGAGTGAAAGACCTCCTGAAGCCCCACCTGTCCGCGGCGATGCCACCGACTATAGGACCGAAGGACGTTCCGGCAAATACCGACATTTGGAGAAAACCGAGGGCAGAGGGAAGGTGGGCCTTGGGGACCGTGCTAGCTACAAGGGCTATGCATGCGGGTATGGTACCGGTTATGGCACCCTGCACGAGTCTCAGGGCGAGAAGCTGACGGACCGAAACGCATCTGCCTATCAAGAATACCGTCACGGCACCCCCGAGCATGGTTCTCCACACGGTGGGCTTCCTGCCATGTAAGTCCGAGAGCCAACCCCAGACGGGCGAAAATATGGCGAGAAGCATTGACGGGGCTGCCACCAACACAGAGGACCAGAGTGTGATCTGGCGCTCTTCAGTTATGCCCAGCTCCCTGATGAAGTAGGGGAGGAAAGGGGTGCAGGCATAAAACCCAAGCATCGCCAGGAGTTGAGAGAACCATATGACCAAGAGGTATATGCGCCAGCTCCGTGAGACGGTTTCCTCGGTGATCCTTTCGCTTGGAAGGTATAACCCTGCGAGATTCTCTTTGGGTGCCTGAGGTTTCGCGGTCCGGTTCTCGTCCATAAGTCGATCTCCGTGTAAGGCGTAATTGGGTCAGCTTACGGTATAGAATTCTATCGCATCTTCGTTAAGATCGTATCCTACGCCTGGCTTAGACGGTACCTCGACCTCTCCGTCAGCGTCAACCTTTATAGGTTCGGCGAGTAGGCGATAAAAGCTTTCAAGGCCGAAGTACGGAGGATCGTAAGGATACTCAAAATATCCGCAAGAAGGGCTGGCTGCGCAAAGATGTAGGTTATAGGCCAGTCCGAGCCCGTCGGTCCACGTATGTGGCTGGAACGATATATTATGATATTCGGCCATACCCTGAATCTTCTTGAGTTTATCGTAAGGAAAGTAGCGGCAGGAAACAGGAAAGTAGCGGCAGGAAACCGTTTACTCGGTCAGTCCAGTACGTCCCGACCCTGAACCTGTACGCGATTACTATTCTAGATTATAACCAGGGAGTAATGGCAGAAACCTATGCGCGGAAGGGTACTGCTCGAGGGGCGGGAGGTTTCCAGAATGACCCGGAAAGACCTCGCGTTGAGGATGGCGGTGGTGCCGCAGAGCACGGGTTCGTTGATGCCGTTCCGCGCCGTTGAAGTGACTTTAATGGGGTAAGTCCGAGACTACCGACCTTCGGCGCGCCGAGCACTGAGCACCGAAAAGCGGCACGAGGCGTCATGGAGGCGTTGGGCATCGGTTACCTCGCAGAGCAGCCATTCTCAGAATTGAGCGGGGGAGAACGCGCATCCTGAGCAAAGTATACGACTTGCCGGTACGGGTGGATCTGACGGTATCGGGGGTGCGGGTGGCCGTGCTGAGCGAAGAGATAAGGCGGTTGAGACCGCCGTTTGCGTGGCATGGAGCCTTCTGCCGCCAGGTCCATCACGCCCCTCTAATCAGCGGTTTTTGATCGTAGGCATCTTGGCCTTGCCCTTTCAGCGTTTTTCCGGCTGACGGGTCCACCTCATTTCTAATCCTCCTTTAATGTACGCGGACCATAATCTAACCAGAAGAGCCGGCCGGCTCAGATCGAAAAGGAGGAGGATACGACATGAGAGTACGAAGACTGCTAAAAGTGACCGGGATGTTGGTGCTGGCTGCCTTGGTGGTAAGCGGCGGTTATTCGCTATATCGCGGGCCGGCAGCGCAGGCAGGCGTACAAAGTCAGGCAACCGCCCAGTCGGACCGGGCAAACGAAGAGTCACCCCAACTAAAAGGTTCCATTTTCCTAGGCCAAGATGGGGAGGATATCGCAGGACAAAAGGAGAATGAACAGGTCGAGGCGGCCAGGTTGGCCGAGAAGGCAAGGATCGGTGTCGATCAGGCAAAAGCTGAAGCCCTCCTCGCTTACCCGGGTGCCAAAGTAGGTCAGGTGCAACTTGGCAACGAGAATGGTTACCTCGTCTACGAATTAGAGCTCCAGGATAAAAGCGGCCAGCAGCTCGAAGTGAAAGTGGACGCCGGAAACGGTCAGATTCTGGCGGCCGAAAAAGACGCTCAAGATGACGAAGCCGAAAAGGACGCCAAAGACGACGAGGCAGAAAAAGCGGGACAAGAAGAAGACCACGACCAAATCGAAGAGCAGGTTGAAGTAGAGGAGTAAGCCGAAAGCCAACCCGGTCGAGAAGGAGCGGTCCCTTTCGGCGGGACCGCTCTCTAGACCGGTTTTCACCTTCTTTTTGTGGTTCTTGGGGAGATTCAAACGGTGCTGATCCTTGAGATCTGTTCCCGCAGGGCTAACGCTTCGAGTTCCGGAAACAAAAAAGCAACCGAGCAAGAAGAAAGATAGAGCGTAAAAAGTAGGGTGCAAGCATAAATGCGCATTCTCCTGATCGAAGACGAACGCGGCTTGGCTGACGCCATAGCGAAAAGGCTGAGACAGGAAGGCTACGCCGTCGACCTCGCCTTTGACGGTGAAGAGGCGATCGGTTTTGCGGATGCGGTGGAATACGACGTCCTCATCTTGGACTTGATGCTTCCCGTGCGGGATGGGATGAACGTGCTTCGCGAGCTCAGACGACGTGGGAACAAGACGCTGGTCTTGATCCTCACCGCCCGAGACGGCTTGAAAGATAAAGTCGCCGGCTTGGACGCGGGCGCCGACGACTACTTGACGAAGCCGTTCTCCTTCGAGGAGCTGTTGGCGAGGATTAGGGCACTATTGCGGCGTAAAGGTCTGCCTCAGAATACTGTGCTGAAAGTCGGCGATTTGGAAGTAAACCCCGCCACCAGGAGTGTAACTCGGGCCGGCCGCCGCATATTCCTTACTGCAAAGGAGTATGCCGTTCTCGAATACTTGATGTACAACTCTGGTCTGGTCGTAAGCCGGACACAGATAGAAGAGCACGTGTGGGACTACGATTTCAGCGGAGCTTCCAACATCGTGGATGTCTACATCCGCTACCTGCGCCGAAAAATCGACCAGGATTTCAGCCCGAAGTTGATTGAGACGGTCCGTGGCCAGGGCTACCGATTGAGGGTGCCCGAATGATGAACGACCGATACGTTGCCACCCGAATGATGAGCGGCCGGTCCTTTAACATACGTAATGGGTTTTTAACCGTTAAACTGCGCCTTACGTTATGGTATGTGCTGATCCTGACAGTCGTTCTCGTCGGTTTCAGCACGCTTTTGGTTTGGAACTTGCGACAAAGCATGTATCGGCAGGCCGATGCACTCTTAAAGGCGCAGGCGGCGCAGCTTTTGGCGGAAGTCGAAGCGGAAAACGGTCGGATTCGCCTGCCGGAGATTCAGGAGATTACGGCAACCGGAACCCTAGCCGCTTTCTACGACACGAGCGGGCGTAAGGTCGACGGTGCGTGGCTGAAAGACCTCCTACCGGCCCAAATCACTCCCACCATCGGGTGCTTCATTCAAAAAGAGAAGAGTGGAGACTGGCTGGTATCGACCTCCAGGGTACAGGAAGGGGAGGAGGTATTGGGGTGGTTACGTCTGGTCCGCTCGCTCGAGACCGAGGAGCGTACCCGCGAAAGACTCATCACCATCCTGCTGCTGGCCGTTCCCTTGACCATCCTGGGCGCCAGCGGCGGGGGGTATTTTCTGGCGCGGAAAGCGCTTTCGCCTATCGACGCCATTACCAACACGGCCAGGACCATAAGTAGAGGCAATTTATCGGAACGTGTGGGAGGACCGGGTACGAATGACGAATTGGGGCGTCTGGCCGCCACATTCGACGAAATGCTCGATCAGCTTGAGCGAAATTTCAAGAGGCAACAGCAGTTTACGGCCGACGCTTCCCACGAGCTGCGGACGCCGATTGCAATCATCCGGGCACAGGCCGAGGAGGCTTTGAGTAAGAACCATTCCGTCGAGGAGTACAAGGATGCCCTGGAGGTAATCCACCAGCAGGCGGAACGGATGAGCCGCCTGGTGCGTCAGTTGCTGTTTTTGGCCCGGAGTGATAGCGGGCAGGAAGTGTTGCAAAAAGAGACCGTGGACGTAAGCCAATTGGTGGAGATTGTGGCCGAGGAAATGGGACAGATGGCCGCGAGCAAGGGAGTTGAACTTACTACTGTCTTGTGCGGGAAACCGCTCGAGCTTTACGGTGACCAGAGCAAGCTCGTTCAATTACTCGTGAATCTGGTGGATAACGCCATTAAGTACACCCCTACCGGCGGCCGGGTGACGATTTCGGCCCGCCAGAAAGAAAACGCCCTCGAGCTTCAGGTGACAGATACCGGTATTGGTATTCCCAAGGAACATCAGGAGCACGTTTTCGAGCGCTTCTACAGGGTGGACAAGGCTCGCTCCAGCGACACCGGCGGGACGGGATTGGGTCTTGCCATTTGCCGCTGGATTGCCGAAGCCCATGGTGGATCTATCAACGTTGATAGTGAACCCGGACGCGGCACCACTTTTACGGTTCACCTCCCGTACCGGCGCGTTTAGCCCTACCTGCCCCCGTGTCCCGAGGGCTTTGAATCCGTTCTTTGGATGCCGCTGCCACGAGATACCGGGAGTGTAAGGTGGCCCTCCGCCGGGCGCGTAATCCGGTCAAATCGCCCACTTGATCCGGTCCATGTCGACCTTTAGATCCGGATTCTGCAGACCGCTGTCTGAGCAAAATTTCTCCTGCTCCTAAACCTGCTAGGACATCCGCCAAAACGAAAGGCCCAGGATATTTATGTTCGGGGCATACATGAAAATTGGGGCTAGAGTAAAAGAGGTACTTTCAAACAATTTCTAAGCCACAAACCATTTCGTATACAGGCAGAAAGGTACTTTCAAGCAATTTTTAACCGATAAACCATTTCGTGTGCAGGAAGACACATGTCGGATGTAGAAATAATTGAAACCACAATTCAGAAATCATATTTCAAAACCTGGCCTGGATGAACGGGTTCTGCGGAGTTTGTTATCCCTTTGTCATGTTTAGGAATAGGGAGTGATCTTGTAATGTCCGAAGCCGTAGTGGGATTTAGAGAGCAAATCAAATATCTCGAAAGCAGAGGTTGGTTAAGAAGAGTAAAGCGTGAGGTAAGTCCGGTTTTTGAAATATCCGCTCTTGCAAAGAAATTGGAGAACGGGCCTGCCCTGCTTTTTGAGAACGTGAAAGATAGTACTATGCCGTTAGTGGTTAATACCGATTTTAGCAGGGAATGCATCGCAGCCTGTCTGGGTGTAAACCCCTTTGAACTGACAGAAAAGTTTAAAAAGGCTTTGGAGTGTCCAGTTCCACCGATAAAGGTTTCTGACGGGCCAATTAGGGAGGTAATCAAAAAGGGTGGATTTGATCTCACCAAGGACTTGCCCGTACCGGTCCATTATGAGAAGGATGCCGGACCCTACATAACATCTGGGCTGGTCATAGTTGAAGTGCCACAACGGGGTATTCGTAATGTGTCGTACCATCGGCTGCAGGTGGCGGGGCCAAACGAACTCAGGTTACTTATACAGCCCCGGCACCTGTACCAGATATTCCGGGAGGCAGAGGCGGAAGGACGCCCACTGGACGTCGCGGTGGTAATCGGAAGCGATACTGCTCTGAGATTGGCGGGAGCTACCTGGGGATCCAAAGTCCCGCTGGGCATGGATGAACTTGCCATTGCCGGGGGATTGCGAGGGGTGCCATACCACATTACAAAGTGCGATTCCGTAGACATTTGGGTTCCAAGCGATGCCGAGATCGTTTTGGAAGGAAAAATACTTCCCGGAAAGCGTGAAAAAGAGGGGCCATTTGCGGAGTTTACGGGCTGCTACGGCGAAACGTGGATGAACCCAGTGATGGAAGTAGTAGCCATGATGCACCGTAGGGAGCCGATATACCAGGATCTTCTAACGTTTTCTCCGGAGCATCATTTGTTATTATCTATTCCCTACGAACCGGTTGTCCTAGAAACTGTCAGGTCGTACGTGCCAGGGGTGAGGGCGGTTAATATTACTCCTGGCGGGTGTGGTAAGTTTCACGTGGTGGTCTCGCTAGAAAAGCAGCACGAGGGTGATGCGAAGGATGCTATTCTGGCTACCTTCTGCAGTGTGCGGGACATCAAGCTGGTGATAGTTGTCGACGAAGATATAAATCCTTTCGACATGCGGGATGTTGAGTGGGCTGTTGCTACGCGTTTTCAGGCAGATCGCGATTTGGTGATCATTGAGGGCGCGAAAGGCAACGAACTCGACCCATCTTGCCCCGAACTGGCATTGACAGCAAAACTTGGTTTGGATGCAACCAAGACATTGAGCAGGCGAGAGCGTTACCAAAAGGCCAGCATTCCTGGACTTAAAGAGTTGCGGGTGCAGGACTACCTCGACTTGTAGAACCGAGATGAAATCCATTAAAGACGGAAGATAATCAGTACTATTAGCCCGGAGGTGATCAACAAGACCGAAGATGAGGACGATTGACCTGGGGGAAGAGGTTTGGGTGCGAAGGCATCGCGAGGAGTTTCGACAGGTCGGCATTGTTTTCGGGGAAATAACCACAGGGAGGGGTTAAGGTTGACCAGGTTCGGTATGCTTTGGCGTAGGGAATCGTCTGGTATGGTTGGGCGCAGGGAATCGTTGATGGTCCTGCTAGTAGTTTTGTTGGCTGCGCTTCTTTTCGGGTGTGCCCAGAAGACTCCTTCGCCGCAGCCGGAAACAAAAACAGAAGTAAAGACCGAAGCCAATCAACCTCAAGAGATTACCTTAAGGTTCCTGACGGGAAGCAGCAGCACGGAAGGATCCTGGTATACTATCGCTGTGGCGATGAGCGATGTGTGGAAAAGGGAGATCCCGGAAATAAAGGACATCACATTGGAGTTTGGCGGGGGTACGGCCAGTGTTTTGGGTATTGAGGCCGGCCAAGGAGATATTGCTATCACCACCAGTATAACCGTAGGTGACGCGTTAGTAGGTAATCCTCCCTTCACGAAGAAAGCAACCCACCTGTCCGCTTTCGCCGCGTTCACAAATTCGTTTTACGATGTAGCGGTCTGGAAGGATTCCGATATTAAGACCCCTCAGGACCTGAAAGGGAAACGCATCGCTCCCGGACCAAAGGGTTACACCTCAAACACGCTGACAGAACTGATGTTAAACTGCATGGGCATGACTTGGGATGATGTAAAGCCGGTGTTTGTCGGGGACGAAGCGCCAGGCCTCATGCAGGACGGACACCTGGATGCTTACGCAACTATGGCCGCGGAAAAGGACTCTGCCCTCGTCGATCTGAGTGTCAGCCGACCCATTAGGATTGTGCCCATTCCGGACGACTTATTTAACAAAATGAAGGAAAAATCTCCCGGTATAATACGGCTTCATGTTCCGGCTGGCACTTATAACGGAGTCGACGAGCAGGTTCCTACAATAGGTGGGAAACTTGTGGTCATCGCTAACCCGGACCTACCGGAGGAACTCGTTTATAAACTGGCCAAGACCTTGTCAGAGAACTTTGAAAAGGTGCAGGGAGTATCGGATGAAATGGCGCAGGTCCAACCAGAAGACCTTGGAACGGAATTTGGGTTGAAGTATCACCCCGGGGCAGCCAAGTATTACGGTAAATAACAAAAGGATGTTTTCTGCTGGGATGAGGGAAGAGGGGAGTAAACCCTTTTCCCTCATCCGCGAGGAGGAGAAGACTAATGAGCCTGTTTTTCAAGCAACCGTTACCCCTCAAGGTTGCGGAGGTAATTGGCATAAGTATGTCTCTCTTTCAGTTATATACGGGTGTCTTTGGGTCTTTTCCCGCACTGGTACAGCGCAGCCTCCACCTCTTGTTTATACTTCTTCTGGTATTCCTCATATACCCAATCAATAAGGGTAGAGAAGGGAAACCGCTTGGGCTCGTCGACTGCCTTTGCGTTGTTGGCGCCCTATTCTCAATGGGCTACATACTAATCAACTACAATTATATCACCCAAGTAAGGTTCTATGGTTTCAGTCCTGTATTACCCGTGGAAATAGTAGGCGGTCTTATAGGCATCATAATCCTGCTTGAAGCGACTAGACGTGTGTTGGGTTGGGGATTTACCGGTGTGGCTCTGGCGTTTGTTGCTTATGCTTTTATGGGACCTTACCTGCCTGGCATATTATTTCACAGCGGGGTTAGCCTTAGCAAATTTATAGAGGTCAGTTACCTGCATGTTGGCGGAATTTTTGGCACACCGCTAGGGATATCGGCTACTTACATTGTATTATTCGTTCTTTTCGGGGCGTTTGTTAATGAGACGGGGTTCGGAGAGTTCTTCACCACTGTGGCCACCGGGCTGACTGGACGGACACGGGGAGGACCGGCCAAGGTAGCGGTTGTATCCAGCGCGTTATTCGGTACCATTAGCGGTGCGGCAAGTGCTAATGTGGCCACTACCGGTACTTTCACTATTCCTATGATGAAGAAGTTGGGTTTTAAGCCTCATTTCGCCGGGGCTGTGGAGGCAGTGGCTTCCACCGGCGGAGAAATTATGCCGCCTATTATGGGTGCTGCTGCCTTCCTGATGGCGGAATTTTCAGGGATTCCATATATTGTAATCTGCAAGCATGCCGTGTTACCAGCGATATTGTATTTCGTCGCTGTCTACTTCATGGTGGATTTCGAGGCAGGTAAAACTGGTTTAAAGGGGTTAATGAGAGAAGAGATACCTGACTGGAAACCGCAAGTTAAAACATACGCTCATATGCTCCTACCTATTATTCTCCTGTTATACCTTTTGATAGTTGGTTATACTCCGACTTTTGCGGCGACTCTTGCCATCATCGGAGGTGCGATGGTGAGCATGTTACGCGCCGCTACCCGGCTCAACCTTGAGAAAATCTTGTTGATACTATGGAACGGCGCTCGGGGGACGATTATCGTAGCTCTGGCTACAGCCGTAGCGGGGTTAATCATCGGAATTGTCGGAGTTACTGGGCTCGGCAGCCGTTTTACTTCTATTGTATTAGACCTGAGCCAGGGCAGTTTTTTGCTCGCATTGGTAATGACCATGCTTGCGGCTATTGTCCTAGGAATGGGGATGCCCGTCTCGGCCGCTTATATTTTGCAAGTCGCCCTTGTAATTCCGGCATTAATAAAACTGGGATTACTTCCTATTCAAGCACACATGTTTGCCTTTTACTTCGCCGTAATATCCATGATCACTCCACCGGTTGCCATTGCCGCCTATGTGGCGGCGGGAATAGCTGGCAGCAGTCCGTTTATTACGGGTTTAACGGCAACCCGACTGGGAGCGACAGCCTTCATTGTTCCGTACGTGTTTGCCTTTGCTCCTGCTTTGTTAATGGTGGGCTCGCCCATTGAGATCATCGGAGCGGCAATCACCGCACTGATTGGCGTTTACGCGCTTGCCATTGGGCTTGAGGGGTTCTGGCATGGAAATCTTGGTGTATTACAGCGGATATTGGCGGTTGGGGCTGCATTAGCTATGATTTACCCTGGCCTGGCGACCGATATTATCGGTCTGCTTGGACTGGTTTTACTGTTCTTCTGGGAAAAGAAAATCGACTATATGCATCGCGTGCGGGAGGTAAAAGAGACCGGAAGTTAAGAGGCGCAGCGCCAGGAAAACATTAAGAATTCGAAGGGAGTGTAATTTTGTTAATGAAAGTAACGAAAGAACTTTTGGATCGGGCAATGACTGAGGACCTCAAGAAAGAAATTATTGATATGACGGCTGATATGGTTAACATTCCAAGCCCTACAGGCGAGGAACTTGCCATGGCAAAATATGTAGCCCAGAGATATGAGGAACTGGGTCTTGAGGTGCAATTGCAGGAAGTAGAACCCGAACGGTACAACGTCATTGCGCGGTTAAAGGGTTCCGGTGGAGGAAAATCATTGATGCTTAACGGCCATTTTGACACAAGTACTACCGGCAAGGAAAATCTTAAGGAGCTTGGTATTGGACACCGGCCCAAAGCGGTAATAAAAGATGGGTGGATGTACGGGTTGGGTGTTTCCAATATGAAGTGTGCTTTCTCAGCATACTATGGAACGGTTAAACTATTGCAGGAAGTAAAGCCCGATTTAAAAGGCGATGTTGTGATTACAGGTGTGGTAGGTGAAATTGAAAAGGCCCCTGTCGACGAATACCAAGGGCGTATATACCGTGGTGGCGGGTGTGGCGCAATTTCGTTGATGCAGCATGGAATCGTTACCGATATGTGCATAGATGCTGAACCAACGGGTTTGAGATTGCAGCCCTATAATTGCGGTTTTATTTTTGCTCGGATCACCACGAAAGGTGTGGCCATGCACACCTGGTGCAAAGAGTTCGGCGTAGACGCTATTGATAAAATGTTAGTGGTAATCGAAGAGGTTAAGAAATGGGGGCAGGAATTTGAAGCCAAGAATCCTCATCCAAGAATGAAACCCAGGGTCGGGATCGGGGCGATCCGAGGTGGATATCCCTTCAAACCCTCAATCTGTCCTTCGCCTTTCTGCAACCTGTACATTGACATACGTATGCTACCCCAGCAAAGCATCATTGATGTAAAAAACGAGTTAAAAGCCGTCATTCGAAGACTCGGCGAACGGTATGATGAATTAGCCGACACTGAGGTATCTTTCTACATTGCTCGTCCCGGCTATGAAGAACCCGAAGGGTCCGAAATTTGCAGAGTAATGGAAAGAGCTCACAAAGAAGTTTTTGGCCAAGACGTCGATTACCCGGTGGGGTATCGAAGCGCTGTTTCTTCTGATACCATGATTTTTCACCATTATGGAATTCCCTCTGTTACTTATGGGCCAGGGGGAATCCAAAGGAACGGGGTTTACAGTATGTACGATGGACATCATGGTGAATGTCTAGGCTTGGATAATTTGATCCAAAGTTGTAAGGTGTATGCCCTAGCGGCAGTCGATATTTGCAATACGCCAGCTTAACATTAATATTTAAGTCTATTAATGTACAGAGAAAAAACCTACACAACCATATTTCATATTTGAAATCCACAGTTCTTCACACATTAGTCGCAAGTTCCCGGTCCTGAACAGGGCTTGACTTCGAGTGCGGCGCGGGTTTCCGCGCTCTTTCTTGTCGAATGTTGTGGCCTCCCGAGGCAACCGCAACTCCCATAACCCCCACATCTCTCTAGAAGAGGTATGTGGGGGTTATGGAGTTAGCAGTATGTTGACGCGTAAGGTGATAGCCCAGCCCCCGAACCGAGGTATGCCTACGTCAGGGGCTGGGCTATTATGAAGGCCACTAGCACCTGCCCACGCATCGGCGGCATTTGGCGCTTGTCCGTGGGGCTGGTCTATTATGAAGGCCACTAGCGCTAAGAAAGCGACTATACGGTTGCTGACCTGAGTTGCGCACCGGAAACCGGTTGAGAAGATGCCTCTGTACTTGTCTTCGTATCGTTCCAACCAAGACCTTCCGAGAAAATGCGGGCTGCCTCCAAAAGATGGGGTACAATGTCGTTCAACCGCTCGTCAGTAATCCTCGCTGCTGGACCCGATATGCTTACGGCAGCAACGCATCGTCCAGAGTGATTCCTGATGCAGGACGCCACGCATCTTACGCCTTCTGCGAATTCTTGGTCATCTAAAGCCCACCCCTGGTTTCGGAAACGTTCAAGTTGACTAATGAGCTCAGATACACTCTTTATGCTATACGGGGTATGCCTTATAAGGCTCCGAGTCCCGAAGAACTGTCTTATCTCGTCGTTGGTCCAAGTCGAGAGTATTGCCTTCCCTATAGACGTCAAATGCGCAGGGAGTCGCGAACCTATCTTAAAGGTTGCACTTAGCGTCCGGTCAGCCTCTGCGACATCGATGAACAATATCTCACCGTCCACCAATATGCCGAGATTGGCTGTCTCCCCGACCTTATCGCTGAGTTGCCTGAGAATCTCGTGGGTGTTAAGTCTAAAGCCTCTCATATACGGGACCGTTTGTCCGATTTCAAACAATCGCCAACCGAGGATATAGGCGTTACCTGTTTGCTCGACGAGGTCAAGCTCCGACAAAGTGTTAAGAATCCTAAAAAGCCGCGTCTTATTCATCGCCAACGTGGTCGAAAAATCGTTAAGGGTTAGTCCTCTCCTTTCTTTCGCCATCAATTCGAGAACTTGCAGCGTGTCAGTTAAGATTCTTATTGCATAGTCCGGCAAGCTAATCATCTCCTTAGTCCTCGGGAAAGTGTAGCTTCGGAAGCAGGATTTTACAGCACGTCGTCGAATGTATGAAACGTCATTTCAGAAATTGTGTTTTACGCATCATCCTTGATGATATCGTCTTGTTTAGCACGCGTCAACACTTGAGTCCTTTTTGTTTTTGCACTCAATGTTTTTGTCACCAGGGTTAGAATCGAGGCCCGAGCGGTACTTTTTATAATTCGATTCCAAAGCAAACCGTTTGGTTACAAACTTTCGGTGCTAGCCAAAAACGCTGTTACGGGGGTGATAGTCGTGAGTTCTATCCAATACTACATGCCAGCGGATCTTGTTGAAGCAAGTAGGATACTACAGGCTGTAGAACACTCCCATGTTATTGCGGGAGGTACCGATCTGGTTCCTAAGATGAAAACAGGTGTATTGAAACCGCGTGCCTTGGTTGATCTGTCAAAGATCAAAGACCTGTCGGCCATCGTATCGACCCCAGAAGGTCTATACATAGGCGCTATGGCAAATGTAGCGGATCTGGCTGACCGACAGTCGCCAGCCAATTCTTATGCAGTGCTTCGCCTTGCAGCGCGTTCACTGGGTTCGCCGCAAGTCAGAAACCTAGCAACAATAGGGGGCAACCTTTGTAACGCGGCGCCATCGGCGGACTTAGCGACGGCCTTACTCGCGTTGGATGCTCAAGTTGAGATTTCCGGGGCTACCGGGGTCAAAACGGTGCCTCTGGATCAGTTCTTCAAGGGGCCTGGATACACTGTTTTGCAACGCGGCGAGATTCTGACGCGCGTTTTCGTTCCATCTTATATGAAAGTGTGGAAGTCGTTCTACCTTAAACATACCATCAGGCGGTCCATGGACATTGCAGTTGTCGCAGTTGCAGCGTCGGTCCTATGGGACGAAAAATCCCGCGAGGTAAAGGATGTAAGGATTGCATTGGGGGCCGTGGCACCCACGCCGTTGCGGGCAAGAAGTACGGAAAAAGCTATTAGGGGAAAGATCCTAAACGAAGCCACTATTACAGCCGCGGCTTCGGAGGCTATGAATGAATGCCGTCCAATTTCGGATGTGAGGGGAACGGCGACGTATAGGCGTATCTTGACAAAGGTCTTGACGACCCGTGCCCTTCGGATTCTTGCGGAGTGTTAGGGGGGTTTTCGAGTGGAAGTGACGTTTAAGCTAAACGGGGATCAGTATACGCTTTCGCTACGAGGCGACGAAATGTTAGTGGATGTAATACGAGATAAGCTCGGGCTTACTGGGACGAAAAAGGGATGTGGACATGGAGAGTGCGGTGCTTGCACGGTGCTTGTTGATGGTCGTCCCATAAACTCATGTCTCATGTTTGCTGCTAAAGTTGACGGGAAAGAAGTCCTCACTATAGAAGGCTTGCGTAAAAACGGGAGTCCACATCCTTTGCAAGCGGCTTTTGTTGAGACAGGGGCTACGCAGTGTGGGTTTTGTAATCCGGGTATGATCTTAACTGCAAAGGCCCTTCTCGATTCAAACCCTTTTCCGACAACACAAGAAATTGAAGATGCCCTGGTAGGGAATATTTGCAGGTGTACCGGTTATGCAAAGATCGTGAAAGCTGTGGAGCTTGTAAGGGACAGGGGGGCAAGACAGCAATGACGTATCGAAGCGTAGGGCAACCAACTCCTTTCATCGACGGTTGGGACAAGGTTACCGGCCAAGTTAAGTATATAACGGACCTTACCTTTCCAGGAATGTTGTATGGGAAGGTTCTTCGCAGCCCTTTGCCTCATGCCAGAATCCTTAACATAGATACATCTGCTGCTAAGAAGGTTCCCGGCGTGAAAGCGGTAATCACCGCAAAAGATACTCCGGGTATTCGGTTTGGGACTACCCACGATGATTGGTATATATTGGCGCCCGACAAAGTACGGTTCGTCGGGGAGGAGATTGCAGCTGTTGCTGCTATAGATGAAGAAACTGCGTTGGAGGCTTTGGACTTAATAAAGTGTGATTTCGAAGAGCTGCCTGCTGTTTTTGACCCAGAGGAAGCAATGGAGCCCGGTGCGCCGAAGATTAACGAGGCCGACCGTAATATCGCGCATCATTTTCACGTTGAAAGGGGGGACGTGAACCGAGCTTTTGGTGAGTCGGCTGTTGTTTATGAAAACCGATTTGAAACTTCACAGGTGTATCAAGCTTATCTTGAACCTAATGCCGCAATAGCCGAGTATGATCCCAACCACGGTTCTTTCACCCTGTGGTTGCCGATTCAAATTCCCTCGAAATGTAGAATTACGTATTCTAAGGCCCTGGGCATCCCCATGAGTCATCTGAGAGTAATACAAGCCCCGATGGGGGGTGGTTTTGGCGGCAAGATGGAGAACAACCTTCATTTAATAGCTGCAGTTTTGGCCAAAGCCACAGGTAAGCCGGTCAAAATGGTCTATAGCCGTGAGGAAGATTTCATAGCAACAAATCCAAGGGTCCCGATGAAGATTGACATCAAAATCGGGGTGGCTTCTGACGGCAGAATTCTTGCTAAAGAAGTTCGGATAATAGCCTCAAATGGGGGCCGAACATGTTACGGCGTACCCATTCTAGGTACGGCGTGTTTTCGAATAGACACCCTTTATCGTTTTGAAAACGTTAAGGCAGATGGTTACCTTGTTTATACCAACACTGTCCCCACCGGTTGCTTTCGAGGTTTCGGCAACGCCCAAATGACTTTTGCTTTGGAATCTGCTTTGGATGCAGTGGCGGAGGAACTTCGAATGGATCCGGCTGAGTTAAGGTTAAGAAACGCCCCTGAAGCACCCTATGTTTCGGTGCATGGGTGGGAGGTAAATAGTTGTGGTTTAAAAGAGTGTATATCTAAAGTTGTCGAGGCCTCAGGCTGGAGAGAGAAACGAGCCGAAAAGCGTACAGGTTATGGTATTGGCATTGCTTGTTGCGACCATGTTTCCGGATACCGGGCCTTCATTCCATGGTTTGACGGTTCAGCGGCTCTAGTTAGGATAACTGAGGATGCTAAGGTAAAGGTGTATTCCGGTGAGGTCGATTTAGGTCAAGGACTAAAGACTGTTCTAGCTCAAATAGCTAGCGAAGTGCTTAGCGTGCCACTGCACGATGTCACGATTGAACCCGTAGATAGTGAGACAACACCCTTTAACTTAGGGGCTTTTGCAAGCCGGTCTACGATGTTGGGCGGCAAAGCTGTAAAGATGGCTGCTGAGGACGCACGAGGGAAGATCATAGCTTTCGCTTCGGAAATCCTGCAAAGACCTAAAGACAGCCTCGATCTCGAAAACGGGTTTGTGGTGGACAGGTCTGATGCCTCATTCCGGATGCCGCTTCAAGAACTTACTAGGAAATACTTATGCTCGCATGGAGGTGCCAGCATTATTGGCGAAGGTTGCTTTGACACCGAAACCGTAATTCCGGATCCGGTTACGAAGTATGGAAATCCATCCAAGGCATATCCTTTTGCCGCTCAAGTTGCCGAGGTCGAGGTGGACATGGATACTGGGCAAGTCAAAGTTCTAAGAGTGTATGCTGCTCATGACCTTGGAAAATGTATAAACCCGCTTGGAGCTACCGGACAAATAGAAGGTGGAGTTGCCATGGGCGTCGGGTGGGCTCTCACCGAAAACATGATTGTTCAGGACGGGAGAATTATAAACCCCAATTTCTTGGACTACAGGGTGCCAGGGATCAAAGACGTCCCAAAGGTGGAGTCTTTCCTGGTAGAGACTAACGAGCCTTTTGGACCTTTCGGCGCCAAAGGTTTGGGTGAGCCTGCCCTTAACCCCACTGTTCCCGCGATACTGAATGCGATCTACCATGCTACAGGTGTTCGAATAACCCGTTTGCCCGTAGATCCGGAAGAGATATTGAATGGTTCAATGAAAGCTTAACTAGGGCATATCTGACCCCGTGGGTGCAAACGGACAC
>DUSP01000184.1 GCA_012842575.1 Clostridia bacterium
CCACCGCCGTATCCTGCGTCGCAAGGCTCCGGTGCTTAAGCTGCCGTCCCGAAAGGAGTGCCTCGACCTCCCCCAGGTGCCGCCGATTATGGTAGGCCCTGAAAGCCGCGACGCCCTGTTTTTACACCTGACGCAGTCATGCCGGGTACGTGAAGGACTGAGGCGAGCGATCTTAGTCCAGGGGCACGAGTCTTGAGCATGGGGCGGCGCGAAGAAAGGCGGAGGTTGGTAGTCTGGGCTAAGTTGCAGGTGCTTAAGGCCATCAAAACGGGCGGCGAGGTGACTTGAGTGGCAGGGCGTCCCTTTCGATTGCGGATGAGGACGGGCGTCGAGGTTGCAGGAGGCGGCTTCAATAGCGGTTCCTCGCTCCGAAGGCTCGGGTGGCTCGAAGCCCTTTTCGTCGCCGCAGCGGCGGTGGACGGCGCGGCGACTGCGGCCGGGCTATCCCTCGGATGGCTGGAGGAAGCGAACCCGCTCATGGCCGGGGTTGTCTCGTGGCTTTTTCGATCCGGCTGTTTGTGGACTCTTCCGTTGTTGAAAGTATGTATCTGCGGAGCAGTGGTGCTCCTTTTCAGGTATGCCCGCGGGGTCGGCTCAAGGAATAAGCGCGCGAGAACCGTTCGGATGGCTGACGCCGCGGTACGCATACTCCTGGTGGTCCAGGTCTCTGTCGCTTTTCTCGGGTTGACTCTCCTGGCTTACTGCTACCACGCGAGATACAGGTGAGCTTGCGGCGCGGGGCGGCTCGGACGGTTTTTCAGTGGCCCTGCTCCGGCCCCCTGGGGCTTTGCTACGCCGAAACCCCTGCCGTCTGCAGCCTGTAGTGCTCGGAGGCGCCTCCGCGAACCGCTCAATCAGGGTCTCAATCAAACGCCGCATCTTACTAGGTGCCCGTGCCGGCAAGCACCCTCCGGTGCTCCACCGTCCGGCGGTCTTCGACTGCTACCCCGCGCGGGCATCGTCCGGGGGCTCACCGGAGCTGAGGTGGCGAAGCTCCTCTTGCGCCGGGCGGGGCTTTACAACTATCTCGGTGGAGGCCGACGGTGCGACGCTCGGAGACCACTACGGTCCGCGTTCCCGGAAAGCGAAGCTTTCCCGCGAGGCATACTTTTCCAGTTCGGTGGCGGCGTTGGGCGTGGCCGCCCACGACGAGGTGGGTCGCGCGGTACAGCACGGCACCGGCTACGCCCCTTTTGCCGGTGGCGCAGCTTGGAAGCCAGGCGGCTTTGTCCCTTTTCTTCTGCCCTCGCTCATGGACCTCGGGATCCCGTTTTTCGCGGGTGGTGACCCTGCCCGTAGAGCATAACGCTTCTTCCAGGGTGCTCGTACGCTCAAGGAGGGAGGCTACGCCCCCGCGAGGGCGCTCTCCGCAGCCGCTCTCACCTACGCGGCGGTTGCCTGCCGTGTCTGTTGCAAGGCTTTTGAGGCTTCTGGATTGAGGACTGCCGGCTTCGGCCCGGCGGACGCTCCGTAAAGGAGGGCCTCTTTGAGAGTGCGCCGGGCAGGTGGCACCTCTAGCGGGAGACAACCTTTGCACAATTCCCGTACCAGCGATATCCTTTTTCCGACGCTGAGCAAATTGGATGTAACTTCTCCCCTTTCCTGCACGCTTCATTCCAGTGAAACACTTGAGAACCTCATAGGTTTGAATCTACATCCCGTTAGAGTAAAATACTTCCGGGAATCAGGGTTGTAGTGAGAAGGAAGAGAGACCCGTATCTGGGAATTGGGTAAGGGCAGCAACCCGAACCTACTCACCAGAGGAGGGTCTCTCAAGATGGATTTCAGATGGATATGGTATGGACTTCGAAACCCTGGAGGTTTTCGTGTTCCGCCTCGCATTGCCGATAGTTCGGCATGCCCTGGGGAGAATCCTTGAGGAGATGGACGCATATTTGGCCGTGGTGAGGGACAAGACCCGCTACGCGTCAGAGGAGATAGAAGAGAGGGTCCTCGACACCCTGATAGGTCCGATCCGGTTTAAGCGTCGCTGTTACACGGACGCACATACGGAGAGATCCTTAAAACCGGCCCGCAGGCATATACCGGGCAAGTGCTCACCTTACCGAATTTCCAGTTCCGACCTTCACCCAATTGTATGAAACTCGGAAGGCAAGACCTTATATCCGGATGAAGTTGACGCAGTCTTTCCTCCAAAAGTCCTTGGACCATGGCATATAATGAGTTATCATATCAAGGAACCGCGAGCTGAGTTTCGAGTTTTGCACTCAGACTCGGCCTTGCATAAACAGCTACCTTATTCGGCAATGAGTGCGCTGGAAGGAGAAGTCTAACGCCATATAAAGGCTCCGCCCAGGAGACTTGGCAAGTTACGGCCGGATAGGAGATGGTGAAGATGGACACAGACCCTGGGAGTAGTAGAAGCAACTCGGTATTATATGCAGTGCCACCAGGCCCACGAGACCCGTCTTCATACTTTTCCGGCAGGGGCTAGTTCTTGACGTTATGCCCCCGACTCGATCGATCAAGACGGGTCGGGGGCATTATTCATTAATGAAAGCCCATCAATACAAAGGGATATATGAAGTTCCGTCGAGGGCATTATCTGCCTGGTGAAGGCCTGACGAACCAGTATCCGGCGGGATAGATCCGGTCAGGTGCCGGCCGCTGGCACCGCATACCGAATTTCTCGGATAGGGGGGAAACAGCATGGTGGTAGAACTCGCGGACCAGATTAAGAGGCTCCTGGACGAAAGGAACCATATGGAACTCAAACGCACCATTGAGAGACGCCATCCCTCGGAGATTGCCAGGGTCTTGGAAGAGCTTGCCCCTGAAACAGTGGGGTTCGTATTCAGGCTTCTCCCCAAAGACCATGCAATCGAAGTCTTTGATTTCATGGATGTCGACAAGAAGCAAGTACTCCTCCATTCGCTTAGCAGCGATATGGTGGCAACCCTTCTAAATGAGATGAGTCCGGATGACCGTACGGAGCTGTTTGAAGAGCTCCCCGCCAAAGTAGTAAAGAAGTACTTGTCGCTCTTATCCGAGAACGAACGACACCTCGCAAACATACTTCTTGGTTATAGGGAGAAGTCGGCCGGAAGGCTTATGACTACCGATTTCGTCGACCTCAAGGAAGATCAAACGGTGGACGACGCCCTTAACCATGTCAGGAGGACCGCTCCCGATAAAGAAACCATATACCTCTTATACGTGATATCCAGAGACCGACGGCTCGTGGGTGGATTATCGCTCAAAGAGCTGATGTTAGCACCCGGCAATAAGCTCATCCGCGAAATTATGCACCGAGATATCGTAAGCGTATCCACGGAAACGGACCAGGAAGAAGTGGCGCGAATATTTGAGGAGTACGACTTCATCGCTGTTCCTGTGGTAGATAAAGAAGGACGCCTTGTAGGAATTATCACCCACGATGACGTGCTGGACGTCGTACGCGAGGAAGATACCGAAGACATCCACATAATGGCCGGTATGAGCACTCTCGAGGAAGGTTATTTTAAGATGAGCCTGACTGGCAGCGTAAAGAAGCGGATGGGTTGGCTAGGCCTCCTTATACTGCTTGAGAGCTTTTCAAGCAACATCATCAAGTTGTACTCCACGTCACTCGAAAGCATAGTAGCGTTGGCGTTTTTCATACCCATGTTGACCGATACCGGGGGAAACACCGGGACTCAGTCTTCTACACTTGTAATACGAGGTATGGCAACCGGCGAGATAGAGCTCGGCGAAGGGATGAGGGTGCTCTTGAGAGAAGTTGCAACCGGCCTTATGCTGGGTGCGCTTCTCGGGGTATTTGCCTATGTACGATCATACATGACCCACCGCGATGCCCGAATTGCGGTGGTTGTCGGGTTGTCTCTCTTTGTGGTCATCGTGATATCGAACGTCGTAGGAGCGTTTCTCCCCCTGGCGGCTAAACGCCTGAGGCTTGATCCTGCGGTTATGGCAGGCCCCCTGATCACAACCATTGTCGACATCGTGGGTCTCATGGTATACTTCGAGCTCGCTCGCCTGGCATTTGGCATAAAGTGACGAGGGCCGGCTGTTCGCGAAAGTAGTGAAACAGGCCAAACCTACTGAATCTTGACACTCACCCCAAGCAAAGAACTTGACATCAGCCCAGGTTATCCGCGTATACTTGTCACAGATGAAGCGGAGTAACTTCCCAGCGTCGGCTAAGCCATGGCTCTCTGGGACTAGTGCAGGTCTTCAGGCGTTTGGCTTTAGCGAGACTAAAACCAAGTTGGGACGGCAAGTAGTCGCGAGGACCGTCCGCAAGTAAGGCTTGGTAGCAGTTGTGGGACCTCACTAGCGGCCGACGCGGGAGCATCCATCGTCAACACGGCTAAAACCCGGTGGAGCTTTACGAAAAGTGAGACCTTCGTCCTGCTAGGGGCGGGATGGAGGTCTTTGTTTTGGTCTTCTCGTTCCGCTCTCGTCCTGCGACGGCTAGGATGGAACGGTCCGGGCCGTTAAAGATCTATTGACAGAATGGAACAACCGGCCTTGGGCAAGGACAGGCTGTGGCCGAAACCCTGGGTGGGCTTTTTGGAAAGAGATCATTCAGAGGCGGGAGGGGTTTGGTTGGAAGGTTTATTCTACGGGCTTTTGGAGATGTCATGGCAGCAAGTCGTGATGATCATCGTGGGTCTTTTGCTCGTCTATCTAGCCATTGAAAAGGAGTATGAGCCCGTATTGCTTCTTCCCATCGGTTTCGGCGCCATCATATCTAATATCCCGGGTTCGTCAGCCGTAGGACCTCATGGTTTTCTTACCATCTTGTATAATGCAGGCATAATAAGTGAGCTATTTCCTCTTCTCATCTTCATCGGAGTGGGTGCCATGATCGATTTTGGCCCACTGCTGGAGCAACCTGAAATGCTTTTCTTTGGAGCCGCAGCGCAGCTAGGGATTTTCTTGACTATGGCCATGGCTGTTTTGGCGGGCTTTGATTTAAAGGAGGCGGCCTCCATAGGAATCATAGGGGCAGCGGATGGTCCTACATCTATATATGTGGCTACCAGATTTGCGCGGCATCTCCTGGGCCCGATTTCCGTGGCTGCGTATTCTTACATGTCTCTGGTCCCAATCATCCAACCGCCCGTCATTCGTGCGCTTACGACCCCCGAAGAGCGCCGAATCAGGATGAGTGCAGGAACAACCAGGAAGATCTCCAAGACTACGCGGATTCTATTCCCGATTGTGATCACCATCCTGGCAGGTCTGGTGGCGCCTATCAGTTTGGCTCTTGTGGGTTGCCTCATGTTCGGGAATTTACTGAGGGAGTCTGGTGTAGTGGAGAGGCTCTCTAAGTCGGCTCAAAACGAGCTTGCCAACTTGGTGTCACTCCTTTTGGGAATCACTATAGGCTCAACGATGATCGCTGCTGATTTCCTAACGTACAGCACTCTTTTGATCATAGGGATGGGGCTTCTGGCTTTCACTTTCGACACGGCTGGAGGCGTGATTTTCGCGAAGGCCTTAAACCTCTTTTTGAGGAACAAAGTTAACCCAATGATCGGCGCTTGCGGCATATCCGCATTTCCGATGTCTGCCAGAATAGTTAACAAGATGGCCCTAGAGGAAGACCCAGGCAACTTCCTGTTGATGCAGGCCGTCGGTGCCAATGTCGCGGGCCAAATTGCTTCGGTCATAGCCGGGGCCATGATCTTGGCCCTTGTTAAGTGAGTGAGGGGGTAGTAAGTCTTCGAGAGGCAAGTCTTCTGCGAACGTATTGATGAGGCTCCGCTAGAAGCAACCGGGGCTCGCTTGTGGAGGAGGAGTTGTCCATGGACGTATTGCTGACGGAAACTCTGAGAATAACCGGGATATCAATGGGGACGATTTTCGCCGTCATGGTAGTCCTTTATGCGGCGATCAAAATCATGGTCAAGGAAAAGAAATAGGCACTTTGCCGCGACCCAACCGAGCTCTCGGGATCCCCATGCTGCTCTCAGAGATCTCCCATACCGCAGGCGCAGCGGCGGGTTACACTCTGGACCATGCTTCGGGCCTCCGAGCTACGCATGATCCAATCGATTGGCACCCTTTCGCTCCCTCCGCTCTCTATTCCTTTTACCTCACTACAGTGCATCTCTCTGCTACTGGCCTTTTGGGCGAGATTGCCAGGCCCTATACCCTTCGCGCCTAAATATTGGCGTTGTCGGATCGTTGTACTGGAAGGAATAACATGTCCTCTTTACACTGTCACTTGAGGGCTTCCCGGACCAGGCGTATTGACTCTGGGGGAAGAGTTGATGCCTAATAAAGTGGATCGGCCTTTGTATAAGCGTGGGACCGTGCGCAGCATCATCCCTAGTGAGCCGTCGTCAGACACACTTGTGCAGGTGGGGGTCAGGCCCAACTTGTAGCACTCAGCGATGAACTCATACAAAAAATCAGGGAAGCCGCCGAGCTTTACTACCGCCTCATCCCAGTGGTCGCGCCTTCGGGAAGAGCAAAACCCGTTTTCTCCGGGAATTGCACGCTCTTACCGGAGCGCCCTTAATAAGCGTCGACCTTGAACTCTCGCGTCGCATGTTCGATCTTACCGGTCGCCAGCGAATAATTTGGGCCGTCTCGACTATTTGTCGGAAATCATCGACCAACCTCGAAGTGATGTCATCCTGCTCGATAATACCGAAATGTTGTTCGACCCATCGATAAACAAGATCCGCTTCGGCTACTTCAAGGCATCTCGCGCAATAAGACCGTAGTCGCTTCTTGGAACGGATAGATCATCGACGGGTACTTGAGTTATGGCGTGCCGGAGCACCGGGAGTATAGACCCTATTGGCACAGTGCTTCGTCGAGCGTGACGGGATGTCCTTCTTGCCGGAGCAAGTGGTGGAGCGTTAGAAGAGGTCCATGACCGTAAGGGAAGTCCTGCAACTCTTCCTTTTCGTGATCGATGAGTCTTTCGCGTCAGTGGCTCAAACAGAAGCTTACGAAAAAGCCGGAGATCTTCCAAGAGCTACATCCGTTCGGCGATTAACCTAGTGTAGGCTCAGAAAACATGACAGGCGGCTATATGGGTGAGACGTTGCTTGAGTAAGAAGGAGGGTTAGAGGATGGCGCGTAAGAAGCCCCCTAATCTTATCGTGACAGTTGCTACAAGCCTTATTGAAAGCCTCAAGAGACTGCCTAACTCGGCAGACGCGTTTTATCAGAGTCCATTGGCGACGGTGCACAGAACATTGAGTGGCCTACCATTCGACGGATATCGCAGTCCTACCGGTCTTCTCAGTGGAAAGCGCCGGGAACGGCTTTGCGGGGAGTTCCTGACACCCTCGCCTATGTGGCGCTGGGATCAATTCTATTGCAGCGTTAAACCGGAAAGACTGGCTTAACCTTCGTAACATCACTATCTTTGTATCAGATACTTTGCAGGGTGAGCAGACTGGTGAGATGCGCAAGGCATTACGAGGCGCGCTCTAAGGAACTGGGGCTAGCAAATGACCTACCGTCGCATTGAGCATCTTCAAGATGAGCGACCTCGGGATTTTCGCACCCGCGGCTTAAAGAGCCTCGTTCGGGAAGTGGGGAAGATCGTCCGCAATGCTGGAGATCCCTCATTTGTAGCATCGACGCCGCAGGCGGGTATAAGGCTCACATTGCGGTCGCTGCTCTAATGAGATAGCCCTGAACATCGACGTCTATGGTGTTTCTCGAATTGCGGACCGCGTCAAGGTACTTCAAGTACCTGGCTACCGGTTCCACACCTCGCCGGCACCGTTCGCCAATGGGTACCGCCTTCGACCATCTCGAGTAGTGAATTCCTGTACCCACAAGGCCCTTTCCACTTCCGCCATCCTCTCGCAGGGTACTATTGCTACTATGTCTACTCAATACAGTTATCGAGTTAATCACGTGAGGAAATCACCCCAAAAACATACGTCGGCTACTATAGATACTCTCTGTTCGGCTGGTCTAGATAATGGGCATTATCCGGCGTTTTCGGGGTAAAAAACGCCGGATAATCCGAAAAACCGGGGCAAAAACGGGGATAAAAAACGCACGAAAAGACGATGGCGGTGGGTGCCCGTAGACCCGGAGCATACTTTTTCCGTCCAGCCCACGCTGAAGGTAAACTTCAGACCTAGAATGGGGAAGCGGAAGCTGTAAGTGATGCTTTTCTCTCTACGGGAATGCGGGAAGGACGGGCTCGAGCTGAGTAAAGACCCTGCGGAACCCTTAGTCCCTTGTTAAAATTAAAAAATTCGCTTGTGAGAAGGATTCTTGTCTTTCGCCTAGAATGCACATATGTGAAGCACATATGTGACAGGAGGTTCAAACATGGCTATTAAGGAACCAGTCCGAGACCCCCAGTCCGTATACCGTGATGCTATTGTCATCGACGGACTCAACGCTTCTATGCTGGACGTGGATTATTTAAAGAAGATGCAGGAAGCCGGCGTCACCGCCTTCAATTTTACAGTAGCGATGATGCATAACCTTTCAGAAGCCATGAAAGCCATTGCGGATGTGTTGTCTCTGCTTGAAAAATCGGGCAGCGCTTGCCTTGTGAAGTCCGTACGCGACATAAGGGAATGCAAGAGAACGGGAAAGGTCGGTTTGATTTTGGGCTTTCAAAACGTGGCTCCGCTCGAGGCCAACCTTGGGAACGTAAGGATATTCAAAGAAGTTGGTGTCGGCATCATACAGCTTTCGTATCATTTTCGCAACGTTGCCTGCGACGGAGCGAAGGAGCGCGTGGACGGCGGTCTTAGTCTATTTGGTATCGAACTGGTTAAAGAAATGAACCGGCAGGGTGTCGTCATTGATCTCGCGCACGTCGGAGACAGGGCATCGCTTGAAGCGATAGAGTGTTCTTCGGATCCGGTCTTGATGACCCACTCGAATTGCTACGCCCTTGCCCCTACGTTCCAGAACAAGAAAGACGAGATCATACGGGCCATGGCTGCGAAGGGAGGCGTTATAGGCATAACAGGTTTCCCGAGGCTTCTCATGAAGGACGACCCCACTCTTGAAGACATGCTGGACCACATTGACCACGTGGCGGAGCTCGTCGGTCCCGAACATATCGGAATAGGAAGTGATTTTGCGGAGGGCTGGGCCGATGATCCTGCCAGGAGAAAGACATTGTTAGAGATAGATGGTACCATTTACACCTGGCCGAGGGGCTTTGGGGGTGTGCATGAGTTTTCGAATATCGCAGACGGCCTTGCCAGCCGGGGGTATTCGGATGAGGAGATCAAAGGCATCTTGGGTGGAAACTTCCTCCGGGTGTTCCAGACTGTATGGAAGGAGTGATGGGGTATGCCTGTTCCCAGGAGAAAAGGCCTCAGCGTTATCGGCGGCGTTCCCGTAGCTTTTATCGCAATTTTTGCAGCGCTGTTAGTCGCGGCGGCTTTCATTCCGGTAATCCCTTTAACGGCCATAGGTGTAACGCTTGGCGCACAGCAGATACTCATCCCGCTGACGGGTATAGTGATGGGGCCCATTGCCGGCCCAGTAGCCACCATTGCGGGAGGGCTTGTCGCAGGATCCGTAGCGCCGCACACGGCGGCATTCGGCCCGTTGTCCGCCTTTACCCAATCCGTTTCCAGTCTCGTGGCGGCACTCGTGATAGACGGCCTGTGGCAATATGCTTCCGGGATTCTTGCGGTGCTCATAGCCCTCTATTACGTCATGGGGTTCGGTGCGGTGGTACCTTACTACCCCTGGGGGTACATCTTGACACTCATCCTGGTGGTGTCTCCCCTGCGCGCTGTGGGGGTCAAGGCGTGGAATGAACGGAAGACCGGCCGGATGCTGGTCGGCGGGTTCCTGGCCGCGCTCAGCGGTGTAATGGCGGAACACGCCCTCGGTTCTCTCATCTGGTACAAAGCATTTCAGGTTCCCCTCGACGTATGGAAGTATATCCAGTTCGTCTATTTCCCCGAACGCCTGCCTTTAGTGATAGTTACCGCCTTACTGTCGGTGGCCATTGTGAAAGCCCTCGACAAAGTGCAGATGCCTATCAGAATGGACTTCCCGAAAGACACTGCGAAAGGCACATAAAGGGCCGCGGGGCGGATCTTGGTCCGTCCCGCGTCTTTTCAGAGCTGGGAGGGCGGGAGATGCCATGCGGGATCTTGCGGTTAAGATAAGGGATTTGAGTTTTACGTACTACAGGGGAAAAAATGCTGCTCTCGACGGTATTAACCTTGAGGTCGAAAAAGGAGAATTTATAGCCATAATGGGGGCCACCGGCTCCGGAAAGACGACCCTTTGTCTTTGCATGAACGGAATCATACCACACTTCATGTTTGGAAGCCTGTCCGGGACCGTTGAGGTCGCCGGAATGTCCACCGTGGACCACTTTATCGATGAACTATCTGAAAAAGTGGGTATGGTCCTGCAGGACCCCGAAAGCCAACTCTTCTCGGCGACCGTCTTAACGGAAGTGGCGTTCGGTGCGGAGAACCTCGGCTTACCCCGGGAAGAAATTAGAGAAAGGATTGACTGGGCTCTGGAAGTTGTAAGGCTAAAGGGTCTTGAGCACCGCAGTCCCCGCGAATTGTCGGGGGGCCAGAAACAGAGGCTCGCAATTGCCTCCGCACTTGTTATGAGGCCGGAAATTCTCGTTCTGGACGAGCCCACGTCGGAGCTTGACCCGATCGGAACCAAAGACGTTTTCTCTACGGTAAAGCGGCTCAATCGTGAATTCGGAATTACCGTGGTCATGGTGGAGCATAAGAGCGAGGAAGTTGCGGTTCACGCGGATAGGGTCGTGATTCTAAAATCGGGCAAGATCATTTTCCAGGGGACTCCTAGGGAGGTTTTCTCGAACCCGGATGTGGTAGCGGAGTCCAAGATACTCTGTCCGCCCGTCGTTGACTTCGGTTTTGCTCTGCGACGCGGCGGATATGAACTGAAAGAAATACCGATCAGTGAAGATGAAGCCTTTTCCATAGCGCGTTCGATAATGGGCAAAAGGGGGCTGACGGCGTGAACGATAGGCCCCGTTCCCCACTCATATCCACTGAGAACCTCGTGTACGAGTACCCCGGCGGAGTGCGGGCGCTGAACGGCATTTCGCTTGAGATTTACGAAGGGGAATTCGTGGCCATAATCGGTCAGAACGGCGCGGGCAAGAGTACCTTGGTCAAGCACTTCAACGGGTTGTTGAAACCGACGTCCGGACGGTGCGTTATCGCGAGTAAAGACACGAGAGACTGCAAAGTAACCGAGCTCGCGCGGGTGGTGGGATACGTCTTCCAAAACCCCGATCACCAGATATTCTCGGAGACGATAGAGAAGGAAATTGAGTTCGGCCCAAAGAATTTGGGGCTGGATAAGGATGAGGTCAAACGCCGGGTAAAGGAAGCAGCGGAAGCCGTCGGATTGAGCGATAAGCTGGATCAGCACCCCCTGACTCTGAGCAAAGGGGACCGGCAGCGCCTTGCGATTGCGTCGGTCATGGCTATGAGGCCCAAGGCCATAGTTATAGACGAGCCCACAACGGGACAGGATTACCAGGGCGGCCAGCAGATAATGTCCCTTGTAACGTCCCTGCACTCCATGGGGCATACCCTCATCCTCATATCCCATAACATGGAGCTGGTTGCTGAATACGCGCACCGGGTTATAGTGATGTGCGGCGGCGAGATTTTGGCTGACGGCAGTCCGGCCGAAGTCTTCGGGAAACCTGATGTCCTCGCAAAGACCTTCTTGGAAGCTCCCCAGATAACCAGAATCGCTCAAAGGCTTCAGATTCCCGAGACCGTGTTTTCTTCCGGGCGTCTTGCCGAGATCGTACTAGGGAGGGGGGCTTAAGATGCAGATGTATGTTGCGGGCAACAGCTTCATTCATCGCATGGATCCTCGAGCGAAGATTACGGTGTTGGCGACGATTCTGGTGCTGATCTTCCTGGTTTCAAACCCACTCTGGTTGCTTGGGGTGTCGGGGGTATCGGTAGCCATATTCCTTATATCCGGATTGTCCTATCAGCAGTTCAGGCCCCTTATAAGAATGGTAATGGTGCTCGCCGTCATTATGCTCATACTTCAAGGGTTTTCATGGCCTGGGGAAAGAGCTCTCTTCTGGCTGTTCGGCCGGTTCGATTTTACGCTTGAGGGGACCCTAGTCGGATTATCGGTGGCGTTGCGGCTTTTCAATCTCTTGTTCGCCGCTCCCGCACTCATGGTTACCACCCCTCCGGAAAGGCTGATCCTCGGACTAAATATGCTCAAGATACCATACAAATACTGCTTCGTAATCGCGGGCACCCTGACGTTCTTCCCGATCCTGCAGGCCACTTCGGATGAAATCAATGCGGCGCAGAAATCAAGGGCGTTCGATCTGTTGGAAAGACGCGGGTTCGTTTCGAAGCTTCAAGGGTTCTTCCCGCAGCTCCTTCCGCTCATACTTCTATCTCTCCGCAAGGCATATAACCTTCAAATCGCAATTGAATCGAGGGCGCTCGGCCGCGTATTTAGAAAGGGAACACGCCGGACTTACTTAGTGGAGATGAAGATGACCGGAATGGATTATGCGGTGGTGTTCTTGTGCCTCGTCGCCTGTTTGGTTACCATTGTCTTCAGGATTATGGGGTACGGAACACTATGATCGGAGGAGGTGTTTGATGAAGTCCAACACGTCTAAACTCGCTGAACTGATTCGTGTCGCCGAAATGTATTACGTTTTCGGCATGAGCCAGGAAGATATTGCGCGGGAAATCTCGATCTCTAGATCAATGGTTTCACGAATGCTCGACAAAGCCCGTCGCGAAGGGCTTGTAGAGATCAGGATAGCGAACCCTTTTGCGTATCAAGAGTTCCTTGGGCATGAAATTTCCGGAAAATACAACATCAAGGAGGCCGTCGTTATTTCTTCTAACGGCAACGAGCGGAACCTGGCTAAGCTCGTAGGAATCGGCGCAGCTAAGTACATTGAGGACAACGTACTTCCCGGCGCAAGAGCTGTCGGAGTGGGATGGGGAGAGACCTTGTACGAGATGATAGCTGCGCTCGGGAAATGCGGGCCATTTACAATTGAGGTTGTTCCTCTCATAGGCGGTATGGATGGGCTTACGCCCGACCATCAGGTCAACTCCTTGTGCCGCAGGTTTGCGGAGGCCGTTGGTGGCAAGAATTATATACTTCATGCACCGGCGCTCGTTTCGTCGCCAGAGGTTAAAGAGGGCTTATGCGAGTCCAACGACATGAAGATGATCATGGAGAAATGGCAGTGTCTCGATACAGCGATCGTGGAGATATACCCTCTTTCGGCCTCTCTCCCAGCCTTGCCCATGCACTGTTTTGATGAAAACCAGGTCCTCCGGCTCATGAAAGCCAAGACCGTGGGCGATGTTTGCTGCAACTTCTTTGATGCCAGCGGAAGAGAATCGTACGGCGAGATAGCTCCGCGAAGGATCGGGATAGATTTCGACTCTCTCAAACGAATACCTAGCGTAGTGGCGGTCGCCGTGGGAGAGGGCAGAGCCGAAGCGGTTGCGGGTGCGCTCCGTGCTGGTCTGGTTGATGTGTTGATTGTAGACGAGGTTCTTGCCCGCGCTATAGTCTCGGGGCCGAAGGTCGCCGAAAGGGGGAGGGCGAAAGAGGCCTAACCTACTTACCTTCTTATCTTCCGCAGGCTACATGAATTCAAGATGGAGGAAGCATACATGCCAAGGATCTCGGATCATCCCATTCTCGGCCCCTTACCCGAGGCCCGCGAGGTGTGGATAACCGTCGACGGTGAGAGGCTTCAGGCGAGGGAAGGGGAGCCAATACTGGCCGCCTTACTCGCTCACGGGATTCACGTCCAGAACATAAG
>DUSP01000205.1 GCA_012842575.1 Clostridia bacterium
CGAAAAAGCGGACGGGGAGGCTCCAGGGTAGAGTGCACAGAAGGGGTATCAGGATTCCGATAAGATAGAGGAACAACCTCATTGCCGGATCAGGTCGAAACTCTCTGAACTCCTCGTTGTCGTCGGGAAACGGCGTCACGTTATTCACCGCTGTGATCACTCCATTTCTGTCTTCTGGATCCCTTCGTGTTTTCTGGGTCCCTGCTGTTTTTGCCGGTCACTCTTCCTATTCTCATTCTTAACACTCTTTCCTTCGCACTTGCGCTAAGAATCGTTGAAGGTAATGTTAAGTAAGGTAGGGTGCGAAACTCGGCTTGCCGAGGTCTCCCGGCGCCTGGGACGCGAAGTCCCTCCCGAAGAAGTAGAACGGGTCGAAGCGTGCCTGCTGCAGGGCAGGTGGCTGCCGTAGGCGTGGGTCGGACGCGGCACCCTGCACCTGCCGCTTATCCCCATCGGCCCCTTCAGGCGTCGGGCAGGTGGCAGCGATAATATTCATGGAGCCCCTGCTACCAAAACGACACGGAGGTGTTATCTTGCGCAAGGCATCGGCTATTGCGTTACCGCTCCTGTTCTTCACCCTGGTCCTTTCCCTCCAGGCCCCGCTTTCCCCGGCTTCGTCCGCGCCCTCGCCGGCGCCCTCTCCCGTCCCCCCGGACGTCGAAAGCCACTGGGCCCGGCCCTACGTGGCCGAGATGATCGAGAGGGGTATCGTGACGGGCTACGAGGACGGGACCTTCAGGCCCGACAGGGCCGTCTCGAGGGAGGAGTTCTGCGCCGTCCTTTCGCGGACGCTCGGGCTCTCCCCGGTCTCCGACGGCACGGTATCCGCCTTCTCCGACGTCGGGGGTTCGTGGGCGGTAGGGCACATCGCCGCCCTGGAGAAGAAGGGCGTCCTCAGGGCCGCCGATTACTCCGGCGTTTTTCGCCCGTCCCTCCCCATAACCAGGCAGGAGATCGTGACGATGCTCGTGCGGGCGGCCGGGCTCGAGGGAGAGACGCTCCGGTCCGGCTCGCTCACGTCGTTCACGGACCCCATACCCGAAAGGGCGAAGGGATACGTCGCCGCCGCCTTGAACCACGGTCTCGTTTCGGGCTACCCGGACGGCACCTTTAGGCCCTCCGGGACCGCAACGAGGGCCGAGGCCGGGCTCATGGTCCTGCGCCTGGTGGACCCAAAGGCGAGGCCGGCGGTCTGGCGCGAAACCTACACGTACGACGTCCCCAGCGGGGAGAACACCCTCCAGGTGGTTCGGGTCAACCTGAAGAGGGACGACGTCGAGGTTCGCCCTGCCCTCTCCGGGTGCATCGGCCAGACGGCGGAACTCGACGCCATCGCGAAGGCCTCCGGCGCCGTCGCGGCCGTAAACGGCGGCTACTTCTCCGCCTATCCGGAAAAGCGCCCTGTGGACCCGCTCGAGCCGTACAACGCCATAAAGATCGGAGGGACCTGGGTTCACTTCACCTACTCCGGCACCACCATGGGGATTACCGCGGAGAAAGAGGTCCTGATGGCTCCGATCCGCATGAAGATCGAAGGGTCGGTCGACGGCAAACCCGGCATGTGGGGGGCGTGGTCCCTGAACCACACGGCCCCCGACGCCATCTCGGTCTTCAACTCCTACAGGGGCAGGACCACCAGGATGCCTTCCGGCAGGTGCGTGGTGGTGAGAAACGGACGTGTGGCCGGGTTCGGGGGTCCCGACGTCGAGATACCCTCCGACGGATACGTCATCTACTTTCCCGAAACCTACGTGGGCGGCTGGTCTTGGAAGAACCTGAAACCCGGTTCCCAGGTGTCCTTCGACGTCGTCTTCACGACCCATAAGGACGAGCCTTACCCGGATTCCTTCAAGTGGAAGGGCGTCGTCCACGCCATAGGGTGCGGGCCGCGCCTTGTCGCCGGGGGAAAGCGCGCCACGGACCCCCGGGCCGAGGGGATAACCGAGGACAAGCAGACGGTCCTTCCGTACAACAGGAGCGCGGTGGGGGTGACCTCCGACGGCATCCTCATCATCGCGACCTGCAACCGAATGACGATCGAAGAGCTCGCCGACGCCCTCGTAGACCTCGGGGCGAAAGACGCCATGCAGCTTGACTCCGGCGCTTCCTCGGGGCTCTTCTACGAAGGGAAATACCTGACCAGACCCGGAAGGAAGCTGGCGAGCGCTCTGGTGGTGGTCAAGAAGTAGTAGTCGTAAACGAACGTAGACCGGGGGAGCCCAAAAGCGGCTCCCCTTTTTACATGCTCAGGGGCGCCCCGCGCTCCGTTTTCGTTTATCGGAGGTGTTCTTATGTTCGCCCTCACAGTCCCGGCCGTCCTGGCCTTTTTGGCCTCCTTCACCGCCTGGCTTCTCGGCCTCGACGGCCTGTTCTGGCCCTCCCTGTCCGTGGCCGCCGTGGCGTTTTTTGCCTCGGCCCTCCTCGCACCGCTTCAACCCCTTCGAGGGCCCCGCCGACGAGGTCGCCGCCATAGCGAAGACCGTCTTCCGTTCCCTCTTCGGGCGCCAGGAGGCGTTCTGGTCCCACTACCAGGACGCCGTCCTCGTCCCGAGGTTCTCCCCGACCGACCTCATGGAGCTTCCGCCCTACACAGCCGTCTGCCTCCTCGTGAAAAACGGCTCGGCCCAGAGGCCGGTCCTGGTCTCCCTCTCTCTTTCTCCCTGGGACCAAAAGAGGGGAAGGCGCCCCGCGCCTGCAAAGCCGGAGGCCGGACGGCTGCAATCGGAGGCCCCGCTCCGGGCCGAATCTCCGCCTGCCTCGCCTTCGGCCCTCCGGTCGAGTTTCATTCCCGAAGAGAGATAAAGAAAGAGGTGAACGCACGGTGTTTTTGGTGTCCTGGCCCGACCAGAAAATCTACAAAGAAGTCCACGGGGTGCGAAGGCTCGTCCAGGTGACGGGGGGGAGGGCGGACTTCGTCACCCTCTCCGCCGCCCTCCGCTACGCCGAGGGCCTCCTCGAGTTCTGGCCGGGCCTCATCTACAGCATCGAAGAGGTAAACGGCTCGAAGCCCCCCGATGCGCTCGAGGCCGAGGGGCTCCTCTCGGAGTGCCTTAGGCGCGAGAAGGCCCGTAGGAGAAGGAACAACCGCAGGGAGAAGGTGTTGTTGTTCGACGGCGGTGGGTGAGAAAAAATGCTTCTCCGGAGTTTTATTTGGGCCTCGTCCGGAGGTTTGGGCGAGGATATAATTGACAGAAGGCAACCCTGAGAGGAGGCGGTTTCCTTGCCGGAAAGGATGCTTTCCGAACACTCGGAACCCGGGTACTTCATCGAACTCGCCGACGGCCTCGAAAGCACCCTCCGCCACATGACGTGGGAGAGGGCGCAGGCGTTCTCCCGGGAGGTCTTGGACTTCTTCGCCGAAGTCGCTCCCGAATCTCTCCCCGCCCTGTCCGGGTTTCACCTGGAGACCCCGGGCCAGGCCGGGTGCTTCCCGCCCTGTCTTTCGACCCTCGGACCCGTCGAGGAGGGCCCGGTCAGGGAGGCTGTAGAGAGGATAAATCGAGAAAAGGGGCTCCGCCTGCGGCTCTCCTGGACGAGCCTCCTTGAAGGGAAACCCGCAAGCAGGGAGGACTATATAGAGGACATACGGGATGCGCTTCGCTTCCCGGAGTTTGACATAAGCCTGCCCAAGCAGATCCTCGAACACAGGCAAAGGCTGATGGACGCGGCCTTCGCACGGTTGAAGTCGTGGGAGGAGTTTGACAATTCCCAGATCGGCCCGAGATGGGTGAACACTTGCTCGGAGAGGTGGGAAAAGGCCCTGGAACCGTTCCCTCGGCAGGTTCTCTGATGGCGTTCCACCGGATACATCCCCCGGGAGGCTTCGGTAGGATATAATCGATATTGATGGAGCCGTGCTTTACGTAAGCGGCCCGAGAAGAATGCCGTGACTCAGTGTTTGCACGAAGATAATTGTGGAGGGATGGTTCTTGCTGCCCGTCAGGAAGAGAATCGAGCCGGACGGCAAG
>DUSP01000037.1 GCA_012842575.1 Clostridia bacterium
GGTAAAGCCGTGGCGACCCATGACGAGCAACATACGCTCTTCAAGGAGGGAAGTACGGAATGATGGACGCTTTCTTCGGAACCTCAGGCTGTGGGCTCGTAGTCATCTGCGGTCTCATAGGAATGGGAGTGTTTTGACTTCTGTCAGGCGGTCTGGAAGGCCGCGTACACAACCACTGGTTGTTCTTTGTGTTGGTTTATCCTACTTGGGTAGCTCTCAGGTCAGTCTACTGATCTTCTCGGAAGCGGTTCCTCCAAGCTAGGGTGACGCAAGCAGAAGAGCGAAAAGGGGAGAGAACAGGAATTGACCCTTTTGGGGTCTCCAGAGCGGTTTTCGGCCAGGTACAAGTGGATTCCTAATTCATTCGTTAGCGTTATGGCGTTATAGGAGGATTGTCAAAATTTGCTGGAGAATAGATCACTTGTTAGTAAGGACAGACTTCAGTTTCCGGTAGCTACTTTACGCGCTGCGAAAAATGCTCGTAGGAGCCATGTCATATGTAGCTTCTGGGGGGGGTCTCGTAATTGGAATTATCTGAGTTTCTAAGTAATATTTCTCGGCTTCATACCGGGCTGCGAACGACTGAAAACCTTATAAAGAAGACTCTCCAGTACGAGCAGGACTCCAAGAAGGATCTCTTTAAGGATTTTGGACAGAGACTCGCTATTCTCGAGAAACTTCAGGAGTCCGTTTTAGATCTTGAACAAATGGTCCAGTTCATACCGGCACTTCACGATGTTCTCCAGGAAGGTAAGAAGAAGCTGGTGCGTGAGGCCGAAGAAAAGAAGGAGCGCTTCGGGCCGGACCTCGAAGAGGAACTGAAACAAAGGGGTTTTCTCCTTCGAGGTCAATATCCGGAGCTCAAATGTAGTTTTTTTGTCATCGAAACCGATTTTAACGCTAACCGGGCCACAATTTGGTATGGTCCGAAGCAGGAACGCCTTACAACTTGTGTTTTATCCGCTCCTACGGTGGCCCAACACATCCAAACGGTGAGGGAAAGACTTGGCAGTCAGCTCGAAGCCCAAGACTTCCTGAAAAAACTAAGGATTGCCTATAACCGTGTAGTCGCGGCTTCGAGCGACAGGAGTCCACAACCTGCGCGCATCATCGACGTTTTGGCGGAATTGGCCTACCTGATGCAGGGACCTCGGTTCCGGCAAGATCCCAGAAAAGAGAATTTCACCACTTACGGTCGCGCTGATTTCAGTTACGACCTTTTCCGACTTCGGGAGGAGGGGTCGGCTCGAAGATGTCTGCACCTATCTGTCGCAAGTCGCGCACATACCCAACGCCGTCAGGATTTTCTATGGATTCCGGACGATGAAAGCGGGAATGGAACCACGTATTCCCATCTCGAATTCAGGGAGGAATTGGCGACATGAGCGATCTCAACAGAGATTTGGCTCGCAGAATCATCGATACTGTCGGCAGTAGCGGCTATCCTCCTCAATACGGTGCAGAGCACTTCACGGCGGGACTTGACCCTTACCTGTCGGTGATCGACGAGGAATATCTGTCTACCTTCATCCGGCAGGGAGGCTCAGCTTTTAAGATGGTGGTGGGGACCTACGGAGGAGGCAAGACCCACTTCCTTTATTGTGTGCGCGACCTGGCGTGGGATCAAAGATATGCCGTTTCCTATGTAAGCCTGAGTTCGAAGGAATGCCCATTCCATCGCCTTGACCTCGTGTATCAGGCGATTGTACGCGGCATTCTTTACCCCGTACCTCCTGAAGAGCGGTATTCCGGCTACGAACAGGGGATATCCAGCTTTATTCGCTCGTGGTTTGCTGAAGAACAAAGCAAGATGGAGGGCCGAAGCTTTCAAGGAGAAGATTTTTGCGAAGGGACTTTGATAGACCCAGCCAGCTTTAGGGGTATAGAAAGCATCAGCTTTAAGAATGCCATTCGGGCCGCTTACACTTCCCTGGTTGAGGAGCGTGAGGACGATTTCGAAAGCATCTGCCAATGGTTGAACGGGGAAGGGTGTGATAAGTCGATTGCAAAGCGGTTTAGAATAATGCAGCGAATTGACAAAACCACGGCGTTTTCCATGATACGCTCCCTCGTTCAATGGATTAGGGAAATCGGCCTTTGCGGCCTCGTCGTCCTTTTGGATGAAGCGGAGCAACGGTCTAGTATCAGCACCAAGGATCGGGCCCAGCACTTGAGCAACCTACGGGAGCTGATCGACGAATGCGGCCATACAAATTTCCAGGGTGTCCTCATATTCTATGCAGTTCCCGATGACGGTTTCCTTGAAGGAAGAACCCAGGTATACGAAGCCTTGAAGCAACGGGTCAGCACTGTCTTTAATGAATTGAACCCCACCGGCGTCAGGATTAATCTTGAGGAACTAGTAAAGGACCCGATTTCATTCTTGGTGGAAGTGGGAGAGAAGCTGGCACGGGTTTACGAGGTTGCTTACGATTGCACTTTGGACGGCGGACTGCGGGAGGAAACAATAAGAACCGTAGCGGAGCTTGCTTTCGAGAAGCGCTATTCAGACATTGGGTACAAGCGCCTATTCGTCAAGAATCTGATAAAGGGCTTTAACAAGATCAGAAAGAGTGGTGCGTCTTTCTCCCCTGAAGACCTGGAGGTAGCATGAATGCCGCAGGAAGTCGTCTACCACTCCAGGTTTGGTCATGGGGTGGTCAAGAAGACACGGTATAACGGTTTTGAGCTTTATGTTGAGTTTGAAAACGGTCATTGCGGTTGGATAAGGCGGGATAAGCTTGAGCGGGTCGAAGAGTCTGTCCCGCGTCGTTCGGCCAAAAGCGCTCGTCCATTGTTTAAAGACCGGCAGTTCAACTGTCGTCGTATGATAGAAGCATTTCGCCTGGGGATAGTTCCTTACGATTGCATTGAAGATTTCACATTCGGTAGGGACAGGGAAGCCGAAACACTTATTCGATGGTTGAAGGGAAGCGATTCAAACGCCCTTGTTTTAAATGGCGACTACGGTGTCGGGAAAACGCACCTTCTTCAATGGGCCTACAGTTACGCTTTCCAAAACGGATTTGCCGTTGCCATTGTTGGGGTGGAGCCCGCCGATGCTCCATTTCATAAACCAAAGCAGCTCTATAACCGCTTAGTACGGAGTTTTTCTTATCACTCCAAGACGCATGGACGGAGTGGCTTCAGGAGTTTCATGAAAGAGGTTCAAGACCGTGGGGGACTCAAAGATCACCGTTATTTCAAGTACCTATTCCAATATTTGGGTTACTTGGGTGGCATTGGATACGACGAGATCCTTTGGGAGTGGATAGAGGGATCAGAGTCGGCTATAAGACCACCTGTCGACATACTGAACTTTTACAATGCACTGCCGGGGCTTTACCCCTATACGACAGCAGTAAATATCTACTGCTATCTGTTAAGTGGAATCGGTTGGGCTTCGCGGCATGTACTAGGCCTGAGAGGTACTTTATTGATCTTTGACGAGGCAGAAAGCGTGGATAACGAATACTCTGCCCGCCAGGCGGAAATGGGTCGAAATACCTTGCGGGCGCTCGTCCGTCTGGCACAAGACAGGCCGGAACTTGCCGGGCGTCCCGACGGGGCAGGCCTTAAGTGCTGTCTTGTGGGATCATCGCGTGGTACACCGTTTTCCTACCGCCAGCCTTCTAGCCTCAAGATACTTTTCGCATTTGCCCCAACGAAGGCCCTTGACCAAATTGAGGACCTCAAGAAGGTTCCCAAGATTGACTTAAAGCCCCTCAGTAAGGACGCCCTGCGGGAGGTTTTTTATCGGATAGGTGAGATTTACGCCGAAGCCTACAACCTCAAGAAGAAAAGCGTTAGTATGGGCGATGCTTTTGATCGGTTGCTTGCCGAAAGAGACGGTGGCACGAGATTTTTCGTAAAGGGATGCGTCGAGTCTTTGGACCTCTGCCGACTGACTGAAGGGAAAGGGCTATCATGAGTGATGAGTCTGGAGCCTCGGTCCGGTGGGCTCTTGAACGTGCTTGGGTTCCGTTCTTTTCAAGGTTCGGGAGGGTCACTCCCGTTCAAGAAGCGACCATACCTCTTATTCTATCCGGATCCAATGTGGTTGTTACTTCACCCACAGCCTCCGGCAAGACCGAAGCTGTCTTGGCGCCCCTGGCCGAGCTGGCACTCAAAGAACGATGGCTTGGCCTCGCCATCCTATATGTTGTACCGACGCGGGCGTTGGCCAACGATACCGTCGCCCGTATCGAAGGGCCTTTGTGCGAGTTGGGTCTTAGAACGGCCATCCGACATGGGGACAGACGTTTTCTTTCGCGCCAGAATCCACCGAATTGCCTTGTAACTACGCCCGAATCCCTCGATTCACTCGTATGTCGCCGCCCCGACCTATTTGCGGACCTTCGAGCAGTGGTTCTGGACGAGATTCATCTTGTGGACGGGACCTATAGGGGAGACCAGCTTAGAATCCTTTTAC
This sequence comes from Clostridia bacterium, assembly GCA_012842575.1. Lineage (GTDB taxonomy): Bacteria > Bacillota > Sulfobacillia > DUSP01 > DUSP01 > DUSP01. The sequence goes on from DUSP01000037.1 coordinate 4,433, forward strand.
GACGGTTAGAACGCCTGGTTCGCCACCGATTCTCCGTTCACCTGCTGTCTGCGACCCTCGGCCAACCTACCGAGGTGGCCGAGAGATATGTGTCCGACTTCGAAGTGATAGTTATTCCCGGATCAAGGGAGCTTGACTATTTCCTCGTTGACTCTCCAGAGGAGGTTTTCGAGCTAACACGGTCAAGAGGTTGGAAAAAAACCCTGTGGTTTTGCAATACGCGACAGTCAGTTGAGAACACGGCCGTTGGAATTTCCCAATTATGGAAGCCCTATCCTGTCGTCGCGCATCACGGCAGTCTGAGTAAGGCCGAGCGGGAGGAAGCCGAAAGGGTAATGAAGGAAGCAAAAACGGCCGTTTGCGTTGCCACTTCGACCCTTGAAATCGGCATAGACATCGGCGACATCGACTCGGTAGTACTCGGTGATCCTCCGCTGAGCCTGTCGTCACTTCACCAACGGGTCGGCAGAGGAAGTCGAAGGAGTGGGAGAATCAACGCCGTGGCAGTGGCGGGCAGCCATTATGAAAAGCTTCTTCTTAAGGTCTGGTTTGAAGCGGCAAGAATGGGGGCAATGGGGGGCGTACCGTACATTCCCGACCGATCGGTTATCGTGCAACAGGTTTTCTCCATCCTTTACCAGTATCCGGGCGGCCTCAAGGGAACCGAGATTCTGGAGATCGTCTCTCCGCTTGCCGACGAACGAGAGCTGTCGTTGATTGTTAATCATTTGGAAGACCTCGGCTTTGTCGAGTACATAGGGGGACGTTGGTTGGGGTCCTCCAGGGCAAGGGATATGGGTGAGAGGGGACTGATCCACTCGAATATACCCGATGAAGAGACCTATACCGTAATGAACGCCGAATCCGGCAAGACCATAGGGACGGTGTCCGGAGAGTTCGGTGATGTATTCGCGCTGGCGGGGAGGATTTGGAAGGTCGTATCCGTTGCCGGTAATCAGGTCAAGGTTATCCCCGTAAAAGGGCCGGCCCTGCCGCCTGCGTTCCGAGGGCGGAGGGCAACGGGCGCATTTTATAAATACCTCCCTTCTGAACTGAAGGAACTCGACAAGGTTACCGGCATCGGGTGCTCTTTTCCATAGCTCAAAATGCGTCGGGAGTTATCATTAGGTACCGGGGCAGCCCGGCGCAGATGTTGATCTTCCCGGAACTCGATCACTACGGAGCGATATGTGGTGTAAGCAAGATATTTTCATCGGTACTGAAACGCAATTCGGCGAACATGACTTCGCGTAGGCATTGCGGCAGTACATTAGGTTTTTTCGTCTGGACGGTGTATCTACGGTATGGAGAGTAACCGCTGCCATACTGGTCGTCTTGAGCTCAACAACAGCATGGCAAACACATTTGGTCGACTCCTAAGGTTTTACAGCGCCTGTATCGAAGAAGAGGACCTGCGCTCTCTGACCCTAAAACTCACGCAGCACCATCATTCCCTCGTTTCCCCTTGGGACGATGCCGAGCCTTTATTTTATCCGGAGGCATCTGAAGTCTCGTTCCGAGTCCGTTACGAATCCGACCGCAAGCTGCTCACGAAGGGTGCTGCCCAGGCGGGAGCGGCTGAGCGCTTTTTTTACGGTTATCCGATCTTCCTTGATGAAAACGACTACATCACGCCTCTTTTCATAACGGAGGTCACGGTGGAACCCGGACGGAGTGGGGATTTCCTCATGCGCCCCGTCGACGCAAATTCAATTCAAGTCAACCATCACCTCTTTAGAAGGCAGCACGCACAGATAGAAGAGTTGCAGGCAATTCAAGATGAACTAGAAGGGGAATTCGGTTCGTTTCGGGTACGTCTGAAACTTGCATTTGACTATCTTGGCTTTGAAATGCCGCCGTTCGATGACCAGGCTCTTGACCCGTTCCCGAATAAGCATACCCCTCGCAATTCCTGGGTCAACCGTCCCATACTGTTCCGTAGCGAGCGAAGCCCGTATACCGCCCACCTGAGGCGGGAGTTGGACATTCTTTCTCGTTATCGAGATCTACAAGAAAAAGTAACGGAAACCGCAGTGGCCGTGCTGTTATTACCGGAAGAAACAAAAAACGAGGCAAAGACGACAAAAGGCAGCGTACTGGTCGAGGTCTTACCGTTGAACGAGGAACAAGAAAAGGCCACCCGATCGGCTTTGGAGGCTCCTCTGACGGTGGTGACGGGCCCGCCCGGGACCGGGAAGTCGCAGGTCGTGGTTGACATCCTTGCAAGCTGTGCCTATAAAGGCAGGGCCGTTTTGTTTGCCAGTAAGAACAATAAGGCGGTAGATGTGGTAAGGGACCGCATTCGCGATATTTTGGGCGCAGACTGCGATTGGACACTGAGGTTGGGAAGCCGCGACAAAATGGACGACTGCCGCGAGGAGATGACCGAAAGGCTGGCGGCACTCGCTGCAGATAAAGATCGTTCTTTTGATGCACCTCCTAGGGAATTGTTGTCTTCGCTCGATGAAAAAGTTTCGTCGGTACGGGCGGAAGTCGCGAAGGTCCGTGGAGCCCACGACGCCGTTCGAAGCGCCTACTGGAAGCGGCGCGTTGCTGAAGCGGCCCTTCCGGAAAACTGGGTCGAAGCCGCGCTGGAGACGGGGTTACCTACCATTGAGATAGCCGAATTACGCCACGCCCAAGAAGAGGCCCTCGCCCTCGCAGGAAAAAAGCCTTCAGGGTTTTGGTTCTGGCTGAAAAGGCTGTTTATGGGACGACGTTTGTGGAGCGATCTTCGAGCAAGACTTGCCGAATTCTTGACTCAGGTGCCCATGATCGTCCGCGAGGATATCTTGGCGGCCGCCGACGACCCAGCAGCGGGGTGTAGTAGTCTGATAGAATCGTTTCAACGTCTTCTGTCATATCAATGCTGGGCTGAGGCCTTGACACACCTTCGAACGACGGAGGAAAATCTCGGTGCTTTGCCCGAGGCCGTCGAACTCGCGACACGAATGGAGAATCTAAAAGTCGAAAAGGCAAATCTTTCAAAGGAAATTCTCCGGAGTACCTGGACTGCGAGAATACAAAAAAGACTCGGATTGGTGCGGCATGCAGTAGCCGATTACTTCGATTCTGCCGATAGGATATGGGAAGTGAAAGGAGGCAGAGAATGGGCTTCTGCGCTCGATGAGTTCACCAGCAGTGTTCTCAACTTGGCGGAACACCTGCCGGTTTGGATCGTGACGAACCTGTCGGTGCGAAGGTCACTTCCGCTTCAACCGGCGCTGTTTGACTTGGTCATCATTGATGAGGCGAGCCAATGTGATATTGCCTCGGCACTGCCTCTTTTGTTCCGAGCCAGGCGGGCCGTCATAATCGGTGACCCGCGACAGCTTCGCCATATCAGCACGATCCGGGCAGACCGAGAACTGCAGCTCGCCCGAGAAAACGGCGTTGAAGACATGCTTCCCGGGTGGTCTTACATATTCCGATCCATATACGACGTTGCCGAAGATGCGACCCTGCGAAGAAAGTCCGCACCGGTTTTCCTGGCCGAACATTATCGCTCTCACCCGTCCATAATCGAGTTTTCAAATCGTACGTTCTATCGGGGGAGACTCGTTTTGAGAACACATCTTCCGGCCCTGAAATCCAAGCTCGAGGGCAAACCCCTCGGGGTGTTCTGGCATGACGTGAGAGGCCGGGTTCCAGAAAGCTCCAGGAGCGCCTGGAACGAGGCTGAGGTGGAGAAAACCATAGAGTTATTCGACAGCTGGTGGAGAATGGGGTTACTGTCTCGAGAGACTGTACGCTTTGGGATTGTCACGCCGTTCAGGCTCCAGATGGAGAGAATGGAGGAGGCGGTTCGGCAGCAACCCTGGTGGGAGACTGTTCAAGGGAGGTTAATTGTCGGCACGGCACATAGGTTCCAGGGCGATGAATGTGACGTTATGGTTTTCTCACCGGTTGTGGCGGAAGGACTTTCCCCCGGAATGCGCAAGTGGGTTGCCGAAACGGATCAGCTCCTCAACGTCGCAATTACGCGGGCTCGTGGGGCCCTGCATGTTGTTGGGGACCTGAATGCGTGCGAAAACGCGGGAGGCTACCTCGGCGAATTTGCAAGGTATACGGCGTTCGGTGACGTATCGGGAACCTCATTTGTATCCTTCGGGTCGCCCGCGGAAGAGGAGATGGCAGACCTCCTGAAGAAAGTCGGTCTGTGGTACCTGCCCCAGTATAAGGAAGGTCGGTATCGGTTCGACTTCCTCGTCGTCTCTCCCCTGGGTTTGCGATACGACCTCGAGGTGGACGGGCGGGAACACTGGACTCCTGAGCAGGTCCGAACCGACGAAGTCCGCGATAAGGCCGTCCAGTCGTTGGGATACAGAGTCTTGCGTGTAGACGCGAGGGATGTTTTCTCAAGAAAAGACGTGGTTTGGAATATGCTTCTGAGACTTTGCTGAGTAACGATAGAAACCCGGGATGCACCCTTTTTATATGCCCCAACCGTTTATATGACGCTTAAAGATTGGGACAGAAGGAAACGTTGGGGGAGAGCTGGAGTGTCACGGCATGCCACGGGGTACGGAGGAGGGCGGGATGGGTAAACAGGATGTTAGGACGGCCTTTGCCATCCTCATAGAAGAGATCAAGGCAGTTATCGACGAGTTGAACAAGACTGGCGCCGAAGCCTTCAGCAAGGGCGAATACGATTTCGCTCGGAAAATAGCGGACCAGGCAAAACAAATTATTTCCTTTCGAGAGAAGGTTGAGGATTTAGAAAAGGAGTGGTCGGACCTCTCAAAGGTCACCTTCTTGGCATCCCTACGCCAGTCTGCCGGGCTTCTCCGAGTGGGTATGAGGCCGTCCCTCGATTCTTTTCGCCTTCCCATTTTGGAATCGCTCGTGGAGCTGGGCGGCGCGGCTTCGTCCGATAAGGTGCTCGGTGTCGTATACCAAAAAATGCGCCGAAAGCTTACCGAATATGATGAAGAACCCCTCCCCCACGACCCGCGACAGATACGATGGCGTAAAACCGCTCACTGGTGCCGGTATGTGATGATGAAGGAGGGTCTAATTTCATCTGACTCTCCTCGAGGATTATGGGAGATCACCGAGAAAGGTAGGAGCGAACTGGAACGTTTGAGGGAGATAGACGGTACTGCCGTTTCTAAAGAAAAGCCAGAAGGGCCAACAGCTGTTACGCATAACTCCAACGGTGTTTATGATGCCTCGGAATCGGAAGAAGTACCACTCAGTAGTCCCGATGCTGGCGATGGAGTCGAAATCAAAATTCCCCCTTATGGCTACTACCAGAAGTATGGGCTAATCTACGTATCCAGCTTTATCCGGCGGTTTTTTCCGGGATACAAGGTGCCTTTTGTCCTTGAAACAGATATCGGCCCCGTAACAACTCACGTGACATCCTCGAGTCGTGATACTCCAAAAGGTCACCCCTTCGCCGGACAGTATATACAGGGGGGTTTAAGGCCCTGGTACAGAGCTCACCATGAAGAATTGCTTGACGGCGGGATAATAAGAATCACTTGCGCCGAACCGTACAGGCGTTATCACCTTTTACTTATCAAGACGAACGAATAGCAAGCGTGTTTGTCTTCATTGGTTGCGGATTCCGTGACCGAGCACTTTCGCATTTGCAGAAATGGGGAGGGGCAAGGCCTGGTTGAAACGAGGGAAGTAATGCCGACTAAAATGTACATTTGGAAAAAGGGCTCCGTCAAGAAGAATTCAAAAAAGTCTAAACACGGGCGCCACGGGTGATTTTCGGGGTAGAGGCTTTTGGGCGTGAGGAGTGGGTTCTCCTCCTGCCAAGGAAAGAAACACGACAAACCCATCATGCGCGTGACCCGCCCGCAATCAGGTGACGGTCCCCATAAGATAAGATCATGTTGAGGACGCCGAAAGAGCTTCCGGCACGGGTCTTTACGGCCCCTTCGGTCGCGGTGGGCACCAAACGCTGAGGCACCGCGTTCCTCGTCTCATCCACGGCCCGCGCCGGCACCCAATTACGGAGGGAGCAATATGGTCCGAAAGTCCGTTGTTGCGGCCATTTTATCGTTACTCCTCTTGGTCTTTCTTTTGGAGCCCTGCGCGACGGCCAGCACGGGCCCAAACTCGGTGCAGTTCATAGTCGGCCAGAAGGTTTACGTCGTAGACGGGCTCGCCCGCGTAATGGACGCGGCCCCCTTCATAAAGGACGGTCGTACGCTGGTCCCCGTACGCTTCCTCGCCACCGCCCTGGGTGTGCCGGAAGCAGGGATCCTCTGGGATCCGCAGAGCCAGTCTGTATCCCTCTCTACGGACGAGGTACGCATCCGCCTTGCGGTCGGATTGAAAGTGATGATGGTCAACGACAAGCCCGTGGAGCTTGACGTTGCCCCGCTCATCGCTGGCGGCCGGATATACCTCCCTGCCAGGTACGTCGCAGAGGCCCTCGGATATGAGGTTGGCTGGAACGAAGCTACCCAGACGGTAGTGGTCCAGTCGAAGGCCGCTGAAGCGCCGACCCCGGACGACTTCACCCGGCTTGCGTCACGGCTCCAGGATTACGTCGTCCTTGTCCGGGTCTTTGACGAAGGGGGCGAAGAACTGGGCTTTGGCAGTGGTGTCGTGGTGAAAGAGGACTTGGTTCTCACGAATCTCCATGTCATCGAAGGAGGGTCCCGTGCTGTCGTCGAGGTTGCGTCCGGAAAGACCTGTCGGGTGAGGGGCGTTGTGGCCTTGGACGCCGAAAACGACCTCTCTCTTCTGAAGGTCGAGGGTACATTCAACCCTTCGGCCCTCGGGGACTCCGACCTCCTCAAGGTCGGTCAGAAGGTGGTGGCGGTGGGCAACCCCCTCGGCCTCAAGGCGACCGTGTCCGAGGGGATAGTAAGCGGCATGAGGGACCTCGATGGAAGAAGGTTCATCCAGACGACCGCCCCCATTTCCCCGGGGAGCAGCGGGGGCGGCCTCTTCGATACCGAGGGTAACCTCGTTGGCATCACGACGGCGTGTGTCGAAGGCGGACAGAACCTGAACCTTGCGGTGCCCGTGAACGTGGCAAAAGCACTCCTCCAAAACATCGGGCCTTTGGCCGCCCTGCCCGAAGCCCCGGAACCGGAACGCAAAACCGTTTTGACATCGGAGGACGTTGTAGACCTGCTCAACGAGGAGTGTTTCGGCTTCGAGGGTAAAGCTGGGGAGGTCCGGTTTTCCTACCACCTGTTGGGCCGACCGACCGGGAGTTTTGACATAGAAGTCTGCGGCGATATAGACCCGGATACCTATCTCGAATGGCTCCTCTTCGAACAGGACGAGCGGGAAAGCGTGGTGAAACAGATCGCCAACACCGTAGCCGAGGCATGTGGGGATATGACCTTCGGGGTGGTACTGTTCTACCAGGACTACTGGGATACGTATCCCTCTTCCTTTGATCCCGAGGAAGTATCCCTGAGCCTCGACGGACGGTCCTGGCTCGTGACACACGTGATCGCTTCCGTGTTCGCCGACGAAGAGACGGTCTGGTGGCGGGCCGAACCTTGAACAGGCTGTGGGTTCTTCATCGGACGGAAAGACTAAAAGACTCAAGAGTCGGAAGGCAGGGTCTATGTCTTGTTACATCCACATTGGGGCGGGGGAGATAAAACGTGTATTGCGAGTATTGTGGAAAGGAGATACCCGAGAGCAGCAAATTCTGTCGGTATTGCGGAAATAGGCTGGCGATGATCCGAGAACAGACAAGTGAAACAAAAAGACCATCGGAAATTGATGGTCGAATTGAGAATGGCATTCCAGAGACGGTCGAATACGCCGGCTTTTGGATTAGGTTTGGTGCCTACATCGTTGACCTTTTGGGGATGGTGGCAGGTGCTTTAATTGTGGGTTTCTCTTTGGGTTACCTCTTTGGAGAAAAGTTCATCGATGCTTTGCCGAATGTGTTTTGGAATTACTCGTCGCTGCGAGAGGCCAGCGGCAGATCCCGACGACCGAGTAGAGGCCCCGGCAAGCCCCGGGCTTTAGCCCTGGTGATAAGGCGGCCGTTTTTCCTCATACCATGTGGAGCTTAGGTATGAAAAACAGCGGGCGTATCTGGGGATAGTCGACAATGTGGGAAACGCAAGGCAATCGGGCTGATCGAAGGTGAGTCTGTGCATGGCCCGGGGCCCTTGATCTTGCGATTAAGCCTGTGGGGGGTTGAGCCTAGTGAGCAACCTGGTCTACTCGAAGGTGAGGCCGGAGGTCGTGGCGCAGCTGGAGAAAATATACCTCGACGCATTGCGCCAAAAGAAGCAGAAGAAGGTGGGGCAGGAGAAGGAGAATTGGCCCAAAAATTGGCCGGACCCGGACTCCCCGGAGTTCAAGGCGACATCACTGGACTTGGTTACAGACTTCCTTTGCGAGATGGTGAGGCTGGAGCGTATGGCAAAATCCTGGCCGCCAGAAGCAAGGCGCCTGCTGAGGAAATACGGTATGCGTTTAGCGAAAAGGTTAGCGAGACTCTAAGACTCCATCAGAAGGATGCGGCCGCCCTGACCACAGCTTCTATGGAAAAGTATGGCGGCTTTATCCTTGCCCGTGGAACTGGGGTCGGCAAAACTGTGGAGGAACCTGCCGTCGCGCACCTGCTTGCATGCAAACGACGTGTTGACTGTCTGGCCCAGCAGGAACATAGTCAAAGGCGCTTTTCAAAGACTCCAGAGGGTCTTGGTTTACACTTCAATGCTGAATGGGATCCTCAATTCTTTAGCGAAGCACGCATTTCACGATAATGCCTTCGCGCGGATGCTCCGCACGCGTGTTTGACGGGTCCGCCCAGTAATCCGATCACTGGCGAGAAGTGAATCCCAAAATAGCACGGAGGAGATTGGTAATGAGCGCACGGGATCAATGGAGTGTGCGGCAAGACCCGATGCAGGTCGCTATTCGGATGAGCCACAACCTCATTCGGCCGGGTATTGCCGGCGTCGTCTGGGCCCTGGTGGAGTTGACATCGGCTGCCGTGAAGAATGAGGAAAACCCTAAAAGACTCCCGCTTAACGTGGGCCTCGTACTCGACCGCAGCGGTTCGATGACCGGAAAGCCGCTTGAATACGTGAAGAACGCGGCCGCGTTCGTGGTGGAGCAGGTCGGGGCGGGTGATCGGTTTTCTCTGGTCACCTTTGATGACCAGGTGAACGTCCTCTGCCCGGCCGGGCATGTGACGAACAAGGACTACCTGAAGTCCCTGATCGGCGCTATCCAGCCCGGCGGTTCGACGAATCTCTCCGGGGGGTTTCTGCGGGGTTGTCGCGAGGTCCTCGGGGAGGCGAGGCCCGGACGGGTCAACAGGGTTATCCTGCTTACCGACGGACAGGCAAACGTCGGCATCACGGAGCCCTCCGTCCTTTCCGCCAAGGCGCGCTCCATGGCGGAAAAGGGGATCTCGATCACCTCGATCGGGGTCGGAGAAGACTTCAACGAAGATCTGCTCATCGCCATGAGTGAGGCCGGCCGCGGCAACTACTATTACATCAAAAATCCGGACGAGATCCCCGGGGTTTTCGCCGAAGAATTGCAGGGTTTATTAAAGGTGGTCGCGCAGGGCATCAGGGTGACGGTAACGGGAGGTCCCGGTTGCAAAGTAATCGGAGTCCTCGGCTACGAACCGGCCATGGTCCCCGAGGGAGTGACGGTGGACCTGCCGGACATGTACGAAAACGAGACCAAAGTCCTTGTCCTGGAACTGGCTCACCCTCCGTTCCTTCCGGGAGACCATGAGATACTCAGAGTCGGGGTGGATTACTCGGACTCCCTCGGGAACCTGGAGGCCGTAAGCCTCGGTATCGGTGTGACGCTCCCTGTCGGCGACGGCCCGGCGGAGTTGTATAAGCCCAACATCGAAGTGATCAAAGTAGTGGAACTGACCCGCACCGCGTTGGCGAAAGACAAAGCGGTGGATGCGATTGATAGGGACGATTTCGACGAAGGCCGCAAGGTGCTTGAAGAGAGGCTGCACGCCCTAGACCAATTACAGCAGGCCTTCGGACAACCCGATCCGGAGATAAGCAGGGAAGTCAAGGAACTCAAAGATCTGGTTGCGAGGTTTACGCCCAGCCCGGCTGCTCCTTGTGGCGATGTGGTCAGGGAGTCTTCGATCCGTAAGGACCTCAGGTACCAGAGTTACCAAAGGAGAAGGAGGCACAGGACATGACCGGAGAGAGGGCCATTAAGTTACGTTCATGATAAGACGTGTGCGGTGGCCACGGTATCGCAGCGTGTTACCATCAGTCTTGTGATCTCCAGAGGAAGGCGTACCGGCGTGCTAAATCCCTTTCAACTTTCTTTTTCTTTACGCTCATCGGCATAACCGCAACTGGATGTTGCTATAAGCGTGTGATAATCACGATGAACCTTATCTTGAGAAATTAAGTGAATACAGCGGGGTTTGTCTTCAGGATGCTCGGTCTGGCCGAAAAATAAAGGAGTGACAAAAGCTGCTAACGAATAAGTAACATAAAGTTATTCCATGTCAAGCGATGGCTTATTAGCATTGCTATTACTTATTTATTAAAAAACACAGGGCCTTAACGCTTCGGCTTCTATGATGATGGACTAGTGTTGGATACTCTGGATTCGGTGGGTAGCTTCCCTTACACCTAATGCATAAAACGTTTACGTCCTTGTCCCTGAAGAGAAAAGGATCAGGGGTACGTCTTGCTATATCCAAGACTATTCGACTTGTTGCAAGCGACAGACTCCGCTGAGCCAGGAGTACTCGCTTAGGGAGGCTGCTAAGCTACTCCCAAGTCAGTGCCAAACCGAGTTAAGGTTCCGTTGGTTTACCCATTAAACCTTACCGCGCTTAAGTCGCAGAGCGTATCCGATATCGCCGACGAGTACCTCGTGACGCCGACGTTCGTGAGGGCGGTCCTGGCGCTGCCGGCGTGTGTGCGGGTGATGGAGCGGGTCCAGACGGAAAGGGAGGCGGCGGTGGCGAGCTAGCTCTTCTACAGCACCAAGTACTTAATTAATGCGGAAGTCAGGATACGAGTGGTAGCGAGATAATACTATGACTCCTCATTTAGCCGAGACTTAGGGACGACACCAATTATCTTGTTGCGGGGGGACAAGATGCCAAGGCCGAAGAAAGGTGATACCAGCGCTAACCTGGGCTTTAAATCTAAACTCTGGGCTGCCGCTGACGCCCTGCGCAACAACATGGATGCCGCCGAGTACAAGCACGTGGTGCTCGGCCTCATCTTCCTAAAGTACAATTCCGACGCATTCGAGGAGCATTACGCCAAGCTCCAGGCGGAGCCCTACGCCGACCCTGAGGACCCCGACGAGTACCGCGCCGTCGACATTTTCTGGGTGCCGCTTGAAGCCCGCTGGTCTCATCTCAAGGCCAACGCTAAACAGCCTAGCATCGGTCAATTGGTGGACGACGCAATGATTGCCATTGAACGGGACAACCCCTTACTCAAGGGGGTGCTTCCCAAGGAGTACGCCCGGCCGAACCTCGACAAGATGCGCTTGGGCCAGTTGATCGACCTGATTAGCAGCATTGGGCTGGGAGGCAGTGAGAACCGCTCGAAGGACATTCCGGGGCGTGTCTATGAGTACTTCCTGCAGCAGCTCGCTAGCGCCGAGGGCAAGAAGGGAGGCCAGTTCTATACCCCTCGCTGCGTGGTGCAGTTGCTCGTCGAAATGATCGCTCCTTATAAAGGCCGGGTCTACGACCCCTGCTGCGGCTCCGGCGGCATGTTCGTACAGTCGGCAAAGTTCATTGAGGCCCATGCGACGGGCAACGGCAACGGCGGCCGCGCCAGAAGGGACATCAGCATCTACGGCTAGGAATCCAACTACACCACCTGGCGGTTCTGCAAGATGAACCTGGCCATCCGCGGCATCGACGGCCACATCGCCCATGGCGACAGCTTCCACAACGACCGTTTCCCCGACCTCAAGGCCGACTTCATCCTGGCCAATCCGCCCTCTAACATGAAGGGCTGGGGGCGGCGAGCGCCTGCGGAGGGACAAGCGCTGGAGGTTTGGCGCACTGTCACTAGAAAGTATGCGACCTTTTTGGAGGAAGGTTTGAGATGGAAAATGGCCAACTCACCTGGATCACCAATTTCATCTGGGGCGTCGCCGACGACGTCTTGCGTGATCTCTATGTGCGCGGCAAGTACCGCGATGTCATTCTTCCGATGACCGTTATCCGCCGACTGGATGCGGTGCTCGAGCCCACCAAGCAGGCGGTGCTTGACATGAAGGCCGCGCTCGACAAGGCCGGCATCGCCAACCAGGACGCTGCCCTGCGTCAGGCCGCCGGACAGGCGTTTTACAACACCTCGAAATTCACCCTGCGCGACCTCAAGGCGCGCGCCAGCCGCCAGCAACTAGAGGCGGATTTTCGTGCCTACCTCGATGGCTTCTCGCCCAACGTCCAAGAGATCATCGACAACTTCGAATTCCGCAACCAGATTTCGCGCCTGGCCAAAGCCGACGCTCTGGGCACCCTGATCGAGAAGTTCCTCGACCCCTCGATCAACTTGAGCCCGCAGCCCGTCCTCAACAGCGACGGCAGCGTCCGGCTGCCAGGACTCGACAACCACGCCATGGGCACCATTTTCGAGGAGCTGGTGCGCCGCTTCAACGAGGAAAACAACGAAGAAGCCGGCGAGCACTGGACCCCGCGCGACGCCGTGAGGCTGATGGCTCGCCTGATCTTCGA
>DUSP01000192.1 GCA_012842575.1 Clostridia bacterium
AGGAGATACGAACCCTCGCCTATGATCCTTCGCTCATGAATGACCGAATGACGGCGCGGGCTGGCGATGCGGCTTCGAGCGGCGAAGGCGCCGACAAAGGAAAGGTGGGGGGCGACACCTTCCTTGCGGGCATCTTGGATTGGCTGACGGGTATAGCTTACGCGCACAGGGATGGGTCATAGGTCATCGGACCCATGCGGTATATCGACTGAAACCGCGAGACTTCCCTACGGTCAAAGCGCAGTGACACCCGCCCCTTCGGGAAGGGGAGATGAGAATGCCGTCATCCACGGGCCTCGACCTGAGAAGGCGGGCCCTACTTCTGTTTTCGGTCACTTCAGTTTGCCTGTTCGGGCTCCTCATCAGATTAGGGTACATTCAATTCGTCCTCGGTGCCGAGCTCTCGGAAAAAGCTTTGGATGCCAGGATGCAGGAGGTGCCGGTCGAAGCGCGGCGCGGGGTGATATATGACCGTAAAGGAAGGGAACTGGCCATTTCCGCTACGGTCGACTCGGTATTCGCCATCCCGGCGCAAATCAAGCCCAAGGACCTAGACCGTGTAGCCCTGGCCCTTTCGGAGGTTTTAGGTATCCCCAAAGATAGGCTTTTGGTTAACCTCACCAAGCCCGTCTCATTTGTCTGGATAAAGCGGAAGGTGGATGAGGACACTGCCAAGAGAATCCGCGATCTCGACCTACCCGGGATAGGTCTCACACCCGAGACCAGGCGATTCTATCCAAAGGGCAACCTCGCATGTCATGTCTTGGGTATAGTGGGGATAGACAACCAGGGGCTTGAAGGGATCGAACTCGTTTACGACAAGGCGCTTCGAGGGAATCCGGGCAAGATCGTAGTGGAGTTCGACGCCACCGGCCGCAAAATTCCCGCAGCCACTCACCGGTACATAGCTCCTGAGGACGGATGCAACTTGATGCTCACCGTGGATGAGGTCATCCAATTCATGGTCGAAAGGGAATTGGATAAGCTGATGAGTACCTATTCGGCCAAGGGGGCCTGCGCGGTGGTCATGGATCCCAAAACCGGAGAAATCCTCGCACTTGCCGCAAGACCCGGATACGATCCCAATGAATATGCCAAATTCCCCGATGAGTACCGAAGAAACCCGGTAATCAACGACGCCTTTTCTCCCGGATCCACTTTCAAACCGATTACCGCCGCCGCAGTTCTCGAAGAAGGGTTGGTGACCAAAGTGAGTAGATTTTACTGCGGCGGGAGCGTGAAGGTTCCAGGCGCGACGATATCTTGCTGGAGTAGCGGGCATGGCAGCCAAACATTCGTGGACGCCGTCAAGAACTCGTGTAACGTGGCCTTCGTGAACATGGGCCTCCGTCTGGGTCCCGATCTGTTCTACAAATACGTGAAAGCCTTCGGGCTTACCCAGGTGACGGGCATCGATTTACCGGGAGAAGCCATGGGTATAATGCTTGAGCCCGGCAATATCAAACCGGTCGATCTCGCCGTGATGTCGTTCGGGCAGACCTTGACCGTGACGCCTATACAACTTCTATCCGCTATTTCGGCGATAGCCAACGACGGAGTCCTGATGAAACCACATTTAGTGAAGGAGATACGAGGGCTCGATGGAACTCTGATAAAGGAAGTAAAGCCTGAGGCGGTAAGAAGGGTCATATCTCAGGAGACGGCGAAGGATCTGGCGCTGGCCATGGAGGAAGTGGTAAAGGCGGGGACCGGAAAACAGGCGTACGTTCCGGGTTACAGAATCGCCGGTAAAACCGGTACTGCGCAAAAGAGCGTCGGCGGAAAAGTGGTCCGCGACAAGCACATCTCTTCTTTTGTGGGCTTCGGTCCCGTCGACGATCCAAAGGTCGCGATGCTGATCATGGTGGACGAACCACAAGGCGCCTACTACGGTGGGCAGGTGGCGGCCCCCGCCTTTGGGTCGATAATGAAAGACGTGCTTTCGTACATGGAAGTGCCCCCGTCATCGGAAGAAGGCCGCGAGGGTGACCGGCTTCGGGGCGTAGGCGTTCCGGGTGCGGGAATGCTCGGTTCTACCGGCGCCCCCCAGACGAAGGGCCCCGAAGAGAAAGGCCCCGAAGACACGGTGGAGGTCCCGTCCGTACTGAATCTCACCGTGGAAGAAGCCAAGAGAGTTGCGGAAACGGCGGGTCTTGGCCTTGACGTCGGCGACCAGTCTTCGGGCGAACGAATTGACCCGAAAAGCGTCATAATGGAGCAAATACCTCCACCGGGAGCACTGGTTTCCAAGGGAACCGTGATCATTGGGTTCAGGACGTTAGCCGGCTCGGCGGAGGCCGTCGGCAAGGTGAGCGTACCGGACATCAGGGGAAAGACCATCAGGGCTGTTGCGGATATACTCGGAGAGATCGGGCTCAGATTGGATGTGAAGGGGTCCGGAGTGGCTCGCCGTCAGAATCCCTCCCCCGGAACCTTGGTGCCGCGTGGTACCGTGATAGAGGTAATTTTTGAAGAACCAGGGGCAGAAAAGCCGAAGACAGAAACGCCTGCGCGGGAATGAGTTCACGGGAATAAGTTCCAGATAACCTGGAAAAATATTGAAGAGGGGAGGGCGAAGTTGGCCAAAGCACTCAAAGAACTTATCGCAATACTAGAGGAAAAAGAGGTCCGGGGCGATCCTGACCTGGATATAAAGGGGATATATTACGATTCGCGTCGTGTGACACCCGGATCACTTTTTGCTTGCCTCAGAGGGCAGCTTCAAGACGGGCATGACTTTGCCGGTGAAGCGAGAAAAAGGGGGGCGTCGGCCCTCTTAGTTGATCATTTCCTTTTCGATGATATGCGAGCGGGCGTTGCCGAGATAAAGGTGCCTGACACTCGCGAAGCCCTCGCGCTGGTATCGTCGGCGTTTTTTGACCACCCGAGCAAATCCCTGAGAATGATAGGGGTCACGGGGACCAACGGCAAGACCACCACCACCCACCTCATAAGGTGGATTCTCGTACGGGACGGGCGTCATGCGGGCCTGATCGGTACCGTACAGAACGTGGTGGGAGGTAAGGTGAGGACGGTGGAGCACACCACTCCCGAAGCCCCCGACTTACAGGCGCTCCTTTATGAAATGGCAAGAGAGGGCGACGATTATGCCGTCATGGAAGTGTCGTCCCACGGAATACACCAAAAGAGGGTCGCCGGGTGCGAGTTCGATGTCCTGGTGTTCACCAACCTCACTCAAGACCACCTCGACTACCACGGGAGCATGGAGGACTACTTCCAGGTAAAGGCGTCGCTATTTTGCAATCTGGGCACGACGTACTGGGGAACCCGCAAAGATCCCGAGCTCAAGTGCGCTGTAATAAACGCCGACGACGAGTGGGGGCGACGGGTGATATCGATGGTCGGGCGGGATCGCTCGAGGGTGTTGACTTACGGCATCAACTCGCCCGAGGCTTCTATAGCGGCGGAAAACGTCGAAATTCTCCGGGATGGGTCGCGCTTTGACGTCGTGGTGCGTTCCCGCGCGACCACCGGGCGAGAGGCCATACGAGAGGCCATATACGTACCTCTGACGGGGAGATATAACGTCTATAATACGTTGGCGGCCATCGCCGTAGCCATAAACGAGGGCATCGCCCTTGACACCATCGCCGCGGCTTTGGCCACCATGCCACAAGTCCCTGGGAGGTTGGAGTCCGTTCGAGAGGGCCAGGACTTCTCGGTTTTCGTGGACTACGCCCATACCCCTGACGGCCTGGAGAAGGTCATCCGAGCGGTTCGCGACATCACCCATGGACGGGTGATAGTGGTCTTCGGGTGTGGCGGCGACAGAGATCGCAAGAAAAGACCCGTTATGGGAAGGATTGCCACAACCCTTTCGGACGTTACGATCCTCACCAGCGATAACCCGAGATCTGAGGACCCCGCGTCCATAGCGAGGGAAGTGGAAGCAGGTCTTTCGGGAGATGTATTCGAGAGCGGGAGGTACTCCCTTGTACTAGACCGGAGAGAAGCTATTATGAAGGCAATAGATATGGCCATGACGGGTGATTCCGTTCTGATCGCCGGGAAGGGTCATGAGACATACCAGATCTACAATTTTGGGAAGGTCCCGTTCGACGACAGGATGGTCGTCCAGGAGGCACTGAGCTTCCGGACAACCCTCTTGGGCAAGAGCAGTTACGGGAAAGAGGCGGATTGGGGTGAAGGCTTGCTAGAGGTAGGCGAGGTATGTGCCGCGGTGGGCGGAACTCTCATTTCCGGGGATCCAAAGGGATGGATAAGCGGGGTTACCATCGACTCACGCGCGGTGCGGCCCGGTGACTTGTTCATAGCGCTTGTGGGCGAAAAGACGGATGGACATCTATACGTACAAGACGCACTCACGTCAGGGGCCGGGGCGGCCTTGGTATGTAAGGATGTCAACGTCCCGGCGGGGCCTGTAACGATCATCCGTACCGACGACACCCGAAGGGCTCTGTTGGAACTGGCGGGTTATATTAGACGGAAAAACCCGCTACTTAAGGCGGTCGGAATTACGGGTTCGGTGGGCAAGACCACCACCAAGGAAATGACGGCCTCCATCCTCTCCAGGCGATTTTTGACCTTGTGGAACAAAGAAAATCTCAATACCGAGATCGGGCTACCCCTCACGCTGCTCGGTCTACGTCCGTGGCATGAAGTCATCGTCGCGGAAATGGGGATGCGCGGACCTGGGGAGATTACGGAATTGGCCCGATCGGTCAGGCCATCCGTCGGTGTGATAACGAATATAGGGCCCATCCATTTGGAACGCTTGGGTTCCATAACGGCGATCGCGAAGGCGAAAGGGGAGCTCTTGGAGTCGCTTCCAAAGGACGGTGTTGAGATTCTGAACCGGGATGATCCCAATACCGTGGCCGCCTTCGGAAAGGCACGTCGTCCCGGCGTGAGGAGGATATGGTTTGGGGAGTCAGAGGCGGCATCGGTTAGGGCTGAGAACATAAGGCGAAGTGAGGACGGGTCTTACGTTTTCGATTTGAGGTTAAAAGATGTGGGGGGAGCGGCCGCCGCTGGGGTCGATGACGTGAGAATCCCCCTTCCTGGTAGACATAACGTGTCGAACGCGCTGGCTGCCTGCTCCGTCGGTTTGGCACTCGGTATGGATCCCGAAGAGTGTAAGCGGGGAATTGCCACACTGTCCCCCATCAAAATGAGGTTAGAAACGCATGTAGAAGACGACATTACGTTCATATGTGACTATTATAATAGTCACATATGAACGTAATGTCGTC
>DUSP01000173.1 GCA_012842575.1 Clostridia bacterium
AAGTACTCGACCCCGTTTTCCCGGATAAGGAGGGCGAGAATGCCATCCGTGCGGCAGTAGTGGTCATGGAAGTGAACAGCGGGCATGTCCTCGCCATAGCCGGCCGCGCTCATCAGGGTAAACTGAGCTTTGTGGACGCCGTCGATGCCAAGAGACAGCCCGGATCGGCGTTCAAACCAATCGTCGTGTACTCCGCCGCAATGGAGACCGGTTTTTCACCCGGCACGGTGGTGGACGATGCACCCGTCGCCTTCAAAGTGGGTTCCAAGATATGGAGACCGAAGAATTACAATGGGCGGTATAAGGGCCTCGTGACGATCCGTTACGCCCTCGAACAGTCCCTGAACGTCCCGGCCGTCAAGGTGTTTGACGCCATCGGTCCGGAAACAGGGGTCCAATACGCAAAAAAGCTCGGTATAACGGACCTGGTTACGGACAAGAGGAAGCCCAAGCACGACCTTTTCTTACCCACGGCTTTGGGTGGTATCACCGTAGGAGTGACCCCGCTTGAAATGGCAAACGCCTACGGTACCCTCGCAAATCGGGGGATCCACGTCACACCTGTAGTCATTCTGAAAGTGACGGATCAGTCGGGCAACATTCTGGAAGAAAACACGCCCTCGAGAACCCGGGCCTTATCAGAAGAGGCGGCTTACCTCGTCACCGACATGTTACGCGGCGTGATCACGAGGGGAACCGGTACCCGAGCGAATATAGGACGACCTGCCGCCGGAAAGACCGGAACGTCGGACGATTACGCAGATGCTTGGTTCATAGGGTATACTCCGAAGCTCGTGGCCTCGGTGTGGATGGGATACGCGGAGAGAAAGCCGATGGATGGAATAGTCGGCGGGAAGTATCCGGCCATGATCTGGCAAAAGACCATGTCGGCCGCGCTAAAAGGGGTGCCTGCGGAGGATTTCAAGCGCCCCAGTAACATCATAACCTGTAAGATATGCACCAAGTCCGGGAAGCTCCCCGGTCCCTTCTGCCCGGCGGAATGCATTTCCGAAGACATATTCATCGCGGGCCAACAACCCACGCAAACCTGCGACGTACATGTTCCCGTCGAAGTGTGTGCGGAGAATCCGACCATGCTGGCATCGCCTTACTGTCCGTCTGTGGTAGTGAAGTCATTCATCAAGCGACCTACGCCATATACACCGGGACCCGACGGTAAGGTGCCCGAAGACGCGGTGATGGAAATCCCGACGAAGATGTGCGATAAGCACACGCCGCTCCAACTCCCCGAGGTCGAGCCGGCTCCGGTAGTACCTGGAGAACCGCCCGCAGTACCCGGGGAGCCATCCGTAGTGCCTGGGGAACGGCCCGAGGAATCACCCGAGGAGCCACAGGAAACCGGTGAGGCGCATCAACCGGCAGATCAGCCGACGGCGGATCAGTCGACGGGTATGCCCGGTGACGCTACCGTAGCTACCGAGCAAAAGCAAGTGGTACAGCCCGATAATACCCAAGAAACCCGGGACGAAAGCCAGGATTTTCGCTGAGACTGAGGTCAGGAGGCGGAGTTACCCAGTTTCACCACGGTGACCCCGTCTCCTCCCTCGTTAGGGTCTCCCCACCTCAGGGATGCCACCTGATGATGGTTCTGGAGAAACTCCCGAACGGCCTTGCGGAGCGCTCCGGTTCCTTTTCCGTGGATGATTCTCACTTGGTCTAGGCCGCATAAGAGTGCGTCGTCCAAGTACTTGTCGAGTCTTTCGATAGCCTCGGCGGCAAGAAGTCCTCTAACGTCGATCTCCGGCGAAACGGTGGCCATCTTGTTACGCGTTAGTGATACGGTTTCATCCCGACCCAGTGCCTTCCGGAAAAGCCCTTCGCCAATCTTCGTTTTCGCATTAACCTCGGCCGCCCTCGTCTCTTTAGCGGCGGTACCCCACCCCAGCGTCTGATCGCCCCGGACCTCCTTCTCGACTTCCTTTATCCGTAGAATCCCGCCCACTTTGACCTTAACCCTCATGTCGTCCATCTGGACGATCACGTTTCCGGTGGGATCCGGCTCATTTACCACCCTTCCCTCTCTCCCAAGGCTACAAACCACGACCCTTTCTCCCGGCCTCAACTCGCCGGGGTCAAGAACGGCCTCAAGGGAACGGCCGCCAGGCCTAAAAGGAAGACCCTCCTCATTCTCAAGGGCTCCAAGGGCGACACCGTCATACATTACACCGCCAGCGCCTCTTTTGAGCCCGTCCGCGACAGGGGCGGCTTTTTCAACGTCTCCCTCAATGCCCCGTAACCTCGACCTCAACACTTCCACTTCGCGTCCCGCAGAAGCGAGCGCCTCCCGGATACTCGCCGAAACCCCGTCACGTATAGCGGGTCCGCCATCCGCAGCGGCCGTAGCGGCCTTGCAATTCTCGACATCCGCCAGTAAAGACTCAAGCTTCGAGCGGAGGTCCTTCGCTTGCTTGAGCACGGCATTCAACTCACGTCGGGCGTCGTGTACCAGAGCGCGCGCATCCCTCGACGCCTTTTCCAAGACTTTAGCCCTATCCCTCCTCAACGCGAGGAGCTTCTTCTCCAATTCATCCTTGAGCTTTCGTATCTCTTCCCGCTCCGTTTCCAGTTTACTCAAGGATTCCAAGAAGGCCTTGCGTTCCGCCTCAAGGGAGACGATGGCGTCTTCGACCCTTATTCCGCCCTCCGACATGAAGCTCACGGCCCGATGCAGCACGCTTTCCGTAAGGCCCAGACGCCTCGATATCTCCAAGGCGTTGGAACGCCCGGGTAAGTCGATGGACAGCTCGAAAGTGGGTTCGAGGGTCACGGGGTCGAACTCGACCCGCGCGTTTTGCACCTTCTCTTTCTGAAAGGCGAATAATTTGAGCTCTCCCGAATGGGTTGTGACAATGCATTTCGTTCCGCGATCGAGGAGATGCTCGAGTACAGCCATGGCTATAGCCGATCCTTCGGCCGGATCGGTTCCCGCGCCCAATTCATCGAGCAAGGCCAAGGTACCGTTATCCGCGTTATTGATGACTTCTATGATATTTCGCATATGCGACGAAAACGTACTCAGGGACTGTTCGATGCTTTGCTCGTCTCCTATGTCGGCAAAAATCTTTTGGAACACTCCCACTTCGGAGCCCTCGGCGGCAGGTATGAAAAGACCTGACTGGGCCATGGCGCAAAGAAGACCGACGGTTCTGAGCGCCACCGTCTTGCCGCCGGTATTCGGTCCGGTGATGACGAGAATGTCAAAGTCGTATCCGAGACGAACGTCGATGGGTTTTGCGCCCTTGCCCAAGAGCGGGTGGATCGCCCTGATAAGGCGTATACTCGGCATATCCGAGATCATAGGAGGGCGCCCGTTCATCTCATCGGCCAGGCGACCCTTTGCAAAAGCGAAGTCCAGCCGCGATAATGCCCCAAGAGTTTCCTTCATTTCTTCGCTTCTACGCACGAACAGGCTCGTGAGCCCTCTCAATATGGACCGGATTTCTTCCCTTTCGGCAGCCTCGAGTTCCTTCATCTCGTTGGAAATCTCGACGAGGGCCGAGGGTTCGATGAAAACAGTAGCTCCACTCGACGAGGCGTCGTGGACGATACCGGGAAGCCTGTGCCGGTACTCCCTTTTGACCGGTAGAACATACCTTCCGTCCCTTATGGTAACTATCGGCTCCTGAAGGAGGGCACAAACGTCTTCCTGCCGCAGGAGAGAATCGATTTTTTCGCGAAGCCTCGCGGAAAGGCCTTTTAGTCTGTCCCGTATCCTCTTCAGGTTCAAAGATGCGTCATCCCGAACCTTGGCATCATCCGAAATGCACCGTCTGACCTCGGATGTGAATTCGGGGAACGACCCAATCGAGCGGGCATATCCAAAAAGAAGGGGCACTTCGCTTTCGTGCTTTGACAAGGTGTCACGAAGACTCAAAGCCGCTTCGAGGGTGTAAGCCACGTCGAGCAGTTCGGCAGGTTCGAGGATGGCACCATCGAAGGCCTTGTCCAGGAGGGGGGAAACGTCGCGGATCCCGCTCATAGGAGACGCGGAGGTGAAAACGCGGGTTTGTACCCATACCGCTTCGCGGGTTTCCTGTTGAAGGTGCTTTACTTTTTCCACCGACTCTGCCGGAACCAGTGAAAGCGCCGTCTGGCGACTGCTTTCGAGGCTGGTTTTTTCGGCCAGCATTCGGAGGATTACCTGAAAGTCCAAAACCTCAAGGCTCTTACGATCCAATCATCAGCTCTCCTCTCCAACGCCACTCCCTCTCTCTCGAGAAGCCACTTCTTCATCTCTTTTCCCCCGCCGAAATTCCCGATGCGGCCGTCACTTAAAATAACGCGATGGCAAGGGATCACCAAGGGAATCGGGTTGGCCGCGCACACTCCTCCTACGGCCCTGGCGCACCCCGGGTAGCCCGCCGCTTTGGCCAGTCCAGAGTAGGATGAAACCATTCCATAAGGGATGTTTGCCATGGCAAGGAGTACCGCCTTACGAAACGAAGTCATTCCATTCAGGTCCAACGGAAAGTCGGGCGAGGAAACAGGGCAACAAGCAGGTTCACCCGACTCCGATTTTTTGAGATACCTCGATACCCACTCCTTGACTTGTTCCGCGAGGAGCCTCAGGCGGCTTAAATCCGAAGAATCGCCCTCAACCGTAAAGGCCTTCCGGTCCGCGGACGCCGCAGTCGCCGGCTCGATCCTCGAAGACCTGAAAGAAGCCATCGCCGCGTCGCGAATCGCTTCCTCTCTCGTAGGCATGGGGAGGCTCAGTGCCGCGAGCCCTGCTTCCGTGACTAGCCCCGAAACCCACCCTGCGTCCGTATAAAGCGTAAAAGGCAGGATGCTCACGGCGTATCACCCGGTCTTTCCTTTCTGCCACGTCTCAAACATATCGGTTATCTCCTTCCTCAAGTTACGGGCGGTTTCCTGCAATACGGCGTCCATTCGGATCATGGCAAGCTCCTGTAAATCCTTGGGCGTAATAGGGGAAGCCTCTTTTGTTTTTATTACACTCACCTTACCATTTGGTTCAAGTCTCGCTTCCTGGACGTCCGTGATGTTGTCGATACCCGCCTCCCTCAACATTATCCGCAGGTCTTCAAGGGTCACCCTTTCTTTCTTGAGGTTTTCCCACAGCACTTTCCCGTTCTGTACCAGCAACACCGGCGTTCCTTGGGTCACGCGCTCGGCGCCGCGCGAATACACGTTCAACAAGGAAACCAGATACTGAGCCACTCCCAGCAACGCCACGGGTATGACCCCGTTCAACAAGGATACACTTTCCTCCATGGGAATGGCCGCCGCAGAGCCTATCATTATGATAACCACCAGGTCGAATGGAGCCAAGTTCGCCACGGATCTTTTTCCCATGACGCGTACGACCACTAAGGCGAGAAAGTAAAGGATTAACGTGCGAAAGGCGACCTGAAGTATATCGGCACCCACGGAATCACCCCTGACTTAGTATGGGTGGGTTAAGAGCGTGTATTCAGCCGTATGGTGCTCTCCCTCAACCCGCGGGTCTTCCTCGTATTAGCCGAGTTAAGAGAGCGTATTCAGCCCGAGGCGCGAGCAAAGTTCATCAAGGGTCAAGGTATTGAGAACGTTACCCTTGCCGAGCCATGCCCTCCTCGCCACAGAAACACCGTAGGTCATATCTGAAAGACCCGCGACGGAATGGGCATCCGTACTTATTACCAGGGTGACTCCATGTTGAGCGGCTCTCCTGGAATTGAGGTCGTTTAAGTCCAAGCGGTCGAAGCAGGAATTGATCTCCAGGTACGTACCCGTATTCTTTGCAGCCTCCAGTAGCCGGTCGATGTCCAGGTC
>DUSP01000159.1 GCA_012842575.1 Clostridia bacterium
ATCTAAAATTACAAATAACCTAGAACCTTTGCCTATCCCGAGCTTCTTCCTTATAGGTGACGGCAGCGTCAACTGTCCTTTGCTTGTCACGTGAACGATATATGGTTCCATGAGATGTACTCCTTTCGTGTAAGGAATCACTTACCCGTATTATATCCGATACCGGGAGTAATGCAACATGCCAGGGCTCCTTAACGTGCTAAAAATCGCAGTGCGCTTTGATCTCGCTCACTCACCTTTTGATTCATAAATAATTCACACACAAGCCGAGCTAGGTCCTTCCGGTCACCCATGCGCTTTTTTTATGGGGAGAAGACTATACCTCCGCTCGACGCGCTGCGCCTAGAGATCACGGTCTACTGTGGACGTCGTTTCTGCTAACCACACCCTGACGCCAAGTCTACAGGCGCACCAAGGCGGTTGCTGTCAACTAACGAAGCTTCGGCCTTAGCCACGGCCGTTTATCTGGACCCGAAGAAAGGAGGAACCTCGAAAACTCACACATAGCCCGGGTCGCCGCCGACTTAGGGCAGCGGCATATCAACCGCTTTCATGTTCTAGTGACTCCCCACCATGGTACTCACTGGCCAACGATTTCGGAAACATCAGGTGCACCTACACAGCTTCGTCGAACGGTATTATATTGCACCGCCAAAAGAAAAGTGCCTTCAAGCGAATTTCCTCACGGTCATTGAATACTTACGATTGCGGAGACATACTTCTGCCTGAATGCCCGGTCGGTTGCTATGTTCCTCGTTGGAAGGCCCCGCATTGTTGGGCGTGCCAGATAGCAGGAGCTGCCCTTGACCCAGAATGGTAAGCTGCGTCAACAGGAGGAGGTTGTCAGGAGAAATCTCTCGAAGCCACCTCAGGCTAGCTTTTCGGTGCCCAGCACGAAGCCTTCCCAGGAGTCGAAGACCACTGCGATGTCGAGGTATCGACGGAGCATGACCCGGAGGACTCAACCCAAGTGTGGCCGGTAGTGGTTTATGACAACGTAAGCGGAGGTGCCGGCCTTGTTGCGAAACAGGACAAGCGTGCCGACACTGACAGTTAACATACAGCGTCTGCTGTTGCAGACGGAGTGGGAACTAGGCCATAAGGTTTCGGTATCCGGCAACAAAGTTACAATGGTATTCCCAACGGCCGTGTAAGTGTAGATATCGGATCCAGGTGGACGGATACCGATGCGGATCATATAACAGGTTCTCGCATTCCATCAGCGTCTTCATCTGTTTCGGCGAGTCGCCGAACGCTTGAGTGAACCAATGGTACCGTATAGGGACTCCAGGACGTTGAATGGGGGTTGGTAGCAAGATGATGGGGCGACAAAGCAACAGAGCAACCCCTTTTCAAGTGGAGGGGGTGGGGGGAGCTTCGAAAATCGGGTTCAAGCCGCATTTGTTGTGCTCATGTTGACAGGGGGGATGGCTCCCTGTTTGCCACCCTGGCCGATAGCCAGATTAAAACTCCAAGGGCGGTGTGCTGGGTCAGCGCAGATGACTTGATCGTCTTCGTCAAAGACCCTCAGACGGAAACAGAAGCAAGACTGCTAGCTCAGATCAAGCATTCAATTAGCATTACAGAGGGGAACGAAACCTTTGTTCAGCAGAGGGGAGGGCCATTCGCCGAGGTATTCCAATATTACCTCTATGGGCCGTTTTCAGAGCAGTTGGCGAACGAAGTAGAGGAGATGAAATCGTTCGGTCCGATCACCGAAACAAGCGAAGTAAGGAGCTCGAATCAAGATATTCGCTATGAGGTAACCGATCAAGGAAGACGCCTCCTCAGGGAGAACGCTGACGATTGCGACCTACAAGTTCCCGAAGAAATCATCCGCGAGCTGGCCCAATTAGACGCCAGAGACTTGGAACTCAAGGCGACTGTCCTGTTCCTGTCGAGACTCGACTGTCCAGTTGAGGAAATAGAAGGGATTGTTAGGAGACTCAAGCCTGACCATAACTATTCCACTTCAGAGGTTGCGGACTCCTTGAAAAATCTTCTGAACGACGGTTCCTGAGTAGGCGGTAGCTCGGGGTCATCCGTCAGCTCAATCGGGAAGGATGTTTCTCGGAGTCGTGCCTGTACGTGATCACCTTTACCTTTTCCACGGTGACGAGGCCTTCTTTGATCATCTCGTCTAGGTCCGGCAAGAATTCTTCAATTCTTTCGGGTTTGTCGACGAGCTCGATGACGATGGGTAAGTCTTCGGAAAGCCTGAGAATCTTGGACGTGTGAATTCGGCTGCTTGCACCGAATCCCAGGAAACCTCGTAAAACAGTCGCTCCGGCCATACCCTTTCTCCGGGCTGCCTTAACAATGGCCTCATAAAGCGGTTCTCCCATGTACTTATCGCTTTCGCCGATAAAAATCCGAAGTAGATGGGCTTCGGCAGGTAATTTCATCAGACTAAACCCCCCTATCTCACAACAACTGGCCGGCGATCATACCTAAGAACAGAGCCAGTATACCGGTGAGGTTTTGCAAGACAATATTGATTCCCGCCCGAACCCATTCCGCACTGCGCATCAGTTCACCCGTTTCCAGTATAAAAGACGAGAACGTAGTGAACGCTCCCATAAAACCAATCAAGATAATGACGCGCGTCTGTCCGCCCAGGTGTACGTAGCTTTCAGACAACACCCAGAACATGCCGGCGAAAAAACAGCCAAGAGCATTTACTGCAAGTGTCCCCCAAGGAAATTCCGCTCCGGCGCTCTTTTGCACCAATCCACCTAATCCGTATCGGGCCATGGTTCCGAGCATCCCGGCAAGTCCCAACCACAGTATCTTCTGATACACTCATGAGCCTCCCCCGTAAGGTCAGAAGTGTTGGGGCTCTGAAATATAAAATGCCTCGACGATCCTAGAATAGGCTTCAGACCCCGACCTCTAACCGTACTACAGGAGTCATCAGCCTTCGATCGAGGCAGTTAGGGGGGACTCCATCCCCTCTGACCATTATAATACCGTTTTGCCATCTCAGGAACAAGACGGATCCGCGTACTCGGGATCCAACTAAGGATTTTTCAATGTCTTGTCGTGTTCTACGATATTCCTCAGCAAAAACCGTCTTCGGTGTATTGCCAGGTCATACGAAATGTCCATAGTGATGTTTGCCTCGAAAATGTTGTCCTGGCCCCGGATCTTCTTGGTGCGGAGCGAGGGATGCCTGGGGTTTTCTGATAGCAATTCGAGTTTCTTTTTCAACGCCCGTCTTACTTCTAACGGCAGCGCTTTGACCTTTTCTGCAAATAGCTCGGAGTAATAGATGATCATAGCTCGTCAAGCCCCAGGTCTTTAAACAACTCCTCTTTATTCCTGGCCGTCTTAATCTTGCCTTCCTGTATCTGCTGTTCGACCTTTTGTTCGTCTGCCTGCCATTCCTTTGTATAAAACCACATCTGATCCCGTGGAATAACCACAACGGGTGTGATAATAAGCCGGCCGTCCTTTTCCTCGATTTTCAGTTTGTCTCCTGGCTTGAGCTTCAATTTCTTTACCAATTCGCTGGGTATGGTCACCTGCGATTTCTGTTTGAATTCCACCAGCACGTTCATCACCCAATAGGAAAGTCATACTTTCTAACTGTGGTATATTCAAGTGCGGTAGGAATATCAATTTCCCTGCTTCCGATGGCAGATAAGCTCGTCGATTGTCAATCCCCCGTATTGACTACGTATTGACTACGACCTTCTCCCGGCATAGTATTTTCCGAAAGGGCCGGCTTTGTGGGCCTCGAGCATTCTCGGATTGATAGGAGGCTTCGATGGACGTAATCTATACCAAAAAAGACATCAGAAAAAAGTGCGAGGAAATAAGGTGCACCGGACGGTTGATCGGGTTTGTCCCCACAATGGGTTTCTTCCATGAAGGACACCTGTCCCTAATGAGGAGGTCAAAGGCAGAAAACGACGTTACGGTCGTTAGCATCTTCGTCAATCCGCTGCAGTTCGGTCCGGCTGAGGACTTCAAGGACTATCCGCGCGACCTGGCCTCCGACCTTAATATGGCGGGATCATTGGGCGTAGATATGGTCTTCTGCCCCGACGTCAACGAAATGTACCCCGAAGGCTTTAGGACCATTGTAGTCGTCAGAGATCTCTCGGACGTGTTATGCGGGGCATCTCGTCCCGGCCACTTCCAAGGGGTGGCTACGGTAGTCTCTAAGTTGTTCAATCTTATTCGACCACACAGAGCGTATTTCGGCCAGAAGGACGCTCAGCAGGTGGTAGTGATAAAGCGCATGGTAGAGGATCTTGAAATGGACATCGAAGTAGTCGAAATGCCGACGGTCCGCGAGGCAGACGGGCTCGCCATGAGTTCCAGGAACGTATACCTAACACCCTCCCAAAGACAGCAGGCGACCATCATATGGCGTGCCCTTCAGGAGGCGGAACGAAGGGTGGCTCAAGGTGAACGGGATGCAGAGTCCCTCCGCAAGCTCGTGCGTGAGACGATAGAAACGGCACCTGAAGCCCGGATCGATTACGTGAGCGTGTGCGATGCCCAAGACCTTCAAGAGCTAAAGAGACTGGAAGGAGAGGTACTCATCGCCGTGGCAGTGAGGTTCGGGAGGGCGCGTCTCATCGATAACGTGAAGGTCAGGGTGTAACTCTGGGATTATTCGCGAAATCTACAGTGTCGTGACACGACATGGCAGGATAAAATGGACGTGGTAGTAAAATGGTAGGACACAATTAAAGAATGAGACCATGGGGATGGCTCTTGAGATTGATTGGGGCCGACGACTACCTCACGGTAGGATAGAACTAAAGAATCCGACCGTGGATAAGACGAATACGACCGCGCCAGGGCTGAGGAGCTTGAAGGATAAAACTAAATGAAGGATAAAACTAAATAAAGAATTAGGAGCGTGGATAAGACCAAGGGTAGAATTAACGGCCAAGTTCTTAGGATACGAGTGTCGTAACGCTGTTTAGATGTCGTAACGCTGTTTATAATCGGGCTGTTTTAGCGGCGCACTTCATAACTCGTGCCCCACGCGCATTCCCTCGAATACTGCGTGAGTTATTCTTCTTGGCTTCCAGGCGTCTCCGATCACGTAATAGTCTATTCCCGATCCCTCCAATTCCTGAGCGAGGGTATCTTCTGGGACTGATCCTACGGCGATTACGACCGAGTCGATATCGGGGATGTTCTCGGTCTGGCCGTCCTTCAAGACTGTCACGCTGTTGTCGTCAATTGAATGGAGTTTAGCGCCGGTGATCGTTTTCACGCCGGCCTTGTTGAGGCGATCCAATAAAATGGCTCCCATGAGCGGCCCGACGTCTTCCGCTATGCGCGGCAGCATTTCGATAATGGTGACGCTATGGCCTTTTTCCGCAAGGTAGTCGGCGGTCTCGCATCCCACTAGCCCGCCTCCGATTACCGCTACGCGCTTTCCGACTTCGACGCTGTCCATCAGAACGCTCCAGGCACCAACCACGTTTCCTCTGTCAATTCCCGGAACGCTCAAGGTGGCAGGTTTGGCCCCTGTTGCCACGATCACTATATCGGGTTTCTCGGTACGGATTGCCTCTAGAGTCGCTTGTTTGTTGAGCTTTACATTGACTTTCAGCTTTTTCATTTGATTGACGAGAAACTCCTTGAACGTGGCGATTTCGCCTTTCCCAGGTGATTTTGCCGCTAGCGTCAACTGTCCGCCCAAGTCACCGTCTTTTTCCCACAGAGTTACGCGATGCCCTCGTAGCGCGGCGACTCTCGCAGCTTCCATTCCCGCGGGGCCGCCTCCCACGACCAGCACTTTGCGTGGGCGCGGCGCAGGACTTAACGGGAATTGGGTTTCATACCCTGTGCGGGCATTGACCGTGCAGCCGATTGTACGGTTGAGGAAAAGCTCGTCGATGCATGCCTGACAACAAGCGATGCACTTACGTACCTCGTCGAGCCGGCCTTCCATGACCTTCTTGGGCATTTCGGGGTCGGTCAGCAGTTCCCTCCCGAAGGCTATTAGGTCCGCTTTTTTCTCAGCGAGGATGGTTTCGGCGACCTCCGGATCATTGATGCGCCCCACCGTGATAACCGGGATTTGAACGACGCCTTTTATGGTCTGGGCGAGATCGACTAGACACGCTCTGGGGAAATACATCGGCTGGATGATCCAGGCTGCCGACGTGTATACTCCTGCGGACACGTGTATTGCGTTTACGCCTTCCTTTTCGAGAACCTCCGCGAAGACTTTCGTTTCGTCAAGCGTAAGGCCGCCTGGGACTTTCTCGTCTGCACTCATTCTGTATATGACGGGAAAATCAGGTCCTAGAGCCCGGCGAACGGCCCTCACCACTTCGAGGGGGAACCTCATGCGGTTTTCCAGGGGACCGCCGTACTCGTCCGTCCGTTGATTGGAATAGGGGGAGAGGAATTCGTTGATGAGGTAGCCGTGTGCGCCGTGAACTTCAACGGCGTCAAAGCCCGCTGTTTTCGCGCGGCGTGCGGCTTCGGCGAATGCCTGCACGAGAAGGGAGATTTCATCCTTTGAGAGTTCCTTAGGCACTTCGGCTCCGGTGGGGTCCTTGATCGGCGACGGCGCGACGATGGGCTGGCCGGTGACTGCCGAAGTCGTCTGCCTGCCGCCGTGATATAGCTGTATCGCAATCTTGGCATGGTGAGCATGCACTGCGTCCACAAGGGCGCGCAGGCCAGGTATCAATCGATCGGAGCAAATCCCGACTTGGTTCTGAAAACCTCTCCCGGACGAATGAACGTATGCCGCTTCGATGATTATGAGGCCGACTCCGCCTTTTGCGCGCTCCATGTGATAAGCCTTGAGTCGGTCTGAAACTGAGCCGTCATCATACGCGTAGTTGGTGACCATCGGCGCCATGACCATTCTGTTGCGGAGTTGGAGGTTCCCTATTTTGATCGGGCTGGCCAAAAGTTTCAGTCTTCTCATTTCCTAGCTCCTCACTTCTGATAGTCAGTAGTGTTTAAGAGTCAGTATACCGTTAGTGGTTGGATAATCTATTTGAGTCGCTGACTTGGTGGCCTGCTGTCACGTCGCTCGGCCCTCCAGGTGGTTGGATAATCTATTTGAGTCGCTGACTATGATGGCTTATCATCCGAGGATGATAAGTTGGTGGTGGTTGAATAATCTATTTGAGTCGCTGACTAAGCGCGAAGTCCATAAATGCAAACCGGTTAATGGTGGTTGAATAATCTATTTGAGTCGCTGACCCACCTGGTATCTGTCCACCTGTTTTAGTATTACCCATTGGGTTGTGTTCATATTTAACCCAGATTTCACCGGTGCATTAAGACTTTAGACAATTCTTGCTCGTGCTAAAGACAATTCTTACTGTTCCGCGCGGTGACGGCATAGTATCCGGGCGCTGTAATGTGGTGGCAAGGCCCCTCTATATGTACATGCAAATGCATGGACGTGATCTCCGTAAAAAAGTAGCAGAACGTGCCAAGGCCC
The DNA here is from genome assembly GCA_012842575.1 of Clostridia bacterium. GTDB lineage: Bacteria > Bacillota > Sulfobacillia > DUSP01 > DUSP01 > DUSP01. The sequence continues at coordinate 7,442 of DUSP01000159.1, forward strand.
TTCCATGTACACGCAAACGCCCGCACACGGGCACTGCGCGAAACGAACTGTAGAAGATGAGCTTAAATTCCTCCGTATTTTCGAGCTTAACATGGCAATTTTTGCCCGGTAGAAGGGTGCTGGATCCCGCTAAAATTCCTCCGTTTTTCGACCTGAACCCCGGTGCTTCCATATCTTTACAGTACATGGTAAAATGAGTTCAGTAATGTCCAATCGGCTGGGGAACGAATGCCAAAGCGCGCTGCGCCGCCTGGGAGTAGCCGCTTTTGGGCACTCTTTCGACGAGTTGCGGGTGGCAGCAATCCGTAGCCCCAGATTTCTGGACGACCTACTCTCACGTTAGATATCCAGATTAGATATCCAGATTGTTTGGGCCAATTCGACAGAAGTAGTCTCCATTCCGGTTGCAGCCACTGGAAGGCGAGGACGGTCAACGGAGGGCCAATTCGACAGAAGTAGTCTCCATTCTCCATGATAGTCGGAAAATATGATAGTCATGACAGTTGGAAAACATGACAGTCGGAAAGAAAGAAAAGACATTCAGCATTTCTTAATTTCTTAATTTCTTAAGTATTTCTAGGGTGTTAGGTATTTCTGAGGGTGAGTTTGATGGGTAAGTTTTGCCAATAGTAAGTTTTGGCAATAGTAAGTAGACAGATGAACCGATCAACCAAAGAATAGACCGGAGGCGTACCGTTGTCCTGTGAGAATACCCGACTACATCCTTGATGGGCTTTTCAGTTGGCCGGGCCTCGGCTTTAATGAATATACAATATACATGCTGGTCAGATATCACAGGCCGGCCAGTATCGACGACCTAGTCACAAAATCCTCCCTTGGGCGACACAGGGTAGTCCGGGCATGCAGGATTCTTGCCAAAGCAGGTTGGTTAAACCTCATAAAACAAGGCAGAACAATTCGACCCGTTGGAGCTGTACCTACGGTACTTCAAGAAAAAATGATCGCAGAATTGAAGACTCGTTTATCAATGGCCCAGTTTAAAGGCGAATTCTTATTGAAGAGCGCGCTGGATTTATGGGTTGATAGCGATAATTTCGTGGACAATGCCAGACCTCCATTCTTGATAAACCCGCTGACGGATGAGCCTCTTGAGATCGATCGATACTATCCCGAGGATCGCGTCGGAATTGAGTACAATGGAGCACAACATTACCGTATGACTGAGATCCATGCCGACGAAAAAGCCTTCAGAACTGCGCAGTCCCATGACCTGATGAAGCTCGCCCTCTGCGTCAAGAATGGAGTTACATTGGTCATTGTTACCAATACTGACCTCAGTCTGAAGGGAATTAGGCGACTGCTACCCCCGAAACTTAGACTGAACGCCGTCAACCTTGATGAGCCTTATGCCCGTGCTCTTGAGGATCTGTTGTCTTCTTATAGAAGGAAAGCAGCAAGAAAGGCTAAGAGCGATTGTGTGCGCCCCGCGGAGATGATGGCCGGCAATGGAACGCAATTGAGTCAAGAATAGACGTTATTCAACGTCTGGTGCTTGCGAAAATTCGTCCATTAGAAAGCAAACCCAGAGAGATTTCCGCTTTCGCTGGGAACCTTCCTTGGGTGATACTGTCTACGGCAGCCGTCCTTCCGCATTGACCCTGTCCACCACAGCCACCTTCCCCAGGTGATAATCTCCGGCATAGTCACCTTCCCCGGGTGATAATCTCCGGCACAGCCACCTTCCCCGCGCAATAATGTATCCCACAGCTATCTTTACGCATTGATCCCGTGCACCACAGCGACTGTCGCTCCTCCTCAACTACGCAATATGCTTCCTGCCCAGGGTTTCACTCGGAACCGGCTGTAATAAATAATTTAAGAGGAAAAGCGCTTTCCATGTCGAAGCATTTTCACGCCAGCAAAGCCTGGCCACATTTTTGCAGCACAACTAAAAAGAAGGGGCTATAAGGTCCTACGTAAGAAAAGCCTTACGTAAGAAAAGCCTGTAGATCTATACGAAAAGCCTATAGAAACTATACCTATAGAAAACCTATAGAAACTATAGAAATAATAACTGTAGAAGTAGAAACTACGATAGAAGTAGAAACTATAGAAACTATACGAGAAGTAGAAACTATAGAAACTACAGAAGTAGCAAATAAACTATAGTATAGTAAGGGTGTGATATATGTCCTTGTCGCTTGGAGAGAAGATTAGAGAGCTGCGCATAAAGCACAGTCTGACCCTCAAAGACCTTTCAAGCATGACCGGGTTGTCCATATCTTTTATCAGCCGCGTGGAGAACGGAAAAGCGGAACTGAGTCTTACCCAGCTCAAGTCGATCGCAACGGCTTTAGATGTGCCGGCGGTAATGCTATTCGCCGATGATCTCGACGCCGAGGTGAAGTTGGTTCGTCCGAAAGACAGACGACGCTTTTACTACGAAGATGGTAGATACCCTCAACCGGTAATTGAGGAATTCCTTCTGGGCGGACGGCGATTCGACCTGGAGGTCGTGTGCATTACCCTTCCTCCTGGAACGGACTCAGGGAAACTAAACTCTCACGAGGGCAGCGAGTTTACCTATGTCCTGCGTGGCAAGGTGACGTTTCTCTTCGGCGATCGGGAATACGCGATGGAAGAGGGTGACGTGATAGGCTACCCCGCGACGATACCGCATGGCTGGAAGAACGCCGGAGACGGCGAGGCCGCCGTTCTCTTGGGCACGACTCCGCCCACTTTCTAGACTACATCATATAGAACACAAGGTAAGGGTGCGCAGGTGCCCATTGTGTTGCGCCCATTGTGACCGACGCATTAGAGCGCCCTTCAGGTATCCGGAATAGTCACGTACGGAAGTATACTCCCGGCGCACATGCTATCGGCGCACGTGCTGTCGATACGGACCGGCGTACAAGGTTTTGCGAGGTGGATGGACATGCCCGCTCATATGAAGGAACTATCAGTCCGAACCTCACAACGAGAGGAAATGATAGACATCACACATTTAGTACGTGACTTCGCCAAGGAGGCCGGGATCACTGACGGGATTTGCCACGTATTCGTCCCGCATACCACTTGCGGTATACTGATCAACGAGAACGCGGACCCCGATGTCACTCGGGATATTCTAGACGCCTTACGCGTGCTGGCACCAGCCACAGCGAACTACAGGCACGTCGAAGGGAACTCGCCCGCTCATATCAAATCTTCTTTAGTAGGATGTTCCAAAACCCTCATGCTAGCGAATGGCCGGCTTTGCTTGGGGACCTGGCAAGGGATCTTCCTGTGTGAGTTCGACGGACCGCGGCACCGAAAAGTATGGCTCCAAGTGGTAGGCTAACCGCCTCTTCAATGACTCCCTAGGAAACAAGGTCGCGGCACCGAGAATTATGGGTCTAAGTTATGGGCTAACCGCGTCCGCGTCTTCGATGACTTCTGAGACGTAAGGTCGCGGCACCGCCAAGTATGGGTTCACAAGTATGGGTTCAGATGATGGGCTAGGCGTGAGATCGTGTGACGAAGCGCCGACTTTACGCCCGTTTCGGCGTCTGCGAGTTCTGGATCGTGGGCCCGGAAGGCCGAAATATCGAAGTGTGCGTGTTCGAGGATTATGAACTGAAGACGTTTTCAGGTTTACCCGCTTGGCACCAGACTGTCGAGTCTTTTGCTTAGCGGTTTTACACTTGATGTTGCAGAGATTTCCCGGGAGATGGGCTTGACGAGCATGTGTTCGAGATCTATAGTAATGTTCGGTAGTAACATTCGTATAATGGGTTGGTCCAGGGTTCTTATTCGTAGATGAATGCGCATCAGTAGACCTAGACGCATTGATCTATACGAATTGATCTACACGAATAAGGTCGCTACACAAGTAAGGTCGCTATAAGATCGCTACACAAGGTTTTGGCGTACTTTAGGTTTTTTGATACACTTCAATTCTTGGCATACTTTTGGCATACTTAAGGAGTGCCTTCGGGGCAAGGTGAGGGGGGCCATCTTTGGGCGCCCCCGAGTCCTGACCGGCGGTGAAGTCCGGGACTACGTTCCGGCACGAGCCC
>DUSP01000051.1 GCA_012842575.1 Clostridia bacterium
AAGACGGGCACTTGACGTAACCAAGATGGAGAAAGAAAACGGGGGTTTGCATGCGTAGGCTACGGATGTTAGCGGATTTGATGCCGATATTTGCTATCGCAATCGCCCTGGTGGTCGGTGCGATATTCATCTACGCGGCAGGGAAAAATCCCTGGCTGGCATACTATCACATGTTCAGGGGTGCTTTCGGAGGCCCGTATGCAGTGGGCGAAACTCTATCCCGTTTCGTTCCTCTCGCTTTCTGCGCTTTGGGGTTTGCGGTAGGGTTTAAGGCCGGCGTCTTTAATGCCGGTGCCGAGGGACAGTTATATATGGGAGCCCTTGCAGCCACCCTTATAGGTACTCTCCTGCATGGTATTCCCTCACCCATCCATATACTGCTCGCCGTTTTCGCCGGATTTTTGCTCGCGTCTGTTTGGGGATCAATTGCCGCGCTTTTTAAGGTATGGGTTGGGGCCAACGAACTGATAACCACCATAATGCTCAATTACATTGCCATTCTGTTCGTCGACTTACTGTTGGTAAGCGCCCTCAAAGATCCGGCCGGAATGGTGGAACAGTCAAGAAAACTCGAACCGTCTGCGCTACTGCCGTACCTCGTCCCCGGAAGTCGGCTTCACCTGGGAGTGGTCTTGGCGCTCTTAAGCGTCGTCGCCGTCTACTACCTGCTCTGGCGAACACCCTTGGGGTATAGTCTCAGGTTTGTAGGGGAGAACGCCGTGGCGGCAAAGTACGCCGGGGTCGACGTATCAAGAGCCGTCATTGTGGCCATGATCGTGTCGGCCGGACTTGCGGGAATAGGCGGAGCCGCGGAAGTCATGGGTTCTCAGCACAGGCTCATGCGGGGGTTCTCTCCAGGGTATGGGTTCGACGGTATAGCGGCAGCCGTAATGGCAAAAGAAAATCCCTTCGGCGTCATCCTGACCTCTCTCTTATTTGCGATATTGAGAGTAGGGGCAGGCGCAATGCAAAGACAAGTGGGTGTACCGCTGCCTCTGGTAAACGTCATTCAGGGTATGGTCATCATCCTGGTCATTGCGAGTTCGTTTTTTTCGCGGAATCTCTCGTCGATGCTTAAGGCGGAAAGGGGATAACGGTTCTTGTTGCATGAAGTTAGCTGGGTTACGATGTTAACCTGGCTCATGATGTCAGTCAGGCTCGCAACGCCTTTGTTATTCGCCGCCCTCGGCGGGCTTTTAGCCGAGAGATCGGGGGTATTCAATTTCGGCCTTGAAGGAATGATGTTGGCCGGAGCTTTCTTTGCCTACGCCGGCTCATATTTTCTCGGAAGCCCGTGGGCCGGTCTTCTGCTCGCCGTATTGATCGGCATGGTCAGTGGACTGCTGCTCGCGTATACGTCCGTGAACTTGGGAGTAAGCCAGATGGTGGTGGGTATAGGCATTAATATTTTCTATTTGGGTCTCACGAGCTACCTCTATCGGCTTATGAGCTCTGCGGCGGCAGGGGCTTTATCGGCTCCAATTTTCGGGGATCTCAGAGTACCGGTGCTCTCGCGTATTCCCGTGATCGGAACGGTACTATTTCATCAGAACATCATGGTATATCTGTGCTATATACTCGTAGCGGTGACATGGTGGTTCTTGTTCAGGACACCCACCGGTCTCAGTTACAGGTCGTGCGGTGAAAACCCGGCCGCGGCGGATTCAGTGGGTATCAACGTACACTTGATGAGGTATGCCGGCTGTATCGCCAGCGGGGCACTCGCCGCTGTTGGCGGATCGTTTCTCACTTTAACCCAGGTATCGCGCTTTCTCGAAAACATGGTTGAAGGACGAGGGTGGATCGCCTTAACCGCTGTGATTTTGGGTAAGTGGAACCCGTGGGGCGCCCTCGGCGCATGCTTCCTGTTCGGCGCGGCCAACGCTTTACAGATGCAAATGCAGATAATCGGCGTAAATTTACCTTATCAGGCAGTCATGATGATCCCTTACATTCTGACGATCCTCGCGCTGGTCGGCGTCGTGGGGAGAGTCAAAGGCCCTGCCGCAAGGGGAATACCCTATTTCAAGCAATAAATTAAACCGACAGATCCATCAAACCAACAGATCCAATAGATCAAAGAGCGAATGCCCCTTCACGTTATCGGCGCAGATCTTTCGGATTACGTCGGCCACCGAAGGTCGTAGTTGACCGCCCCGAACCTTCCCGGCCCCAGCGGCCATGGCGCAGATGTCGGGGCGGTTACCGTTTTTGTCCTAAATTTTTGCCCTAAATTAACCTTCTGGTCGTTAACCTTCTCGTTCATATCAATAGTCTTCTTGTGCTGGCAAGACCGGTTCGGAAGGAACGACGGTTCCATCCTGTAATCCCTGGAGCACCCGTTTCCAGCCTTCCAGCATCGCCTTCTCGAGCGGACTCAGTTTGCCGTATTCCTTGCTCTCCATATCTTGTATTCTCTTGCGAAGTACTTCAGGATTTATCTCAATCATCAGGTAATCACCACCTCTACGTATTGCCGGCTCCGTGCAATCGGCTCAAATGATTTGCCTATCCGGCCAAGGCTCGGATACGGCAGCCGATCCGCCCCCGCTCCGCGCGCCTTGCTCGATAGGTTTTGTCTTACGGTAGGTTTTGTCTTACCGTAGGAACCTCCTGGAAACGACGATCATCGGCGTCAAACCAACCGGGATGTTCGCCGTCACCACGTTGCTGATGGCATCCACGATCGCGAGAGTATTCGCCAAAGACAAAGCCACCGCGAGAGAGCCACCATCAGGCGTGAGATCGATGCCCACGGGGTTGTCGCCCACGGTGATGGCCACAGTCGAACTGCTGCGGAAGGTGTCCACCACGGAAACTGTTCCGTCAACGTAGTTGGTCACGAACGCCCTGGAACCCCTTGGATTGAAGGCCACATGTTGCGGGGCGGTGCCCACAGGTATGGTGGTAGGCGCCACGGTGTTGGTGGGAATGTCGACCACCGACACGTTATTGGTCCCGGAGTTCACCACGTAGGCAAACGTACCTTGTGGTGCGACGGCAACACCCAAAGGCGCCGCCCCCACGGTAAGGGTCGATACTTCAAGGTTGGTGTCGAGGTTGATGCGAGATACGAGTCCTACGTCATACAGCGTAACCAGTGCATATTTCGAGTCCTGGGTGAAGGCGATGAAAGCTGGCGCTCCGGAAACCGCCACGACGTCGACTATACCGTTACTGACGGCATCGATGACGGCGACGTTGGACGAGCCGTTTCCGGCAACATAAACATATCTTCCGTCCGGCTTCACACCCACCCCGTAGGGCACGAGCACTCCCGCAGCGGCGGTGTTGATGGTCTGTATGACGGTGTTCGTGAAGGTCCTTATTACCGATACCGTATCGTCCCCGGAGTTCGCTACGTATAAATATCGCCCGTCCGGAGTGATGTCGATCCCTACCGGAGCCGTACCAACGGGTACTGTGGCGATCACGCTCTTGCTGAAGAGGTTTACCACGGATACGGTTCCCTCTCCATTGTTGGTCACATAAGCTAACAAGCCAAATCTCCCCTTTCTTTAGAGAATGGCGCGTTCTTGCTGATTCAGTTTATTCCGTTCGGGTTCCGGTCGCCACATAGTACCAAGAAAGTCGGCTCAGACCGGCCAGGCTCCCAGGCTTTTGACCAGTTCCGGTCGCCACATAGTATCAAGAAAGTAAACTCGTTCTGAACTCCGGGCCATGGCGGGATTCCGGGGGCGCATTGGAAGTGAGTCCGGCATTCCAGAGGTCGCCTTGGAAAGACTAAAGGAGAGGTGATCACAGTGGAATCGAGGCGACTTTCGTCAACCGTGAGCCGTGCTCTCTATATACTCGAGACGTTTCCTTCCATCTCTAGAGCCATCTTCCTGGTCGGCTCGGTTCTTCCGGTCCTTTTGGGCAGCTCTGTCGCGTATTACGAAGGCTTTAGAATTAGTCCGGCGTCGCTTCTGTTGAGCATTAGTCAAATTTGCTTCATCCACCTCCTGGTAAACGTCTCCAATGATTATTACGACTACCGCATGGGAGCGGACCCTTCCCACGAGATCCAGCCTTTTTCCGGAGGCAGTCAGGCCATTCAAAGAGGCATCCTTACAGAAAAAGAGATGGCTGCCATTATGTTGGCCCTGCTCGGTTTCGTTTCAGCAAATGCGGTGATTCTGGCCCTTGTGAGGCAATCCGTTCTCGTCGCGGTATTCGTGGTCCTCGGGACGGCACTTGGCTTTTCGTACAGTGCCGAACCAGTATGCCTTGCCAAGAGGGGTGCAGGGGAATTGGTGACGGGGTTATGTCTGGGCCCACTGGCGGTAATGGCCTCGTACTACGTTCAGGCTGGTACCCAAACGGGTATGATATCGACCGGGGCCGCGCAGAAGGGTTTCGATTCCACAAATACAGGCGTTTCCGTCCGATTCCTGCTCTGGAGTCCGGTGCGGCAGGTTTTCGATGAAGCCTCCGCTCTTGCTGCGGGCCCCCTTTTTCCATCGCTTATTTGGTCCTCGATCATCATCGGAATCCTGATCACCACCATCTTAGTCATAAACGAGCACCCAGACTGCGACAACGACCGTGCCTCGGGTAAGATGAATCTGATTGCGAGGATCGGAAGGAGGAAGGGTACGTGGCTTCTTGCGGGTTTATACATCACCGGCCTGGTGCTCTTGATTCTGGGGGCGGTGACGGGGCGGCTTCCGAGGTCGGTTGGCGTGGCCACTCTAGGACTCTTGCCGGGGATTACGGCGGTCCAGTTGATAGACAAAAAAGCCCGCAGCCCCCGCGCGGTTTTGGGTGATCCCGAATACACTCGGGCGGGAGCGTTGGGCTTCGTCACATATTGCGTAACCGGCAGCCTATTGATTCTCTCCTGGCTTCTCGGTGCGTAGCACGGGACACCGCGTACCTCGAATTCATGGTATGTTCTTGGACCAAGGTTACTCGAGTCTTTCCAATATTATTCTGTGGTCCACCAGGGCAAGCTCCTTGATACGTGCGCGAATGGCCTTCTGCTGTCCAAAAATATCCCTGAGTAGGAGGCCATCTTCTTCTTGTTTGACCACATCCACATCTTTGAAGAAGAGCTCCTCTTTACCATCCTTACCGATCAGGTACGCGTTAGCTTCGCACATCCTTTTCACCTCCGTACATTCGCGCTACTTCACGTACTAGCATATCGACCAAGTGGGGCAGCGGTTCCTGCACCACACCGACGACGGTCACCGGGGACCGGGTGAGCGGAAGGAGCAGTTTCCTTGCCCTAGCCGATGCAATTGCTTCAGCCATCCGCGGCGTGAGCTCCCCCAGCATTGAATTGGCCATCACTATGCTCACCGTGCCTATTATGACGTCGACATCTTTTACGGTTTGAACGATGGCGTTCTCGCCGGTCGCGCCGTCGTTGGCACCCGCCTTAAGCATCGCGACGGTGGCAAGGCTGTTGGTTCCGAGGGCGATTATCTCGACTTCCTCGGGAAGCCCCTTCCTCAACCGCTCGACTATCGCTTTTCCTATACCTCCGCCCTGCCCGTCGATTACGGCCAGTCTCATTCCCGGATTCCCCCGCCTCGGGTTCGATCGCGTTGCCTCTTGCTTTCCCGATGTGTAATACGTAATTCCCTCTCGATCTCTTTATGTGTTACACGCAAAATGAAGGCTTTCCCGTCTTTACGCCTGCGGGATATAAGCCTTCGTGGCTGAGCGTTCTATGTTCTATGCGATTCTCCCGTTTTTCGGATCGCGTCGGATCTTGTCCCGTTCTCGGAATAAAATAGCAGCGAGAGATTGGGGTATTTAGCGCGTCCCCGTTTTTACTCAATCGCCTGTATTAACGTTCAACCTAAAGCAGATGGAATCCTGCTACGTCAAGCCATCCTCAGCTGATTCCGTTTTTTGCATAATCATGGTCGCTCGTACGGACTTTAGGTATTCGCATTATTTTCATCCGAATTCCGTTTGAACACCTACTTAGGCGACGGCGTAGGAATGTAGCCACAACAGACCTTCGATCCGGACTCCGACCCGCAGGCCAAGTACCCGACGGCGTAGGAATGTAGCCACAACAGACGCGTTTGCGCTACGACGCGGGAATCGCCGCAGCACTTCAAGCGAGGAAACTCATAGAAGAATCTCAAAAGGCGCAAAGCCTTCACGTGGAGTGGATAACTCCGGCACTCGCCGACAAGGCATGGCAGTATCTCGAAAAATACGCAGACCACAACTTTTCGTTCACGGACTGCACGAGTTTTGCGGTCTGCGAGACTCTCCGACTCAAAGAAGCTTTTTGTTTTGACCTCCATTTTTCCGTGGCAGGTCTGTCAGTGGTCCCTGCTGCTGCCGGGGGCTAACCTGCCGGGGTTAACAAGGGAACGTCGTGTGACCTGACCCATTCCGCTCCGGTATGTAAAGCCTTCAAGTTTATCTCCATCAAATCGCGATGACGCTTCGAAATCGCCTTCTGGAGGGCACTTTCCAGAGAGGCCATTTCGACTACGTTCGTCACTTCCCGGATCGTACCCAGCATCACCATGTTCGCGGCGCGCCCATTACCGAGGTCTTGGGCTATGCGGTTCGCATCGATCTTGAATACCCGGACGCCTTCGCCCGCGATCACGGACTCATCTTCCGTGGCGCTCACGTTTTCACTCATGACCGCCCGTCCTCCACCCTTTTCCTTCTGGCTTTTTCTTTCTCCGTTTTCCCCTACCAACCTGGCGAGAGCCGGGTGATGCGGGTCGATTATCGACGTGTTCACGAAGACGTTCCCGGGCCGCGCCACCGTATTATAGAACTTTTGAAGGGATGGCTCGTTCATGACGACGAGTACCGAAGGTTCCGTGACTATGGGACAGCCGACGTCCTCGTCCGATACTACGACGCTGCAATTGGCCGTCCCTCCACGCATCTCCGGGCCATATGAAGGGATCCAGGATACCTTTTTCCCTTCGATCATTCCGGCGTATGCCAGCAGGGTTCCCATCAACATGATCCCCTGCCCTCCAAAACCGGCGAACAGCATTTCGTACGTCACGAGATCACCCCCTCGTCGTCGCGTACCTTAAACTCGCCCAACGGGTACACGGGTATCATCCGCTCTTTGATCCAGTCCATGGCTTCTTTCGCAGAAACCCCCCAGTTGGTGGGGCATGAAGAGAGCATTTCCACCATGCTGAATCCCTTTCCATCAAGCTGGGTCTGAAAGGCCTTCAGCAGAGCCTTCTTGGCCTTTCTGACCTCGGCGGGATTGATAAGGGCCACACGGGCGATATATGAGGCGCCCTCCACCGTGGATAGTAGCTCGCTCATTCGAATCGGGTAACCGTATGCCTTTGGATCGCGCCCGTTGGGAGAAGTAGTGGTCTTTTGATTCACCAGCGTCGTCGGGGCCATCTGCCCACCGGTCATCCCGTAGATGGCGTTGTTTATGAACACCACCGTTATGTTCTCTCCTCGTGCAGCGGCGTGTACGATTTCCGCCATTCCGATGGATGCCAGGTCACCGTCACCTTGATATGTGAACACCACGCTGTCGGGGAGGCAACGCTTTATACCCGTAGCGACGGCCGGCGCCCTTCCGTGGGCCGCCTGTTGGAAGTCGCACTTAAAGTACCGGTAGCTGAACACGGAACAGCCCACCGACGCAAGCCCTATGGCTCTCTCCCTGACCCCGAGCTCGTCCAGCGCCTCGGCGATGAGACGGTGGGCGATGCCGTGAGTACAACCGGGGCAATAGTGAAACGGCGTATCGGTCATGGAGGCGGGTCGTGAAAACACCACCTCCATCAACGATGCCGAGGCTTGATCGAGCGATCCTTTGCGATTGAACGCTTCCACCGTTTCTACACGTTCAATGGCTGCCATTGTAGCGTCACTCATTGGTTTCCCACCTTCCAGACAGGTAAACGGTACGAGCGACAACCTCACGCGGCTTGCGGGGTCTAGCGTCACTTATCAGTTTCCCGCCTTTTCCGGCTTGCCCGCTCCACCGGCGTAAATCTTCTCTACCTCGGCCAGCACCTCTCGGGGTGACGGGACTATGCCACCAGTTCGCCCGTAGAAGTAGACCGGCGCGCGGCCGTTAACGCTCAGCCGTACGTCGTCCACCATCTGGCCGAAACTCATTTCGACCGTCAAGAACCCGAACGGCTTAGGCGAACCTTTGAGCTGTCGATTTCCCTTGCCTTCAAGGAGGTCGTCAAATACCTGTGAAGGGAATGGCCAGAGGGTTATCGGTCGAATTAAACCCACTCTCATGCCCTTTGCTCGGGCTTTCAAAGCGACGTCTTTACATACCCTAGCCGTTGTTCCGTAAGCCACCAGGAAGAAATCCGCGTCATCTCCGAGTATGATCTCGTACCGCACTTCTTGTTGCTCGATGCGACGGTACTTCTTTTGGATGTTCAAGTTGTGTTGCTCGAGCTCGTCAGGGTCTAAGTAGATCGAATTGATGAGGTTTTGCGCTCTGTCCTTCATGCCGGTCGTGGCCCAGGGCTTCGGGACATTTAAGACCTCCCGAGGGGTCGCGTCAAGCAAGACGGGCTCCATCATTTGCCCTAAAGCGCCGTCTGCCAGAATGAGAACTGGGTTCCGGTACCTATCGGCGATGTCGAACGCAAGGCCTGCGAAATCGTACATCTCCTGTACGGAAGCCGGCGCCAGCACGGGCGTCCTGTAGTCTCCGTGCCCTCCTCCCCGGGTAGCCTGGTAATAATCGGACTGGGCTGGCTGTATCCCTCCGAGTCCGGGTCCTCCCCTTACGACGTTGGCTATCACGGCAGGTAATTCCGCACCGGCCAAATACGAAATCCCTTCCTGCTTGAGGCTGATGCCCGGACTCGACGACGAAGTCATCGCCCGCACACCGGCCCCTGCTGCACCATACACCATGTTTATGGCCGCCACTTCGCTTTCAGCCTGGACGAAAACGCCGCCAACCTCGGGCATCCTGCGTGCCATGTATTCGGGGATCTCGTTTTGGGGGGTTATGGGGTAGCCCGCGAAGAACCGGCAACCCGCCCGGATCGCCCCCTCCGCCAGGGCTTCGTTTCCTTTCATCAAAATGGGTTCGGGCCGGTTGATCATCCGCACACCGCCTTTCGCGACGACGCCGCTTCTTTTGCGCTTGTCGGCCGGGCGCCCGTGACGCCTTTACCAGCAATTCTAAACACGGTTATCGCTACATCCGGGCACATAAGGGCGCAGACCGCGCATCCCGTACAATCTCTGTCCGGCAGTAAAGCCGCAGGGTGATAACCCGAAGAGTTGATACGGCTATCGTCAATGGTCAAAGCATGGTTCGGACAAAACGCTACACAAAGCCCGCAACCCTTACAGCGTTCTTCGTCGATTTTTACGGTCCCTCGAGGCATGAGATGCAAGGCCCCTTTCCGCGCCTTAAGATCGTCTCCCATCACCAGACGTCACATAGACTGTCCGGAATATCATGAGCCATCCGGAATATTATGATTAATCCTACCATATTCAGGTGCCGCCATGAACCCCGCCCGGCGAAAAATGAGCACATTTTTGTACACCACTTGCCAAGGGCCGGCAGCCAACGGCATCAGTACAGTCGCTTTAAGACCTCTTCCTTCATGGTGAAACTGTGTTCGAGGTCGGGGAAGCGTTTCTCCCGCACATCGTCCGAGAACTCGTTAAGCGCCTTGATTATCTGATCGCTCAGTTTCACATACTGTTTCACGAACTTTGGAACAAACCTGTCGAATAACCCGAGCATGTCGTGTATTACCAGCACTTGCGAATCGCAATCTGGACCGGCCCCGATCCCCATGGTAGGTATGGACAACCTCTCACTGATCAGCCGACCCAGTTGGTGCGGAACACATTCGAGACATACCGAAAAGGCCCCCGCTTCCTCGATGGCCAAGGCGTCCTCAAGGATGGCTTGAGCCGCCTTCTCGTCTTTCCCTTGGACCTTGAAACCGCCGAGAGCAGATGCTGTCTGCGGTGTGAGACCGATATGGCCCATCACTGGTATGCCCGCGTTTACTATGGCCTTTATGACGGGTGCAAAGTATTTGCCACCCTCGAGCTTAACGGCATCGACTCCGCCCTCTTTCATTATCCTCGTGGCGTTTCGGACGGCGTCCTCGACGCTAGCATTGTACGACCCGAAGGGCATATCCCCGATCACGAAGGTGTGGGGAGCGCCTCTGACGACCGCCTTTGCATGGTGGATTATGTCGTCCACCGTCACCGGAACCGTCCCCTCGTAACCCAGCATCACCATACCGAGCGAGTCGCCGACTAGAATCATCTCGACGTCGCTTTTGTCCACAAGGGATGCCATGGCATAGTCGTATGCGGTGACCATCGTGAACTTCTGACCCTTTTTCTTCATCTCTTTAAACTGGGGAACCGTCATCTTCTGCTTGACCTTAACTTCTTCTGCCACGTCAACCAAGCCTCCCATGGTAATTGATAACTGCAACTTACTCCTTCTCAGAGGCCGATGGTGCTCTGGTCATAATAATTCGACGACCTCCCGGGTTTTCCTCTATGCGGATCGGCGTTCCGTGCTTTGGGTACATAAAAAGGCTGACCGATCTCCGTTCAAGCAAGCACTCTACCAAGCCCGCTTTAGTCCTGCCTTTTCACCTCGTTCCCTTTCCTTCCTCGCGTCCCCTTTCCTTCTTTACTCCTAGCTTTCTTGCTCTTAGCTTCCTTTAGCTTCCACGCGCTTCCATACTGAACCCGCATTCTGCACGCAGAACTTGCCCCCGCTGATCTCCACCAAGGTCCCGGTGATGTAGCGCGCAGCGTCAGAACACAAAAACACCACGACATCCGCCACTTCCTCGGCCTTACCGCATCTACGGAGGGCGATGGGTTCCACGAGACCTTCCAGGTTCTGTTCTCTCATGTGTTTTGTGAGGTCCGTTTCGATAACCCCGGGTATGTAACCGAACACCCTTATGCCATACGGCGCGAGTTCCCCTGCCATGGTTCTAGTAAGGTTTGCCACCGCAGCCTTTGCCGCTCCATATGCCCCGAGGCCTATAGAAGGGATGACGGCCGTAAAGGAAGAGGCGTTCGCAATAACACCGCCTCCTAGGTCCTTCATCATCGCCGCTGCCGCTCGGGAGCAGAGGTAAACCGATTTGAGGTTGACGTTGACAAGCGTATCCCATTCTTCTTCAGGTAGGTCGAGGATGTTGCACGGCTTGAGGAGCCCTGCGTTGTTGACCAGGATGTCGAGGCGCCCCATTTCCGACTTTACGCGCTCAAACATAGTTCTGACGGCCGGTCCTGACGAAACGTCCGCACCTACCGTGAGAATACGCGCTCCGTATTCACGAACCCGCTTCGATGTCTCCTCGCAGAATTCTTCTTTGAGGTCATTCAGTACGAGGTCGCAGCCCTCCTGCGCGAGCCTGAGCGCAATTTTCTGACCCATACCCTTCCCGGCTCCCGTGACAAGCGCGACCTTACCCTTCAAACCCAGATTCAAAAGTACGTCCCTCCTTTACCCAGCCCATGAAAACACCGATGATAAGTACCGGCGAGAGTGATCCGTAACGTTTTACGCCGAAAGTCCGGCGCTCCCCCTTCGCGCTACGGTGGAGGAGAAATTCACGATCCTCCCCCATTTACCCTCGATCATATGAGACAAGCAATACTTCACGCAGTTTTTCAACCCAGTTATTATCATCCCAATAGATCCTCATCGAAGGGCGCCTTCGTGAGCACCTCCGGCCCGTTTTCGGTGATCAAGACCATGTCCTCCTGATGCCCGCCGCCTACGCCAGGGACCAGGATTCCCGGTTCGAGCGCCACTACCATTCCGGCTTCAAGGGTCTGACCTTCGTCGATTCCCGTTACCCTATCACCTATGGTGGGAGCCTCGTGGAGGTCGGTGCCCACGCCGTGTCCCAGGATTCCGAAGTAGACGTACTCTCCGAAGCCGGCGTCCTCGGCCACTTTTTCCGCAGCCTTCAGTACGTCTGTGGTGGTGTTCCCCGGGACGAGTTGCTCGATACCGCGCTGAAGCATCTCATAACAAGTCTTGTAAATCTTCGCCTGAAGGCTTGATGCCTTGCCGACCACGGGCATCCTCGCTATATCGGCGTTGTATCCGTTTACAATACAAATGCCCGTGTCGATATAAACCATATCACCGTCCTTTAGTCTCCTCTCGGTTGGAACCTTGAAGCCAAGCCAGCTGTGTTCGCCCGACTCAACCAAGGGCAGATAGGTGATGTCCTCAGATCCAGCGGCCACCATGGCTTCACATACCTTCGCCGCCACTTCGATTTCGGTCGCGCCTTCCTTCAAGTTGGAAAGCGCGGTGCGCATTCCGATGTCGGCCACTTCAGCGGCCTGCCGGAGGCAAACGATTTCCTCTTTACACTTGATCTGCCGCGCGAAATCCAGGGCCGACAGCCCGTCGACGAAGCAGCAATCCGGCAACTCCTCAGAAAGGGGCTCATAAAGGCTAAAGGGCAGCATGTCCACGCCCACTTTGCCCTTTGAAAGGCCGAGTTCCTTCAAGGCCTTTACAACCGTCGGAAGTCCTTGCGCGATCACGAATGGAAAGGGCGTGACGTCCTGGATCCAAGGCATGGTGGTTCTTACACGGTCGTAGTCACCGCTGGCCACGAGAAACTTCACGTGGCCCGCTTTTGTCACTATGACGATATGGCGCGTCCCGTGGAACCACATGCTGTAGACGGGCCTGAAGCTCGTGGCGTAACGGACGGCATCCAACCTAGTCATCAAAAGCGCATCAAGGCCGGCGCGTTCGATGCCTTCCACGAGACGGTTTATCCTATATGTCCTCATCGCGTCCCAATCAATGTTTGCACGCCAATCCGCGTCTACTCGCACGGCACGATACTCCCCTCTGAATGCTCCTTCGTTTTTCGCAAAAGACCGTCAGAGGAAAGACGGAGGAAATGACCGGAGGTGAGAAGAGACAATTTGCCGCCCGGGTTTAAACCTCCACCGCTTAACTCTGACGATCTTCATCCCCTACTTCGTTAGTCAAGCATCCTCGCATCAAATGAAGTCTTCGTCAGGATCTCCGGTCCCTTTTCGGTAACGAGCACCATGTCCTCCAGGTGGCCGCCGCCAACGCCCGGTACCAGGAGACCCGGTTCCAGCGCGATTACCATGCTCGCCTGGATTGTGTCGATTTCCCGTTTGGCCTTTATTACCTTTTCGCCGATCGTCGGAGCACAGTGTAAGTCAGTGCCTATTCCGTGGCCCAAGATCCCGAAAAACGCGAATTCCCCATAACCCGACTTCTGCGCCACTTCGTCGACAGCCGCCACTACTTCGTCGGTCGGGGTACCCGGTAAAAGCTTTGAAATCCCCGTTTGAAGCATGTCGTAAATAATCCGATACACCTTTCTTTGTTCGGCCGTCGGTTCACCGACAGTGGCCACTCTACCGATGTCACCGTGGTAACCGTTTATGACCGCACAACCACAGTCTATATATACCATCTCACCGCGCCGGATGATTTTATCGGTGGGAAAACGATAGCCCTTGGAGTTGTGTTCCCCGGAAACGACTAACGGGAAGTAGGGTACGTCCTCGACGCCCTGAGACATTATGGCAGAGACCGCCGCGCGTGCGACCTCGTACTCCTTTACACCTTCTCGGGTCGCATCGAGCGCCGCCTGCATGCCTATGTCCACAACGGCGGCCGTTTGGCGCAGAATCTTGATTTCCTCCGGGCACTTCACCGCTTGTGCGAAATCGATGGCTCCGGTACCGTCAACGAACTTGACGCGGGGAAGTTTTTCGGTCACATACTCGTATACGCTGTACGGAATTATGTCAAGCCCCACACGTCCTTCCGTCAGCCCGAGGTCTTCCAACGCCTTAATTATGATCGGTGCGCCCTCGGAAATGAGGAACGGGAATGGAACGGCATCGCGGATCCAGGGCATACCGTCTTTCACTCTGTCGTAGTCGCCGCTCGCAACGAGGAACTTGATATGCCCGTCCTTTCTCAGGATGGCCACGTACCTCGTACCGTGGAAGAGCCAGCTGTACACCGGCCTGAAACTCGTGACGTACCGTACCGTATCGAGTTTCGTAAACATAAGAGCGTCAATACCCTTGGTTTCCATGTACTGGGTCAATCTGCCTATGCGGTACTCTCTCAAAGCGTTCCAGTCTATACCGGCTTCCCAGTCCACGTCCAGTCTCATTCTGCTCTCCATCTCCTTATCCGTGATTGCCTGCCTCGATTCTTGTCTTACCTTTCTTGTCTTACATTCTGCCCATTCTCACATAACCTTTTGCCTTGTCTCACACACCGAACTCGAGATACAGAGATCCTACATACCGAGATCCTAGATACCGAGGTAAGCTTTCCTTATTCCTTCGTCAGCTACTAAGTCTCTGGCGAGCCCCTCCATGACGATGCTGCCGTTTTCCAAAACGTAGGCCCTGTCCGCTATCTCAAGGGATGCCTTGACGTTCTGCTCCACTAAAAGAACCGTCATTCCCCGACGTTTCATGTCCAAAACCAGGTCAAGACACTTTTTTACTATCATAGGTGCAAGGCCTAACGACGGCTCGTCCAGCATGATGAGGTCAGGCTTCGCCATAAGCCCACGCCCGATAGCGCACATCTGCGCCTCTCCTCCACTCAGAGAGCCAGCAAGCTGGTTCTGCCTCTCCTTCAGCACCGGAAGGAGTTCGAACACTTCCCCCATACTGACGGACCTGTTCGGCCTGGCACGGCGGTTAATGGACCCCATCTCGAGATTTTCTTTTACGGTTAAGAACGGAAAGAGAAGTCGCCCTTCGGGAACCTGCACGATCCCCAGTTCGACTATTTCGTGGGCAGGCGCTTTGTCGATCCGTCGTCCCTTGAAGGTGATTTCGCCCGACTTGATGGGGAGGATGCCCGAGATGGCGGAGAGCAACGTCGTCTTCCCGGCGGCATTGGCACCGACAATGGCAACGACCTCGCCTTCGTCTACGTGTAGCGATACGCCGTGAAGCACCTCGACATCGCCGTAGGACACAACAAGGTTTTTCACGTCAAGCACGGGCCTCATCCTCCCCCAGGTACGCCTTGATGACCACAGGATCTCTGGCCACTTCTGATGGGGTGCCCTCGGCTATTTTTTGGCCGTAATTGAGTACGACGATGCGGTCCGACACACTCATGATGGCGCTCATGATGTGCTCGATCACGAGTAAAGTCACCCCGGACTCGTTGATCCTTCTTATCAACGCGACCATTTCCTTGACTTCCACGGGCCGAAGGCCGCCCATCACTTCATCGAGGAGCAGGAGCCTCGGCCCGGTGGCGAGGGCCCTCGCTAATTCGAGACGTTTTCGGTCAGCGATGGTCAGCTCCCGGGCCTGTTGATCCTTTCTTTCCGCAAGTCCGACGAAATTGAGCACTTCAAGGGATCGATCACGCGCCTCCTTCGTACTCGACGCCCTGGAGAAGGCCCCGACCATCACGTTGTCGAGGACTGTCATCTTTCCGAAGGGTTTTACTACTTGAAACGTCCGGCAAATGCCCATCCGGCAGATTGAAGGAGGGCTTAACTTTGTGATGTCCTTTCCATCAAAAGAGATGCTCCCTTCGTCCGCCCAATGAAAACCGGTAATACAGTTGAAGAGCGTGGTTTTGCCGGCACCGTTCGGGCCGATTAGCCCGACGATTTCTCCGCCTTCTATACCGATATCGACAGACTTCAGGGCCTCAAGCCCCCCGAAGCGCTTGGTTAGAGATCTCACCTCAAGCAGCACTGCCATGCCCCCCCGTTTTCGACGACGCTTGTTCCGGTTCCTTGAGCGTCGGCGCCCGCCC
>DUSP01000049.1 GCA_012842575.1 Clostridia bacterium
GTATACCCAAGGTATTCCCCGCTCGACGCAGGCGTCGTTAATGAGGTATCTGGTCTCGAGGTTGTCGGTGCCATCCACCACAACGCAGGCACCTTGTATCACTTCGTCCACATTTCGGAAGTTCACGTCACGGACCACAGCCTCGTACTGTACCTCAGAGTTTATTTCTCGGAGACGACGAGCAGCTGCCACCGCTTTAGGAAGCGCCTGTTGACAATCTTCCTCGTCGTAGAGGGTCTGCCTCGCCAGATTCGACTCATCTACATAGTCCCGGTCCACCAGGCGAAGCACTCCGACCCCTGCCCGGGCCAACAGGTCGGCGACATTGCTCCCCAAAGCCCCGAGGCCGATCACCACCCCGGTACACGACAGCAGCCTCTTCTGACCCTCGAGGCCAATCCCGGAAAACAGGATCTGTCTCGAGTAACGAGAAGCACCCATCTTGCCCTTCTCCTCCCTCGTGATGCTCAGCGTCTTGGGGCTCAACTACACTACTATGATGATAATATAACTACGGTTTAGTATACTACGTCTTCAAGCGACGTCAATATCTTCTCCAAGAGCATGCCTTCACCAAAACGGTTCGTTTTCGTTGACCCTAAACCGAAGTATGGTTATCATAAATCTAGCAAATTAGATTCTAGAACTTAATGCCTGGGTGGAGGCTTCCGAAGATCTGATAGGTGGAGCACACGGGCGAACTCATTCCGGGGCTCATCATCGCGGGAATGAGCGTATCGACAGTATACGGTTTGCCTCGAATGGGTCCGACGTTTGGCGCGATGCTCCTGTCCGGGAAGAAAGCCGCCGAACTTGCTCTTAGCTCCTTGGAGGCGCAAGATTGAACGTGGGTGGCGGCATCCCTCTTGAAAGGGTATACCTTTACTCGGAACCAAGGTGCCAGTCGCTTCACGTGGAGGAGATCGCCCGGTACCTGAGGGATAACCTGGGCGAGCGCGTAGAGGTTATCGAGCGCGAGGATTTCTGGGCAACGACACTGCGTCACATGCAGCGAGGGGAAATCGAGGCCGTAGGGCTTAAGTGGGCGCAGAGTCGAGTGCTGGACCCGGCGTCTCATGTGGTCAGCCGGCAACCGCTTCCCCAGGAGGTTATTTATGAGGTCAAGCGGCTTACGGACACAGGTTCGAGGGCCTGGGGCATCCTTTACGACGCGTGGGAGGTGGTGAAGATAGCCCTTGACCTCCTCCCCATCGCGGAGCGAAGTTTGCGGAACCTTCACGTCTTGTTCACGAACCAGCTCATCGCCACGTGGGAGGCATTAGAAGGCAGGTACCATGCGATGGTCGCGGCTTTTGCGCTGCCGTGCGTCATATCCACGACAGGCATAGCCGTTGCCCCGGCGCGCGACCGTGGTTGGTACGCGTTAAAATACCTGCTCGGGCGGGGCCTCGAGGAAGTAGGGTTGGCTTTTGACGAGATCAATCGTCTGGAAGTCGACGACGAAAAGCTCACGGAGGTTTGCAAGGGCCTCGTTCTCCAATGCGTGTTTTATCATCTTACGGGGAATCCTTTTTGTGACGACCACAGCTGCCGGTTATATAACGCCCACTGGCAGAGGGAGATGGTTTACGCTCAGCTGCGCCCAGGCGCGTGCCTGTGCAAACGGCACCGCCAGATGCTCCAGCAAGCCGTGGCCCGATGGAGCACCGGCAGGACAGTGGTCGAAACTGGCTGATCACTTTACCTATGGAACGCCAGCGGGGATAATGGTATGGATCGAAACGTACATCTGAGAGAAGATAGGGCTGTTGTGGCCATGAGCGGCGGCGTTGACAGTTCTGTTGCGGCGTATCTCGTAAAGGAGTCGGGTCTCGACGTCATTGGTATCACTATGCAGGTATGGCCTACCGCAGCCTGAAAGAGGGCTTCTTTTTCGTGCGCTCTGGCAGAACCATCAAGCAGAGCAAGAACGGTTCCGCGATCGATCTCCCCAGGCCTTCGTTTAGCCTCGTCGAGGGCCGCCCAGAATGCATCGTTTTGCATGACCGCTCACCCTCTTTCTTCGGGTAGAGTCGATTGTGTCAGGAAGCCACCGCACTTCCTGCGGATTAGTCTCACGAGAGGAGTCAGGCCGTCGCATCGGGGCTTTCATCGAAGAGTCCCGTCGACAGGTACCTCTCACCGGTATCCGGCAGTATCGCCACAATGAGTTTGCCCAGGTTTTCCTCCCTCGTCGCCACCTGTACGGCGGCCCATACGGCAGCGCCGGATGATATCCCCGCCAGTATTCCTTCTTCTCTTGCAAGCCGCCTGGCCATTTCCATGGCCCTCGCCTGCGGCACGCGTATTACCTCATCAATCAGGTCGCGCCTCAGGACTTCCGGGATGAAGCCGGCTCCGATGCCCTGGATCTTATGTGGACCTGGTGAGCCTCCTGAAAGCACCGGCGACTCGTCGGGCTCGACCGCTATTGCCTTGAAGTCGCTCTTTAGCCCTTTGATCACTGTGGCTACTCCAGTAATCGTGCCTCCGGTACCTACTCCTGAGACCAGGATGTCAACCTTGCCGTCGGTATCACGCCAGATTTCCTGGGCTGTAGTTCTCATGTGGATCTCCGGATTGGCAGGGTTTTTGAACTGTTGGGGCATGAAGGAGTTAGGTATCGATGCTACTAGCTCCTCAGCCTTTCGGACCGCCCCTCGCATTCCCTCCGCGCCAGGCGTGAGGACGATCTCCGCTCCGAATGCGGCAAGCAGCTTCCTGCGCTCGAGCGACATCGTCTCTGGCATCGTCAGGATCAGGCGGTAGCCCCGGGCGGCGGCAACCGAGGCCAGCGCGATACCGGTATTTCCGCTGGTGGGTTCGACGATCACCGTCCCGGGCCCAAGAAGGCCTGCCTCTTCTGCCGCGTCTATCATCGCGACTCCGATGCGATCCTTGACGCTACCGCACGGATTAAACGACTCCATCTTACCCAGCACCGTCGCCACCGCGCCTTTGGTTACTCTGTTTAGCCTTACGAGGGGCGTGTTGCCGATTGTTCTGGTTATGTCTTCCGCAATTGGTCTTGGTCCCATTCGCTTTACCTCCCTTGCAGACACTCTACGCCTTCGCTGCTGCCAGGGCCTGTTCGAGGTCGGCTATGATGTCGTCAACGTTCTCTAAGCCTACCGACAACCGTACGTAGTCATCCGTCACGCCGGTGCTGATCTGCTCCTCCGGTGTAAGCTGCTGGTGTGTCGTCGAAGCAGGATGAATAATCAGGCTCTTCGCATCGCCGATATTTGCGAGGTGCGAGAGGAGCTTGACCGAATTGATGAGCCTTATTCCTGCGTTGCGTCCACCCTTGACCCCGAAGCCGATTATCGCCCCCTGGCCGTCAGGGAGGTATCTCATAGCTCGTTCGTAATCGGGGTGAGTGGGGAGTCCAGGATAATTAACCCACGATACTTGGGGGTGGGTCTGGAGCCATTGTGCGACCTTCAGCGCGTTCTCGCAGTGTCGCTTCATCCTGACCGGCAGGGTTTCGAGACCCTGGAGGAACAAAAATGCGTTGAACGGGGAGATGGCCGGACCGATGTCCCTTAATAGCTGCACTCTGGCCTTCAAGACAAAGGCGATGCCGCGTACTACGGCGTTTTCGTGGTTCCCGAACGCATCCCAGTATTTTACGCCATGATATGATGGATCGGGTTCCGTAAACTCGGGGAAATTACCGTTGTCCCAGTTAAACCGGCCGGACTCGACTATCGCACCCCCGATCGACGTGCCGTGGCCCCCGATGAACTTCGTGAGGGAGTGGACGACTACGTCTGCTCCGTGTTCGAACGGCCGAAAAAGATAGGGCGTCGTTACGGTGTTGTCCACGATAAACGGGATGCCGTGTTCGTGGGCGATTTCGGCTATGACCTCGAAGTCATCGACGTTGTTCTTTGGATTACCAATGGATTCCGTGTATAAAAGCCGGGTGTTTCTGTCTATCGCCTTCCTGAAATTCTCTGGGTCTGACGAATCGACGAAGCGCGCCTCAATTCCGAGCTTGGCCAATGTGTAATGAAATAGGTTGTAAGTTCCGCCGTAAAGGTAGCTTGTCGAGACGATATTCTGACCCGGGCGGGTTATGTTTAGAATAGCCAGCGTGATGGCTGCCTGACCGGATGCTACAGCAAGAGCTCCAGTCCCGCCCTCCAACGCCGCAAGGCGCTTCTCCAGCACGTCTTGCGTGGGATTCATCATCCTGGTGTATATGTTCCCGAGCTGCCTGGGGCCGAACAGATTGGCCGCGTGTTCGACCGAGTTGAACACATACGAGGTGGTTTGGTATATGGGAACCGCCCTCGCATTGGTCGCGGGGTCAGGTGCCTGGCCTCCGTGAAGTGCGATGGTGTCAAACGATGGCTGCCGTGCGCCGGTCATTGTACTGCCTCCCCCTTCATGATATGAGACTGCTCTTGCCCCGCCCCATTAACTACGGCCTCTTATCTCCATCCCGCGTACCTCCTTGGGATCCAATCATCTTACTGAGGCCTGTAATGTGTTCTGAGGCCCGTAATGTATTGCCTAATCGCCCTCGCCTAACTCTCTACTAGGTCTGATCGTCTTAGCGAGGGCTGTAACCCTTTTTCTTAAGACCTGCTTTTAATTGCATTGGTCATATGACCTACGTAAGATCAGAACTTGCTGTAACCCTTTTTCTTAAGACCTGCTTTTAATTGCATTGGTCATATGACCTACGTAAGATCAGAACTTAAGGAAGGTCGTAGCGTTCGTACTTCTCTAGATATAGTACATGGGAGCCCGGGACATCTTTTCCTCCTCTTCTGCTAGATCAGCAATGGTATGGGAGCTCAACGCACGTTCAATGGCATCTTTCAGCTCAGTCCATGCCTTCCGCGCTACGCATCTGGGAAACCTGTCGCATTTGTCCGGCTCCTCTACGCAGGCAACAGGAGCAAGAGAGCCTTCTGTAAGTCTTACGACATCTGCCAACGTAATCTCACTTGCTGGCCTGGCCAGTGTCACTCCGCCCCCAGGTCCCCGTTCGGAGAGAATCAAACCCCCGGACTTGAGAAGGGGCAGGAGCTGAATAAGATAGTCTTGCGAAATGCCCTGATCTGCGGCTATCTCTTTCACGGGAACGGGATGATGCTCGCCTCCTGCTTTCACCAGACTCACCAACGCACGACACGCATATCTTGTTCTCGTGGACAATTTCACGTTGGCATCAGCTCCATGTCTTTTCCTAAATCATAAGCTTACTGAGCGTATTAGTCAACAATTTTTTATAACTTGACTACAACTTCATCCGGATATAAGGTCTTGCCTCCCGAGTTTAATAAAATTGGGTGAAGGTCAGAACTGGAAATTCGGTAAGGTGAGCACTTGCCCGGTATATATATGCCTGCGGGCCGGTCTTAAGTATCTCTTTTGCGACTATGCCTTAAAACGCAAACCCTCCTTCAGGATCTGTCTGAACACCTCAGCATACCCCTCCGTGCCGCGTTCAAGGCAGGGGAAGTGGCCCTTCTTCACCCCGGGCTCAAAGTCGAAGAAGGCCTTTTTTACGACCTCGGCTCCGGTCTCCGCTATCTTCGAGGTGTGTTCCTCAAGACGGCTCCCGACGCGGCCGGTGTAGATCCCCAGGGAGCCGTCGAGGAGCTTGAACAGCGCGTTCCCCAAGGCTTCGAGGCCTTCGGAGGACCAGGATCTGCCCCGGGTCCGGGATTTGAACTTCCCAACGTTGGACTCTCCGCTCCCCAAGCCCCTGAAATGTTTACAGTCATAGCCCAAAGCTTGTAGCCTCAAGCGGTAGCCTACGATGTACTGCCAGTCGGAACGGACGGTGTCGAGTACTCTGTCCACCTCCGATTTACACTTTTTGTCGGCTTTGGATCTGGCCTTCTCCAACACTCCGATGAGGCGGCCGAAGGCTGTTTTCTCTCAAAGCGCGGAGGGCTTCCTTTTTTAAGCCCTCGTCCCACCTCATAGCTCTTGAGACGTCTCGGCTTATGTGAAAACGGTCGTACTGGTATATCGAGCGGGGGAAATACTCTTTACCCTTCCTTATCCAATCCGCCCCGTCGCCGTTTATGACCGCCACGGCATGATCGAGGTCGTATACCCTCTCGAGTTCCCGGCAAAGGCCCTCCCAGAAGTCTTCGGGGCTGCATTTGGGTTGGACGTACCTGAGGGCTGTTACGGTCTCGTACTCCTCGCTTTTGGGGTAACGCTTTTTTATCCCTCGTGAACCACTGCAAACCTCGTCTCTTCCTTCTTCCCTTCTCTATGAAGAGCACGTCCTTGCGCTTAAGGGGGGGCATTCAGTGGTGTGGCGTCCTTTATGGCCTCCGAGGTCTTCAGTACGAGCTGCCTTATGCCCTCGTGGCTCAAAACTTTTCCCCCATCAAGTCTTTCGGCCTGTCCCTCGCGTTCCGATACGAGGACCCGGCTGCGGCCAGGGAGACGGCCGTCTTCAGCAGGCCCCCACTCACCCGCTGGTACCCCTTTATCTTGAGCTTTTCGTCGAGTAAGTGGACCCTCTCGCCCGTATGTGTGTCCCTGTAACAGCGACGCTTAAACCGGATCGGACCTATCAGGGTGTCGAGGACCCTCTCCTCTATCTCCTCTGACACGTAGCGGGTTTTGTCCCTCACCACGGCCAAATATTTATCCATCTCCTCAAGGATTCTCCCCAGGGCATGCCGAACTATCGGCAATACGAGGCGGAACACAATAACCTCCAGCGTTTCGAAGTCCATACCGTCCCATTTGAAATCCATCTTGAGAGACCCTCCTCTGGTGAGTTGGTTTGGAGTTGCTACCCTTACCCAATTCCCAGATATGGGTCTCTCTTCCTTCTCACTACAACCCTGATTCCCGGAAATACTTTACTCTAACTCGCAAGCAGTCAGTGCCGGGCTCAGTAGGTGAAACCTCCGGCGGTTTCATTGAGGCATCAGCCGTCTCCTTCAAAACCTCGGTACGGCGATCAATGCCTCTTCTGATGTAACAAGCCGGACCACTCATTTCATTGCATCTTTCATGAGGTGCGAGTAGCCCCTTACACCATGCAAGATGCGGTATACAACGACCTTGTTGCCTATAAAGCGGTAGAAGGCTATATAAGGGTGAACGATGACCATTCTGAAATTGAACTTTTTAAGAGAACGATCGAGCAAAGGTGCTCCGGA
>DUSP01000095.1 GCA_012842575.1 Clostridia bacterium
CCGAGTTTTTCAAAGCCTCGGGCACTTCTTTGAAGAGGGCGTACATTTCATCGGGCGATTTCAGGTAAAACTCGGAGGTCTCAAACCTCAACCTTCCCGGGTCGTTGACGCTCTTTTGGGTCTGAATGGCGAGGAGTACGTCCTGGGCAAGGGCATCCGATTTCCTGATGTAATGGCAGTCGTTCGTGGCAACCAGGGGAATGTCCAGGTCCTTGGACATGCGGATGAGCGACTCGTTTACGGGCCGTTGGCGGTCAAGACCATTATCCTGAAGTTCGAGATAGAAGTTGTCCCTTCCGAACACGTCCCGGTACCACGCCGCAATTTTTTTCGCAGCATCGTACCCGGCGTTCATTACGGTCTTCGGTATTTCGCCGGAGAGGCATGCGCTCATGGCGATGAGGCCTTCATGATACCGCTCGAGCAGTTCATGGTCGACCCTCGGTTTATAATAGAAACCCTCGATTGATGCCAGGGATACCAGTCTTACCAAGTTTCTATAGCCTTGCTGGTTTTCAGCAAGGAGGACGAGGTGGTACGGGTCGTCGTCGACGCGGGCTTCTTTGTCGTGGCGTGTGCGTTGCGCTACGTAAACCTCACAGCCTATCACGGGATGAATTCCGGCCTGCTTTGCCATTTTGTAAAACTCGATTATGCCGTACATAACGCCGTGATCGGTGATGGCCACGGAAGACATTCCCAGTTCTTTGACTCGTAGCATAAGGTCTCCCAACCGTGAAGCTCCGTCAAGTAGACTGTAAACGGTGTGGACGTGCAAGTGGGCAAAAGACTTCGCAGCCATTCTTCATCTTCCTCCGCAGCCTTTTTCGTACAGATTTTCTGTTCCGGTTATACCTTTTTCTGTTATCGTGGATAAGATTTCCAAGAATTTGTTGTTATCCCGGCTGGAAAGTATTAGAATGATATAAGATCCTAGGTTCTTAGGAATGAACGCGTATACGTGTTCGGACCGATGGGGGTGATTCAGTTGCCCTGGAAACGTTGCCCCAAATGCCAAGGTCTTTCGTATACTGCAGCCACCAATTATGAAACGTGGTTATGTCCATATTGCAATCACGATCTCACCCACTCTCCGGAGCTTTCTCCTAATGACGAGGAAGTCCGAAGGTGTGTTCAAGGCCATACGGGATGTCCTGAAAATCCCTCACAACTCGACGGTATAGCTTCAGGCACCAAGCGCCCTAAACCCGGAATGGCATAGGCGTCCAAACCCGGTCGTCACCTGCCGACCGGGCAAAGATCCAAAAGAGGACATTCCGCACACTTTGGCTTTCTGGATTTGCAGATCGCTCGTCCATGACGGATCATGTTTACGTGTAGGCTCAACACGAGATCGGGTGGTACGATGGCGTTCATCTTCGACTGGGCGGCGGTGCGACTGGTGCCTTCACCTATGATGCCCAGCCTGCCTAAGAGCCGGTAAATGTGCGTATCCACCGGAAATACCGGCCAGTCGAATCCGAAAAGTAGCACGCACGCCGCCGTCTTTGGGCCGATTCCCTTGATACCACACAGGTAACGGAAAGCTTCTTCTTTTCCGAGTTTTTTGAGGAACGAAAGATGGGGATCCAACCCGTCCGCATCCCTTTTCAAAGCCGAGATTATGACTTTGAGGTGGCGGGCTTTCTGGCTACCGAGTCCACATACCCCGATGAGGCGAGTGATTTCCTCTTCGTCGGCTTGGGCGACTCGAGCGAAATCGCCGAACCTGTCCTTTAGGCGCCGGTATGCCAAAAGGCTCTTTTCGTCAGTGGTAGCCTGCGAAAGTACCGTCGCTACTAGTATGTCGAGGGGCGTTCCGTTTATCTCGGAAAGCGAAGGGCCATGGCCTTTTTCGCCGATGATCCCTTCATCATATCGAGGTTTCGTTTCGTACCGGCACTTCAAACGCTCGGCGATGGTCCTTATCAGCCCCACCTCGTCCAAACCCGCGCCGCTTTCGTTCGCTTCCGCCAACGACCACCAGCTCCCAGTCCAGCCTAGGCGTTTATGGTCATACCCCGCCAAGGCCGTCAATGACTGCCAACTTCCAAGCGAATATGGTCTAGAGCTCAAGCACCAACCGCTTGAAAAGCTTCCCTCTCTCCTTGTAATTGGAAAATGCATCAAAGCTCGCTGAAGCAGGGGAAAGTACCACACTGGCCCCGGGAGGAGCCAGCCTCCGAGCAAGGGTGACGGCCTCACCCAAATCTCTGGAACGCCTGATCGAAATCTGTTCTTTGCCTTCACCGCTGGATAGGGCGCGCCTCACCGCCTCTTCGATCTTCTCAGCAGTATGGCCCATTGTTATGAGGGTGTGCACCCGCTTGACAATCACTTCACCGAGCCTGTCGTAGGGAAGGTTTTTGTCGGAACCCCCGGCTATGAGCACGATGGGTTGCGCCAACGTATAAAGGGCGGCCGCGGTCCGATCGGGGGTGGTCGCTATCGAGTCGTTATAGTATCTTACGCCCTCAAGCTCTCGTACGAACTCTATACGATGCTCCACCCCGCGGAATTCGCTCAATACCTCTGCGATGTAGGCTGGTTTTATCCCGGCGTCGATAAGGCAGATGCTAGCAGCCAAAGCGTTTTCCACATTATGCGGTCCGGGGATCAGCAACCGACCGACATCGAACACTTCCCGCTCGACACCCCCAAGCCTTACAATCGCGGACGACCCGCGAAGGAAAGCCCCATCCCCGGAAACCTCCCTCCGCCTGGAGAAAAGCGCGACCCTCGCGCGGGCCTCGAGGGCCATGGCAGCAGTGGTAGTATCGTCCCCATTGAATATCGCCAAGTCGCCTTCTTTTTGGAATGAAAAAATCCTCGTCTTAGCGGCGACGTATTCTGCCCTGTTACGGTGTACGTCCATATGGTCCAACGTGACGTTCAAGACCAAGGCGGTATTAGGGCTCTTTTCCATAAGCTCCAACTGGAAACTTGATAGTTCTAAGACCACATAAGCATTTTCAGGTATGTCGTCGACGACCTCGATCAGTGGCTGGCCGATGTTTCCACCGACGTAGGTATTCCTCCCGCTCTTGGAAAGGACATCTCCGATCAACGTCGAGGTGGTGGTCTTACCAGCACTGCCCGTTACGCCTATCGTTTTGGCCTTGACTAAACTCAAGAACAGTTGTGCTTCGGTGGAAATCTTGGTTCCGGAAGCCCGGGCACGCTCTATCTCCGGGAGGTACTTCTTCATTCCGGGAGTGAGGTATGCCTCTTCGAATTCCCATAAACCCTCGAGATACCGGGAGCCAAGTCTGAGGCGGGCTCCCATCTCGGCAAGTTGAAGGATGGCAGGTTTCCTATCCCCCATCTCCTCGAGGCTTTTCTGGTCACAAAGCGTCAGGTCGGCGCCCCGATGAGCGAGATATCTGGCGAGGGCGAGGTTGGAAATCCCCAATCCTACCACGGCAATCCTTTTACCCGTAAAGGATTCCCCAGTCATCCCGGTAACCCTCCCGGAGGTTTACTCAGTGGTTACATTTCTGCGCTTTCTTGTGCCTTTTACGGCTTCTCACGCCTTTTACGCCTTTTTACCCCTTTTGCGCCTTTTACATTTCGGCGCCTTACCTCTACATTTCAGCGCCTTGCCTCGACAAAAGTCGTGCCCGTCGTCCCGAGCCCGGTGCGGCGGTTATCCGAGCCCCTCTACGGCTTCCTTTATGCGGCGTAACCCTTCTTTAATCCGCTCTTCGGATGTGGCATAGGAAAGCCTGAGACAACCCGGACCGCCGAATGCGCTTCCCGGAACCACCGCTACTTTTGCCTCTTCTAGCAAGAACCGAGCCAAGGCGGTATCATCTGCCACTACGCCGGCCGTTTTCGTTTGAAACCGTTGTGACAAGACTCCCTTTACGTCCACAAATACATAGAAGGCGCCGCGGGGTTTGGTGGCCTTAAATCCCGTAATCTCGTTGAGCCCTTCCACCATAATGTCCCTGCGCGCCGAGAAACTACGAAGCATCTCGTTTACTGGTTCCTGAGTCCCCGTTAGCGCCTGTAGACTTGCCTTTTGCGAGATGGAAGTGGGGTTGGAAGTCATATGACCCTGTATGTCGGCCATAGCCTTTATAATGACCCTGGGGCCAGCTGCGTACCCGATTCTCCAGCCGGTCATGGCATATGCTTTGGAAACCCCGTTTACGACCACGGTGCGTTCCTTGATTTCGGGGGAAAGAGCTGCGATACTCACGTGCTTTTCACCGTCATAAACCAGTTTTTCGTAGACCTCATCCGAAATTACGATGATATCCTGGTGCACTGCAACCTCTGCAATGGCCGTCAGGTCGTCCTCAGTGTACACCGCGCCGCTCGGGTTATTGGGTGTATTGAGGATTAAGGCCTTTGTCCTAGGTGTAATGGCCTTCCTCAGATCTTCCGCCGTAATTTTATACTCGTTGTCCGCGCTGCACTGGACGAACACCGGCTTTCCGCCGGCAAGTCTGACCTGTTCAGGATAGCTTACCCAATAAGGGGACGGTATTATCACCTCGTCCCCGTCATCGCAGATCGCCATTATCGCATTGTATATCGAATGCTTTGCACCGCAAGATACCAGTATGTCGCCGGGATCATACGAAAGGCCGTTTTCTCGAAGGAGCTTATCCGCTATGGCCTGCCGGAGAGGCAAGATCCCCGACGAGGGGGTATACTTGGTGAACCCGGATCGGATGGCATGTATCGCCTCATCCTTTATGTGAGAGGGTGTATCGAAGTCCGGTTCCCCAACGGCGAAACTTATCACGTCTACACCTTGCGAGACGAGCTCCTTGGCCCTCGCGTCTATGGAAAGGGTCGGGGATGGTACGAGTTCCCGTGTGCGGCGGGAAATCTTCTCCTTTACGGACATGACTTCTCTAGCCTCCTTACGCATTCGCATGAGTTAATGTCGCTCAATATATCCGAATACCCGAACTTTTCCCGCGGCGCTTTTACGCGCTCGGCGCCGGCTGGCTATGGGCCTTGTGCCTATCATTTCACATGGCGCCTTCACACGGCGCCATGCGCGCCGCGTTCGCGCGGCGCCTCCGCTTGCTCAGCCGTCTCTTTGGCAAAGACTTGGTATCGCTAGATCCCTTTGGCAAAGATGCGGTATCACCAGTCTCAGATTCACCCCCGCGGTACGAAACCCTCCGTCCGTATGAACAAATTCGAACCACGGGGCAAATTTTACATTTTGGATCGCTCAAGCGGCAGATGTTCTTGCAGAGCGCCACGATTAGCGCGTGGAATTCGTTAAAGAGGGTGGCATCTCGGGGAAGGGCGGCTTGGAACAACGATTGCACCCTTTCGTATGTAAGGTCGTTTCCCTGAAGATCGAAGCGTTCCAAGAGTCTTAAGGTGTAAGCGTCCACAACGAAAACCGGCACTCCCCCGGCATAAAGAAGGATCGAATCCGCTGTCTCCGGTCCGATACCATAAACCGAAAGGAGCGCTTTCCTCAGATCTTCTGGGGGCGTTTTGAACATCGTATCCATGGACCCGTCATAACGCTCACAAAGGAAGTCAACGAAGGCTTTCACCTTCTTGGCTTTGGTCTTATAAAAGCCGGTGGGTCTAATCAAGTCCTCCAGGGTTTCTAAAGGTAGCGATCGAATCTTCTGAGGATCGAGGAGTCCCAGGCGCTTAAGATTGTTTATGGCCTGTTCCACATTCCTCCACGAAACCTGCTGAGTGAGGATGGCGCCCAGCGCGACTTCAAAGGGGGTCTCGGCTGGCCACCAGTTTTGTGGGCCGAAATGCCCCAGGAGAAGATCGTAAGCGGTCATCAGCGCCTTTGCCACCTTTGTCGCGTCTGGACTCTTTTGTCCGGCCGATTCGTCGGTTTGAGATCTTTGGTGGGCCAAGTCGCCGTATATTAAGCCACCGTATCTTCGGATCATGTTTGGTGTGTCGGTGTCATTCACCTGGATCATTCACCGGGCTCGTCATTCTTGCCACATTGGATTATATCATTCTGTGTCTCAAAGCCAATATCGGATTCCGCATCGCGGAAATGGCCTATATTGGATCCTTTGACGAGCTCAATCCGCAGTGCTAGATTATCAATGTGCGGATTATGTCCTGACCGGTTTGTATTCTATATTCGGGGAACCGGTCGCGTGAGTGAGTATCCGAGAATCGCTCATGTGAAAATCGCGCACCGGGTGAAAGCAGGGGGTGGGTATCTAATGTCCAATAGTCTCAGTAGCGGGTTGCAGCTTACGCTCATAGACATGGCAATAGTATTCGCAGTGTTATATGCCATCGCCCTCGTGATAAACTTAACGAGGATAGCGGTCACTAAGGCACAATCGAAACCGAAGGAAACCGGCGGTTCGCCTCAAGGCGGTGCCGGTGCGGGCATAACCCGGACGGCCGAAGGAGAGTCGAACGCCGGCACTCACGCCGGGACTGTTACCGCAGATGATAGTACATCATTTTCCTTCAGCGCCGAAGCGTCGGTGACGCAACAAGACTCTCCATTTCAAGCCGCAGTTGAAACCACCGGTTTCGGGAAGAATGACTGCGACAAAGACGACTCCGGTGCCAAGACATTAACCGCCGTGATTTCTGCCGCAGTGGCCGCTTACATGACAGATCAACGTCCTGGACTGCCCGTTTTCACGCCGTCCCCGGTGGGTAGTGCTGTAGCGGCGGCTTTTGCATGCCCCTGCCCCTGGGTTATGCATGGAAGGCTCAACCAACTGAATCGTTGGCCGCGTCGCCCTGCCGGGCGGTGATGGCTCGCCGAATCCGTCGACCTGTTGGGCAGAGCATGGCTGTCTTACTCTACGAGGAAAAGTGCTACGGGAAAGGCCCGAGGTTTTTTAGAGATCGAGCAAAAACATTCCCGATACAGGCTCGAAGACGGCACACTTTCCCCGAGCTTTTTTTGGAGATCGAGCGGAAACCCATGTCGGAGATCAATAACAAAACCTGTATAGAGATTAATCGGGAGGGAATGACCCTTGGATCTTTCTTCTGCCTTCAGAGAACTCGCGGCATCAACCGGACTCGGGGCGCTGACAGCCGGTAACGTCGTCATGATACTGGTCGGCGCGGTACTCTTGTATCTCGCCATTGTTAAGGGATTCGAGCCGTTACTCCTTCTGTGTATAGGTTTCGGCGCCATCGTAGCGAACCTCCCGCTGACCGGCATCATGAAAGAAGGCGGTCTATTACACTTCTTCTATCAAGGCGTGGAACGGGAGATCTTTCCCCCGCTGATTTTCCTCGGCGTCGGGGCAATGACGGACTTCGGACCGCTCCTTGCAAACCCTTCAACGCTCCTCCTCGGCGCAGCCGCACAGCTTGGCGTCTTTATCGCCCTCATGGGGGCGCAAATCCTCGGGTTCAGCATAAATGAAGCGGCATCTATAGGCATAATCGGAGGCGCCGACGGGCCCACGGCCATCTATACCACCATGAAACTGGCGCCTCACCTCCTTGGACCCATAGCGGTCGCGGCCTACTCCTACATGTCCCTGGTTCCTCTAATCCAGCCGCCCATCATGAAGCTCCTGACGACACCGAAGGAACGCGCCACCGTGATGGAGCAGTTAAGACCCGTTTCGAAAACCGAAAAGATAGTATTTCCCATAGTGGTGTCAATCGTCGTGAGCCTCCTCCTGCCGCCGGTGGCCCCTCTCATCGGTATGCTAATGCTCGGCAACCTCTTCCGCGAATCGGGAGTCGTAGAGCGCCTTTCCAAGACGGTTCAAAACGAGCTCATAAACATCGTCACCATATTCCTTGCGCTTTCCGTCGGCGCCACTATGAGCGCCGAGTCCTTCCTCACCCTTAGGACCATCGAAATCATACTGATGGGGCTCGTGGCCTTCGCGGGCGGAACGGCCGGCGGGGTACTCCTGGGCAAACTCATGTACCATCTTTCCGGGGGTAAAGTCAATCCTTTGATAGGATCAGCCGGTGTTTCCGCCGTCCCTATGGCAGCCCGTGTTTCGCAAGTAGTGGCCAGGGAGGCCAACCCCGGAAACTTCATATTGATGCATGCCATGGGGCCTAACGTTGCAGGCGTCATAGGGACTGCAGTGGCGGCGGGTGTAATGATAAGTCTACTCAGCTAAGTCCGGGCGGGTTAGGTAGATGTTGTTAGAATAGATCCACGGCTTGAGACGGCCGTGGATCTTCATTTCAACCTCTACCCTGTAAGCGCCCGTTCCTTTTACATTGTAGGTCAACATTGGAGCTCCATTGAGTATATACGCGAGGTGAACGGCCTCGAACCGTCCATTCGAATATGATCGCTCACCCTGAATGGAGGCAACACCTTCTGGAGTGCCCTTTATCTCCTTCTCGCTCATCAACCATCTTCCGCCCGGAGTGCTTGTTACCCCCTTCTCGCTCATCAACCAGCCTCCGCCCCCATGATCCACGGCGTAAGTCCTTACCAATTCCGCACGACCGTCGTGAATCATGGTAACTCTGAGAAGCGTGACCCCTTTCTCGCCGCGGGAAACGCCGCCAGCACGCCTGATTTCGGGACATCTTACCACTAACGTCACACCGGAAGGGGCTTCAACGCTTTCGCCCATGCGGGCCACGACCCGTCCGGTTTCATCCACGGCGTAAAAAAGAAACCCCTCTCCTTCGCCGAGATAGTCGTTGGAAATGAAACACGAACCCGACTTGAGCGCCCTCAGGAAAACCTCCCTGTCGTGCTCGAGGTCGCCGCTTAAAGGCTGGTCGGTAAGGATGTGGGTTCGTATGGAGTGAAAGAAATAACGAAAGGGATGGGCTTCGAGGGTCCACCGCCCCAAACGAGCCGTGTACAGGTGCGCGTCCACGGTGCCTATTCCGACCACCCGGCCGAAGCCCGCAAGTTCGTCCCACTTTTTCACGGTCTTGGGGGTGGGACGGTCAACGGCAAGCCCAGGCCATGCTCCGTATAAGAGGAAGCCTAGCGGAGTGATCCTATTCCCCCAATCGCTCGTGAAGTTGAAGACGGAAAGCCCTGTAAACCCGGCAACATTCCAGTCAGGCCAAGCTGCGGCAGGCGCCCTGAACCAGGGGTTTCCTTTGAAGAAAGGGTGTTCGATAAATCCCGCTCCTCCCTGGGACGCAACTTCTTCGATAACCCGTCCCGCAGGCAAGCCGGGCTCAACCGGACGCTCAATACCGAGGGCAAGGTAATGACCGCCGGAAGCCGTCGTCACTTCCTCGCCGACTAAGAGTAGGAATCTGTGTCCGAAAGCCTCGATCCATCCTTCCTTGGGCTTGAGGGCAAGGCTATCGTGGTCCGTAACCGCGACCACGTCTGCCTTGCCCCATGCAGCACCTAAAACCACATCTTCAAAGGACGCCAAGCTGTCGGGAGAGTTGTCAGTATGGACGTGAATTACGCATTTATAGTCATGCAATGTCGTACAGTCCGACACCCCGGGCTATCGGGAACTTCATGAGTTATAACTGGCGACGCCTGTGAATCCCGTTGTCTCGGCCCATAGAACGAAGAGCCGGCGCTACAGAACCACGTCGCTCGTAACCCTTCATTGCGTAAACCTATGCGATCCTATTTCAACCGTGACGGGGCGCTTGAACAAGAACGGAGACTTCGCCACTCTCGGGTTGAAAAAGTAGAGTGCACCCCTGGACGGGTCTTCCCCTCTCAAGGCCGCGAGGGCCGCTTCTTTACCCCTACCGGTTAGGGCTTGTTTGTATCTCCCGTTTTCGATCACCTTGAACTGCCCCGGCTGAAAGATCACTTCCCTAATGGTATTCGGGAAATGTGGAGACTTCACCCTGTTGACTATGACAGCCCCTACGGCCACCTGCCCCTCGAAGGGCTCATCGGCCGCTTCAGCATCGATGACGCTCGCGAGTAGGTTGTATTCCTCCTCGCTACAACTTATCACCCACCCGTTATTATCTCTGTCAATACCGTCACCGCGGCTCACTTCACCGGGTCCCGAAGGTCCGGAGGCTTCGGGAAGTTTGATTGTAACGCATTTGTTGGCCTCGTCCCAGGTGACCCGACATCCCAGACCCTCGGCAAGCGCCCTGACCGGCACGAAGACCGTGCCGTCAATTCTAACGGGGGCCAACGGAAGGTCTTTGCGTTCCCCGTTCACCGTCATCGACGTAGACCTCACCGCCAGCTGAAGCATGGTTCCGGGCCTGTGCACCCTCATGACCTGGGTGAAGTCATCGAAAAAGCCTCTTGCGCCTAGCACCTTGCACGTCTCTTCGAACGGCGTCATCAAAACCTGGCCTGTAACGAAGGCACCTTTTGGCGCCCATCGGGTCCCGTTGACCGTCATGTCAGGAGGAGGTATCGTCTTCGCGGGATCTACGTAGGACTCGGCCTCGCCGACGGCGCCCATCGCATTACCCCCCGGTAGAAGCTCATCCGGCAGGGCTGTACCGCCATCCTCGGCGTCAGCTTTATCCGTAGGTTCTACTCCCCCGGCCGAAGATGCCGCCGCGATGCCGGTGACGCCTTGCGGTCCCCCGACGGGAAGAATGAAGAGAATGAAGATCGCCACCAAAATGGACGTAAAGATATGTCTCATGTGTCTCATGGCCGACTTTCCGAAGCGTGACATGCCATCACTGGCCCCTGTGCAGCGGCCCGCCCCCTGGGGCGACCCGCCCGGCCCCCGCGAAGACCATGACGCGCCGGATGCGATCAAACGTGGTCTCTTCCACCGCTTCGAGTCCAGACACTCAAAAAGACTCAATCCCATTCCCCCTATACCCATGATCTACCGACCGTATGCAGATATTCCGAATGTGCGCTCCCGAACCTACGCTGGATCGTCTTTTACCAGGATCTCGACGTCGACTACGGACCTTAGCCGCGACCGCGTCTTGTTCCGTAGAACCTCGGCCAGGCGTGGGTTTTCTATATGGTAACCTCGAACCTCGATACCATCTTTCATCCCGACGATGAGATATACCGCCTCTGGGTAAAAGGCCTGTTCGACATCGGTCAAGGAAGGATATGCCCGGCCGTCGGGGTGTGAATGGTAAATACCTACCAGTTCAAACCCTTCATTCTCCATGTCCAACATGATACGGATCTGATCTTCCGGAGACACTCTATAAGATGTCGCGCTGCCGTCGAGGTTCCGCGCAGGATATACGCGGTTTGCAACCACCGTAAGCCCGCTATCGACTCTATATCCGGAGATGAGGCCGCACGCCTCGTAAGGAGAGGCATCAATACAGTCCCTGACTATCTCACGGTAGTCCTCCTTCGCGATCAGCATCCTTTTGGGAACTATCACCCTTGCTTCTGGATGGCCTGTCGAGTCACTCCACCTCCAAGAGTAGCCAAACCTACCGGGCTTTTACCTTTGGCCAGACAGACCTGGAGGCACCATTGGAGCCCTTGCTTTTGATCTCGCTTCGGTGCCACTGTTTTGCTGATCTTGCTTTGCCAATCTTGCTGTTTGGTGTTATGTATATTACTCTCCAGAACAAATGATTCCTTTATTGGAAACCTTTCAAACTCGATATATTGCCGGTAATCGCTCAAGTCTTGTAATTTGTGCGGTATGCTATGAGTGCCGGATAAAAACATACCGAGCGGAAAAGCGGTTTTAGGTCTGGGGGCCGGGCATACGTTAAGCCGTGATTCTGCCAACATTACGGTTCACTCCGTCCCGAGCCCGGTATCATTTAATGAACGCTTTTCCGCTCGGATCGCGTTCGC